>JAEZJR010000166.1 GCA_023415725.1 Acidobacteriota bacterium
TTTCGACTAACACGGAGAAATTCACGAAGTACTCCCGCCTGGTAAGACGAACTATATGAAACTAAATCGCCCACATCCGGTAAAAGAAAAGCGCCGGGACGATCGCGATCGCCGACCAGAGCGGAGCGAACGCCTCCACCAAAACGATCAGAGCCCGCGCCCGGGAGTGGTGTTCGGTGTGCTTCCCGTCCTTGAGGCACTACGTTCAAACGCTCGAAGAGTCGAGAAGATCTTAATAGCGGAAGGAGCCAGGACGCATCGCCTGTCCGAAATTTTCGACCTGGCCCGCGAACACAGGATCATCATCGACCGCGCCGGTGCCGACCGTCTAACCACTTTCGCCGGTCCCGGAAACAATCACCAAGGGGTTGTGGCATTCGCAGCGGCCGCGGATTACGTGGACGCCGATGAGATACTCGGCCCGATCGAAGGCGAAGCGTTGCTGGTACTGCTCGACGGAGTCGAAGATCCGAGAAATCTCGGCGCCGTTCTGCGCACTGCAGAATGTGCCGGTGCACACGGTGTCTTCATTCCGGAACGGCGCGCCGTGGGCTTGAACGAAACCGTAGCGAAATCGTCCGCCGGTGCGATCGAACACATTAAGGTCGCGAAGGTGACCAATCTCAATCGGCTTATCGAAGACCTAAAGTCGCGCGACATTTGGGTCGTCGGGACCAGCGGCGTCGCCGAACTGGACTACACCGAGTGGGACTGGACACGCCCATCGGCTTTGGTAATGGGATCGGAGGGTTCGGGCCTGCACAGGCTCGTGGCTGAAAACTGCGACGCGTTGGTGAATATACCGATGTATGGAAAAATAGAATCACTGAACGTATCCGTGGCCACAGGCGTAGTTCTTTTTGAGGTTAGACGCCAACGGTCGTTAGTAGCACGGTCTCAGAATCAGGAGTCTGATTCTGGATAGGGATCAGTAAATTCGAGCCATATCATTATGTTTTGTCCGAAATGCGGTACGGAAAATCCTGACAACGGCAAGTTTTGCCGGAGCTGCGGTGTCGATCTCGGTATGGTCAGCGTCGCTTTGAGCGGAGACCTGTCGAAATTGAACGACGCGGGTTGCTCGACCGGCGATCCGGTCAGGAACGCGATCCGACGCAACGATCCCGCTGAGGTATCGGCCGACGGCGTGAGGGCGATCGTTTCCGGAGTCGGCTTTTTGATCGTCTCAGTAGTTTTGTTAGTTACCGGCGTTGCCGGCGGCCAGGCGTGGTGGTGGGCGATGCTGTTCCCGGCATTTACGTTCTTCGCGAAGGGTTTTTCTGATGTCGTGAAATCCAGGAAGATGGAGAAGTCTCGCGGGATGGTCGCTCCGCTCTCTAGCCAGGCGATCGGCGGCGGGTTTCAGACTTCCGCGCTCCCTCCCGCACGGCAGCAATTCGTTGCTCCGGCTGAATCAAGATACAAGACAGGCGATCTCATTCCGCCAAGCGTAACCGACGACACGACGCGTCATCTGCAGATGGATCAAGAAAGGCAAACCATGACGCTGCCTGAGAAATAAGTGAAAAAACTATTGAGCTTAATTTTCCTTTTAGTACTTGCCAACCAATTCGTGTCGGGTCAGGAGGTAAAGGCTGAAATCCTTGGATCGAAGAACACGTTGAATCGGCTCGTAACCAAACCGTTTTGGGAGATACCCAAAGAGGTCCCCAAAGAAGTAAGTGGTTTTCACGCGAAAGGCACGATTTCGATTCTCTTGTGGATAGATGACTCAGGAAATGTTCAGAAACTTAAAATGCTAGGCGGTTTTAGTAACGTAAAATTCATGAAGGAATTTATCACAAAGGAAGCCTCTTCTTGGAAATTCAGGCCATTGAAAAGGAACGGTAAACAAGTTCCATTTAAAGGCCTGGTCGCAATTCCTTTTTGTTATGGTTCCTTCACGGAATGTTGGTAATTTGAGTTTTCATCGCTTCCGCAAACTCATCTTATGCCCGGCGAGGCGTTCGATGACGCGAAGGTAGTTTTTTGGAAACAAACGAGCGAAAGTGCTGATCGCCCTCGCGTCCTTTCCGATAAGGATGCGAGGGTTTTTCTTTTTGATACCTGCGACGATAGTTTCGGCGGCTTGCTCGGGAGTGCTCCTGGCCACGCGGTCGAAGAAGTTTGCTCCCTGTTCTTTCCATTCTTTAGGGGTGTTCTCACCCAACCGCGAGTTGCGTGCGATGTTCGTCAGCACGCCGCCCGGGTGAACGCTCGATACGTGAAGGTTCGTGCCGGCGTATTCATGCCGGAGGCTTTCGGTAAAGCCGCGAACCGCAAACTTCGAGGCACAATACGCACTTTGTTCCTCGGGGGCGATAAACCCGAACACGCTGGATATATTAACGATGTGAGCTTCCGGTTGGGCAAGCAGCGTCGGCAGGAAGACCTTGCAGCCGTGCACAACGCCCCAGAAATTTATCCCCATCAGCCAGCGCATATCCTCGATCGAGATATGCTCAAAGGTACCAAGCAGGCCGACTCCTGCGTTGTTGATCAAATGCGTGACACGGCGGTGTTTTTGCACTACTTCGTCTGCGAAGAGCTGCATCCGACGGAGATCGCTTACATCAACAACATGCGTAGAGAGCGGAACTCCCAGTGACTCGACAAGTTCACCCGTTTCCGCGAGCCCAGCCTCCTTTACGTCGGAGATCGCGAGTCCCGCAATACCTTCTTTGGCAAGGCGGATGGCCAGGGCTTTTCCGATTCCGGAGGCCGCTCCGGTGACCACAGCAACGCTGTTTTTGGTAAGTGTCATTTACCTTTTCACGACCGCCCGAGCATTACCAACATTACCGTTTGCGTCGAAAACCCGCAGCGTCACAGAATACTCCCCGGCTGCATCCACGGGAACCTCGACAGAGTATCGTTCATCGGGGCCGTCAGATATACCGTCGTCTGCGAATACCGTACGCCATTCACCGCCGTTCACGCTGTACTCGGCACGAGCGACGTAGCTTGCCCGGTCGTTAGCTTTGAACACGATGCGTGCGCGATTCCCGGTTACTTGGGGAGTTCCTGAAACAATGACGGTCGGCTGCGAATTGTCTATCACGAATGATTCGCTCACGCGTTCGCCGGTGAGAGCAATGCCTGCGGGATTAGAGGGTGAGTCCTTCGCAACGACGCGGATCAAATACCGGCCATCGGCGAGCGAGAGACCGTCCAGTGTCGCGAAGTTCTCCGAGATGTTCTCCTTCAAAAGCTTCCACGAAGTGTCCGCGTTTTCCCTGAAGTAAACGTCATATACGATCTTGTCGCCGTTGCGGTCCTCGGCGGTCCATTGGAATGAGCGAGCACCACGTTGATAAACCCGACGCGGCGGCTGCACGGCCACAACGATACCGAACGCCTGAGGTTCCTGGCCGGACAGCTCGATGTTCGGGTCGATCTGGATGCCTGGGTTCGCGAGAAGACCAACGTTCGCGGGCAAAGCCTGGAGCGAAGTGATCTCGGGGCGGATGTTGCGGCCGATATAGGCGACGTTTACCTCGCGGAGCGATGCTCCGCTTCCGCGAAGTACAGCGCGCCACTGAAGATATCTTGCTCCCGGCGCTCCGATCTTTCCGCGGGACGTCTCTCCGCGCACCGGTTCCCACGCGCTCCAGGTTTCGTTTGGAGTTTCGGAATTTCCGCTACGCACCTCGATTCGGACATCACCGGCGGACGACCACCAGGCGTTGCCCCAAGAGGCGGTTGTTTTCGCATCGAGCACGGCAGATTCGTAAACGCCCTCAGCCACCGCATCGGGGCCGATCCGGAAAAGGCGGCCCTGATTGCTCGAGGTGGCATATAGATTGTTGCCCTGACTGAAGATAGTGGAGATCTGGTTCGCATCCGTCTGCATCGCCAGCGTTTCGTTGCCGTCATTGCGAACGTTGAAAATCCGCCCCCGATCGGACGTGCCGATCAAAACACCGTTGCCCGTTTGGTGGGCATGAACCGAGAAAGCGGTAACGGTCGGCGATGCCCAGATGATGTCGTTGCCGCCATCAGGGAGAATTCTATAAACAGCGGATTTCGCTCCCGTCAGATCGTACCGGCTCTTCTGCGGTTGGGGCGGCTGCATTGGGTTAGGTGCATCTGCGGTTACGGTTCTGCTTTCGGGCGACGGCGAGGTAGACGGCTCCGGCGGTTTCGCGACGGAAGCGGATTCGCCGAGGGCGAGAGCGTAAACGGATCCGTCAGGCCCCACAGCGAGTTCATGGATCTCGCGGAGGGGTGAATCAAGAAGACCGAAAGGCTTCCCGTCGGGACCGAATTTTAGGACTAGGCCACCGTTATCCGTCCCCGCGTAAAGGTTACCCGCCCTGTCCGCCGCGAGCGAGATGATGTGCGTTTCGCTCGTGTCGAACAAAAGCGAGGCAGTGGGGGCCGCTCCGGCCGTTCGCACCCGGTAGATCTTCCCGGTATCGCCGGTCCCGACGGCCAGGCTGCCGTCCGACATCACGGCAAGTGACCAGATGTATTTTTCTTTCGGCTCGAAATATACCGTAGCGGTTCCCGCGGAATTGATCTGATATACCTTCCCGTCCGGTGAGGTGGCAACAAAGAGTTCCCCGTTTCGACCGACCGCGAGGGCGGATACGTTCAACTCGGCAAGGTCAGCGAACATCGCTCCCGCACCGTTAGCTCCGACTTTGTAAATTCGTCCTTCCGCTCCCGTACCCAAGTAAACATTCCCGGTCGAGTCGACTGCGCTGGACCAAATATAGGGCTGTTCGGTCTTATAGATCTCGGTCAATCGCGGAGCGGGCGTTATGTTCCCGTTCGCGTCGACAGATACGCTTCGAGCATCGCCTCGCATGACATCTGCTCGCGAATTCACCGACCAGATCTGCGGCTCTACGGCAAAGGATGAAATTGTTAGAAGGAGAGCGAAAAGGGACGAAACGAGAATTCTTTTCATTCTTTATGAGCTAATCGACACGGGCAAATTGAACTAAATCAAATATATGTTATCCGTAAACAAAAAGACACCCGGATGAAATCGATCCGAGTGTCTTTCATACGTTATAGCCGCCTTAACTGGCGACCTTTGCGGCGCTCCGCTTCGCGGCCTCGTCAAGTATCCTAACGCCCTCCTCGCCCTCCATGAACAGGATGGCATTTCGAAGTTCATGCGCATCGCCCGTGATCAGCCGGGCACTGCGTTCGCGCGTGAAATACGCCCATGCCCACTCGAGCATCACCACAAAGCGGTTGCGGAAACCGATAAGAAAAAAGACGTGAAGGACGAGCCAGAACACCCAGGCGATCCAGCCGGTCATCTTCAGTCCCCACACATGCGCGATCGCCTTGCTGCGTCCGATCGTCGCCATGGCTCCCTTGTCGACGTATTTGAAGTTCTTCCTCGGCTGCTTTCTAAGGTCCGCCAGGATGTTCTTAGCGGTGGCGGTGCCCATCTGCATCGCCGCAGGGCTGACACCGGGGACAGGGTCGCCGTTTTCGCGCTTGATCGACGCCATATCCCCGATTACGAAGGTTCGATCACAGCCGGGGATGCTAAGGTCCGGGTTTACGAAAACTCGGCCCGCCTTGTCGGTTTGTACCCCTAATTTCTTCCCGAGCGGTGAGGCCGCGACCCCAGTCGCCCAGACGACCACGTCGCATCCGATCCATTCCTCTCCCACCTTCACCTTGCCGGGCTCGATGTCCGTCACGAAACTATTGAGCCGCACCTCGACACCCAGTTCTTCAAGTTGCACCTTCGCGCTCGCGGAAAGGTCGGGCGTATAGGTGCCGAGCACTCGGTCAGATCCCTCGAACAGCATTACTCGAGCCTTCCGAGTATCGATGGCTTTGTAATCGCGCGCTAGTGCCTGTCGAGCAATGTCCGCTATCGCACCGGCCATCTCAACGCCGGTGGGGCCGCCACCGACGACCACGAAGTTCAGCATTTTGTGCTCGCCATTGATGGCCGCCTGCCGCTCAGCGAGTTCAAATGCCAGGAGCACACGGCGGCGTATTTCGACGGCGTCTTCGAGCGTCTTTAGGCCCGGTGCCGAGACCTCCCATTCATCATGCCCGAAATAAGAGTGCCGTGCCCCCGCGGCAACGATCAGGTAGTCATACTTGATCTCGGTCCCGTCGTCCATCACTACTTTGTGGTGCTGGGTGTCGAAGTCGAGCACTTCCCCGAGGATCACTTCGACGTTCTTCGCGTAGTGAAGGATACGCCGAATCGGCATGGCGATCTCGCCCGGTGAAAGCACTGCCGTCGCCACCTGGTAAAGCAACGGCTGGAAAACGTGATGGTTCTTTCGGTCGATCAGTGTAACGTCGACCGGCTTGTTAGCGAGGGCGTTCGCAGCCCAAAGCCCGCCGAATCCACCGCCGACGATCACGACCTTTGGCATTTTATTCATAAGACTGCCTCCTAATCTATAACGCGGAAGATGAGCATATCTTATTTCATCACTCTCAGGTGCCGATATATTTCGCGTAAAGCGACCGAGCTACGGAAATATCGTCCGTCCCTTTAACAATCGCACGCCCGTCGGTGAACACGGTCATCTCATATACGTCCGGGGAGAATCGAAGCAGGTATTCGTTCTGCTTAACGTCATTGAAGGGCGTAAGGCGGTCGCGCAAAGAGGCAAGGTCGAGGCTCACTGGGCGGGGCGGGGCAATCTGTACGGCGTCTCGGCCGCAAAGGACCGCGGAGAATTCATGGGCTTCCGCATCTAGAAACTCAAATTTACGCTGCCCACACGTGACGCATTCGGCGGTCGACTCGGTTAGCCTTATCTTGCGCCATTCGTTTTCCCAGACGTCGATCTGCATCAGCGAACCATGAAGCTTACCCCGATTGCCCGTGAGTAGCTTAAGAGTCTCCGCCACCTGGATCGAAGCAATACTTGAAATGATCGGCATTATCACGCCGGCGGTGTCGCATGTGGGCGAAGTTCCCGCGTCGGGCATCTCTTCGAAAATGCAGCGGAGGCACGGAGTTTCGCCGGGGAGTATGGTCATCGTCGTGCCATAGCTTGATACGGCAGCACCGTAGATCCATGCGATTTCGTGCTTCACGCACGCGTCATTGACGAGGTAACGGATCTGAAAATTGTCAGTGCCGTCGAGCACCACATCGCAACCCTGGATCAGGGATTCAATATTTGAATTGTTGATATCAGCGACTATCGGCTCGACTGTGATCTCGGAATTGATCTCTGCGATACGATTCCTGGCCGCAATGGCTTTTGGCAGGCGATCAGCAGCATCCGTTTCCTTGTAAAGCGTCTGCCGCTGGAGATTGGTGAACTCGACGAAATCACGGTCCACGATGCGCATCGTTCCCACGCCGGCACGGGCGAGCATCTCCGCATGTGACGCCCCGAGGGCTCCGCAACCAACGAGCAAAACGCGCGAATCCAACAGTCGCTCCTGCCCCTCGCGGCCGATGCCGGGAAATAAGATCTGTCTGCTGTAGCGTTCGTTCATTGGAGTTTCGTTTTGACTGCCTCTGCCATCGCCGCGACAGGGGCCGCTTCGCCGGTCCATATCTCGAACTGCTTTGCTCCCTGAGCGATCAGCATCTCAAGCCCGTTGATGGCGGGAATGCCCGCTAGCTCTGCTTCACGCAGTAGGCGGGTTTCCGCGGGGTTGTAGACGAGGTCGTAGACGAGTTTCACCCCGGAGAGTTGTTCGGACGTCGCGATCGTCTGATCTACGGTTTCGCCTTTTGTGCCCAGCGGCGACGTATTAACTAAGATGTCGGTTTCGAATCGGTGGTGGTCGGTGTGCAATTCCTCGATTGTGATCCCGAACTCGTCGGTCAGCTTCCGGGCCTTCGCCGTGTCGCGAGCAAGAACAGTAACTTCTGCGCCTTCCCGCCGCAGTGCATAGACGCACGCTCGTGCGGCACCACCAGCACCGACGACTGAAACTCGAGCCCCATTTAGGTCACCGCACAGCGCCTTTAACGGTGCGATGAAACCCGGCGCGTCCGTGTTATAGCCAAACAGTTTACCGTCCGCAACATTCACGGTGTTGACGGCCCCGATGGTCCGGGCGGTTTCGTCTATCTCATCCAAATGCGGAATGATCGCCTGCTTGTGGGGGTTAGTTACCGAGAAACCGGCGAAGCTCAGATCTATTTCGCGTGTTTCGGACATCACCATTCGCTTTACGAACGCTTCGAGGTCGGCGACCTGGAGCGGCATGAAGACGCGATTCAACTTTGCAGCTTTGAACGCGGCATTGTGCAGCCACGGCGAAACGGAATAACTCGTATTGCCAGCGATGATGCCGTAGATCTGAGTCTCCCGGTCGAGCTCACGAACGCGAAACACATTTATCAGATCTTGAGCGGATATTTGCCCCGGGGCGGTCTCGTTCCCGGCTTCGAGCGACGCGTAGGTCAAATAAGCCCCGAACGCGGGCCCGAGGATACGGGTCCATTTTCCCGCTTCACCCATAGCGATGGGGATCACGCGTCCTTCGTTCTTCTCAGCCGTGTCGAGCAGTTTCCACACCTCGATCGTATCGGTTATCACGGGGCAATCGACAGCGATCTTTACGATCTCGTCGTGGATGTCTGCGAGTTCGAAATATGCCGCGCGAAGGTCGTCCGGCGCGCCTCTAAAGAAATGATGCGAGCGGATCACGCGGCCCCGGTCGAAACCGAACGGAAATTCCAGATCGGTTTCGTGATCGGCAATGAAGTCATGTTCGGAGAGTGCTTTTACGGCACGTTTCCAAAACAATATACGGGTGGAAAGGGGCAAGACACGGTTCCCGCCTTCCTCGCTCGGGCGGAATGTGATTAGGTATTGTTTCGAGATCTTCGGAAGGCCATCGAGAACGATGTCGAGTTCTCCGTGATCGAGGCAGTCGAAACGCACTTCGATCACGTCGGCCAGAGATTCCGCGCGTGTGATCTTCTCGAAAAGCTCGCCTGCGGTTCGTGCACATATGGAAATGCAGATCTTCCCGTTACTCATCGCCGGCCGATTCAACTCCCAACCGACTCGCGCGGGTTATCCGTCGACGGCATCCCAAGCACAAAGCTGAGGACCGCGATCAGGCACGCGATCAGTGCTATCGCCGACGCTACGACGACCGCGGTGTTTCCGCTCTGCTTTACCCCGATCGCCGCGACGGCCCAGGCAATTGCCAACGGGTACAGGTAATTGTTAAGTCGTATTCTAAAGAGCACTCCGAACGCAGCGGCGACGAGGATCAGAACTACCGACGTGATCACCCAAGCGACTTCGCTCAATTCGACACGCCAATAAACCAACAGGATCGCAAAATTCACCAGCGTGGCGGCGGTCACCCAACCGAAATACAGCCCGAACGGCGCCTTTACGAACCAGTAATCGCCCATCCCCTCCTTTCGTTTCAGGTAAAGGTTTATGAAGAAAAGCGTCACCGCGAGCAGAAACAACAGCAATGAACAAATCGCGATCTGGTCGGTGTGCCACATATACAGCCAGCCGCAGTTGAGAGCGCACGAGAGGATGTAAAAGGACCTGATATTCGCAAACCGCGCTCGATTAGCCGGCAGCAACTGCCAAATGCTGAACGCTATCAGCCCTATGTAGATCAACGTCCAGATGGAGAAAGCGTACCCCGCCGGAGTGACCGGGGTTGGATACTTATCGGAGATCGCCCCGGTGTCGACGCCGTTCAGTCGCCCGGTTGCTGCAAGGAAATTGAATGCGATAACGCCCAATGTCGCCGCCGCGACCAAAACGGCGCGAAACGAATCCACCCGGCTTGTTTGTTCGGTCATATTGACTCGATTCTATCAATTATTATTTCGAAATATATTGTGTTTCTCACGATTTCGTATGACAATTACCTAAAACGTGGAGGTTTCAATCTTTCGCGATCCACCCTTTTTTGTTGATACCAACTAATTTGCCAGTTGTTGCGTCTTAAACATGACTTTGGCACCGTGCTTGCTTTAATTACGAGCGACGCACGTCCCTCTTCCCGGTGGCGTTACTTTTAGGGAGAGGAAATAGTAGTAATGAATATATTGAAGCAATTTTTGTTTGTCCTTGTGCTCCTCGCGGGCATGTCGGTAGGGGTGTCGGCCCAGAAGGGCGGCGGACAGCGCCCGCCAAAGGAGCCGCGGCCGATCAAGCCCGAACCTAAGCCCACGCCTAAAGAGTCACCTAAGAAGCCGGGTTACGCTTTTGTGATCGCGCTTCCGGAAAACACCGACCTCGCGGAATAACGCTCATTCAGACGAGAAGTTTAGAGAGGCAGCTGCCCAGACTGCCTCTCTTACTTTTGATATGGACGTCAATATCAATTATATATTATATTAGTCGGCTTGTGTTTAACATTCGTATAAACGTTGACAAACACTAACCTTCGCATTGTATCATTACGAATCCTGTTCGACCGATTCGTTCCTTAGACCGAAGCTCCCGATTCCGCACGTCACAGCTGCTTCGATCACTCCCACGGATCGTTGACCATTTTCCGACCGGTCGGCAAACCGGCAGAAAGCTACACGATGGCTGCGGATACACGCTCAACTCTCTTTAGATACGGTTTGGCGATAGCGATCTTCGCAGTGATCGTGGGAATCGCTGTTTTACTGATCCAGTTCTCGATCCAGCTCAATATCACGATCCTCATTGCGGTCGGACTTGCGGCCGCGGCCTGGTACGGCGGACGTGGCCCCGGACTGCTTCTTGTTGGGCTGATCGTAGCTATGGCCGCGGTGACGAACCGGCCTTCCCAGAACGGTTCGATCGTAACCGCCATCTTTGGGTATATCAGCGTAGCGGCGCTTTTCGTTGCATTGGTCTGGCTCATCAGCGGGCGGAAGATCACAGAACAGCGCCTTAAAGCTCATTCGGACTTGCTACGTATCACGCTCGCCAGCATCGGTGACGGCGTAGTCGTAACGAATCCACAGGGCAAGGTGACCTTCGTCAATGCGACCGCGGCGAAATTGATGTCCTGCGGTGCCAGCGAACCCGTCGGGAAGCCATTGGATGAGGTATTCAAGGTGATCGACGACCTAACGGGCGAGCCGTTAGGGAACATTTTCGTCCGGATAAAGGACCACCGCGAGACCCTCACGTTTTCGACAAGCATCTCGCTGGACTGCGGCCCTGGCCAGCGAATACCGATCCTGGACAGCGCATCACCGATCCTTGGAGGGGACGGTACGTTTCTTGGGGCAGTGATCGTTTTCCAGGACGACCGTCCGCGCCGTGAAGCCGAACGCGAATCTAAGGAATCGGAAGCACGCCGCCAGCTCTCGCAAAAACTGGAAGCCGTCGGCCGGCTGACAGGCGGGATCGCTCACGACTTCAATAATCTGCTCACGTCCATGATCGGGTACACCGAGCTTGCAATGCACAAGGTGCCTCCCGACAGTAAAGCTCACGAATATCTAGTTAACGTCGAACGCGGTGGAACGAAGGCGGCGGAACTGACCAAAAAGCTGCTCGCCTTCAGCCGGCAGCAGAGGCTCGATACGAGGCCGATCGATCTCAACGCCTCGATCTCGGAAATACTGAGGCTGCTCGAAAGAGTGATCGGCGAGAATATAGATGTCACGTTCAGCGCCGCTGACGACCTGCATCCGATCGCAGCCGACCCGACACAAATCGAACAAGTGGTAATGAACCTCAGCATTAACGCCCGGGACGCCATGCCGGGAGGAGGCAAACTCACCATTGAAACGCGGAACATCGAGTTGGATGCGCATTTCTGCCGTCAGTACCCCGAATGCGAACCCGGCACCTACGTTCAGATAATGGTCAGCGACACCGGCCACGGGATGGACGCCGCAACACTACACCGTATCTTTGAACCTTTCTTCACCACTAAGGATGCCGGTGCGGGAACGGGTCTCGGTCTGTCCACCGCGTACGGGATAATTCGCCAGCACGGTGGACAGGTAAGTGCATATAGTGAGCCCGGCCGCGGCACGACGTTCAAGGTATTCCTCCCGGCGGTTCCGGGAGGAAAGCCCGCAGGTGCAGCCAGAAACGGGGCTCCCCTACTTCAGGGAGGCAATGAAACGATATTGCTCGCCGACGACGAAGAAGCGCTCCGCGAGTTATCCAGAGAGGTGCTCGAGTCTCTTGGGTATAACGTCGTGACGGTGTCGGACGGTGGAGAAGCGGTCCGCGTCTATGACGAAAAGAAGGAAGATGTTGATCTTTTGCTGCTGGACGTAGTTATGCCGTCGTTGGGCGGCGTAGATGCGTACCGGGCGATAAGGAAGGCCGGAGGCGAACCGCCGGTGATATTCATGACCGGATACAGCTCTGAGATGGTAGGCGAAACGGAAAACATAAGCGGGGTCAATTTTGACTTGATCCCTGTCATCCAAAAGCCCTACACCCTTGAAGCACTTGCGAAGATCGTCAGGGAAACGTTGGACTTGATGGAGTCTCGAAAATGAACTTTCGTATTTGCTAAACAGAAAGGCCACTTCAAATCTGGAGTGGCCTTTTGCATTGACGGTCTGGGGTGTGTTCCGATGAGCATTCAGTTCGAGGCCTTGCGTGGGGCGAGCTTCCACAATTCCGCGTTCGACTCGTCAGTTACGACGTAGATCGAACCATCCGGACCCTGCCGAACATCGCGGATCCGTTTCCCTCGATCGGTGAGCAGGTGCTCCTCCCCTACGACACGTTTGTCTTTGATCGCCAGCCTTACGAGGCGCTGCGAAGCCAAACCGCCGATGAAGATGCTCCCCCGCCAGGCAGGAAATGCGCTCCCTGTGTAATATTCCATCCCGGAAGGAGCGATAACGGGGTCCCAATAATAAACCGGTTGCTCAAGCCCTGCCCGGGCGGTGATGTTGCCAGGGATCGGCTCCCCGGAATACTCCTCACCGTAGCTGATTATCGGCCAGCCGTAGTTCTTCCCCTTCTCGATCAGGTTCAGTTCGTCACCGCCTTTTGCACCGTGCTCGACCGTCCATAGTTGCCCGTGCTCGTCAAAGGTCGAAGACTGAACATTTCGATGCCCGATGTCCCAGTTTTCCGGAAGGGCTCCCGGTTCCTTGCTAAACGGGTTATCCGGCGGCACGGTACCGTCCGGATTGATGCGGATGACTTTGCCCAGGTGGCTGTTAAGGTGCTGCGCCTGCGGCCGGGTCACCGCTTTATCAAATCGATCCCCGAGCGTGATATACAATTTACCGTCCGTACCGAAAGCCAGCCGGGAGCCGAAGTGCAGGCCGTTGTTGTAGGTCGGCATCGCGCGAAAGATAACGCGAACCTGCTCTAGATTTCGCCGATCCGCACTCAGCACACCGCGTGCGACGCTAGTGCCGCTGCCGCCTTCGCGCTGCTCCGAAAAGCTCCAGTATATTGTGCGGTCGGAGGCGAAACTTGGGCTCAGCGCTACATCGAGCAACCCACCCTGCCCCCGAGCGGTTATCGGCGGGAGGCCGCCCTGGCCGCTAGCCGCGGAAACGCCACCCTGCCCGACGGGCAGAAGCCCGCCGATCGGCTCGCCGATCTCTCCATTCGCCGAAACGATCCTAAGTCGGCCCGCTTTTTCAGTGATCAGGAAGGCCCCGTCCGGAAGCGGTTCGACCGCCCACGGCTGCTCTAACCCCTTCGCCACTACGACCACGTCGAACGCCACACCCGAGGTTACCGAACAGGCCCGAGTCTGCCCCGGAAAGGCAGGCTTTTGCTCAGGAGCGTTAGCAGCTCCCATGTCTATCGGACGGCACTGTTCATTTTGCGCCCCTTCACCTGATGGCGTCGGGGAAGGACGTTTGTCCTGAGCACAGGCCCCACTAGTAAGAAACATTACGGATAACAAGATCAACCCTTTTCTGTTTTTCTTCATTGACATATTTGCGAGCAATTAAATTACATCAAAGCGAGAACTAGAATCATGTTCCACCGTGCGCCGGAGTGATACCGAAGCGATCTTTACCGGACGGATGTATACGAGAATTCGAGGTTATACAAAAGTGTACATCACGAGAGCATCTTGTCCGCAAGTTAATCGTTTATCTGATCGGGCAGGCGAATAATTCCGCCGCAGAAACATTAAGGGCGTCTCATATGAGACGCCCTTAATATGGTGCCGTCTAGAAGATTTGAACTTCTGACCTATCGCGTGTGAAGCGAGTGCTCTACCGCTGAGCTAAGACGGCTGGAAACTAGATCGACGGATCGTCCGCCTTCGCTGGGCGGTTTTCCTCGGTTGCTTTTATAGTACCTAAAGACGAGTCAGTGTAAAAGTGCCGTTTGCCTGTGGCTGTGATTCCTTCGGGCACCTGCGGGTCGGCATTGATCGAATAGGATCCCGGCCTCGAACTCGACGGGTCTTCGATCGTCATTGTGAATACATAACCATTCACAACTGGACGCTCGCCGCGGTAGGCTTCATCAAGCCCGGCTACTTCTACCAACTGATCGAAATTAGCGAAACGGCCCTTATTCCGCGAGGCGTATTGTGCTTGGAACATCCGCATCCTATCCAATATTTGCTGTGCGGACGTTTCATTACCCGCCCTAATCATCGCGCCCCAAGCTATACTGCCGACGCCGATAAGCAGTCCGATGATCGCGATAACGATCATCAACTCGATCAGGTTGAATCCGCGTTGGTCGCGGAGACGATTTCTCAATTTACTCATAAATGAACGGGGCGAACCTCCGCAAATGTACACGAAATTATATATTAGATGTTTCAAAATCTGTAAGAGTTACAAATCTGATGTACTGGGCCGCCGATCGTTATGATGCCGTTAGAGGTCCGAATTGTTGTTCAACATGGCATGTTGATGCTTCGAATTGCAGATGCGAAGTGGAAACTTGCGGCAAATTTTCCTATTCTGGCTGCATCCATATCCTGTAAAATTTTGATTTGGAGCATTCCCGAGGAATATCGGTTCCCGCCCGGACCCCTTAATGAGAGATTGGATCACGACAGAGACCGAAGTGGCCGCGAGGTCCATACAGCGAGTAGAATTCGACGCTGCCGGCAAGATCGCCGACCTTCAGGCGGCGATCGAGAGCGTTATTCGGGGCAAATCGGAAACCGTTAAATTGTCCCTGGTTTCCCTTTTCGCGAAGGGCCATTTGCTTATCGAAGACGTACCCGGGATCGGGAAAACCACACTTGCAAGCGCTCTAGCCCGAGCCCTCGACCTTTCCATCCAACGGATCCAGTTCACTTCGGACCTGCTCCCTTCCGACGTTATCGGGCTTTCGATCTATAACCAACAGATCGGCGATTTCGAATGGAAGTCGGGCCCGATCTTCGCGAACATCGTGCTTGCGGACGAAATAAACCGCGCGACGCCAAAGACGCAGTCGGCTCTACTTGAGGCAATGGCAGAGGAACAGGTCACTGTAGATGGGGTTTCGCGACATCTGCCTTCTCCGTTCATGGTGATCGCGACACAAAACCCTTCCGAACATCACGGGACGTATCCGCTTCCTGAGTCGCAGCTCGACCGCTTCATGCTCCGTCTCCAGATGGGATACCCGAGCGTAGAGGACGAGCGGCAGATCCTCCGCGATCGTGCCGAAGCCAACCCGATCGATCGTTTGGAACCAGTCCTATCCCGTTCTGACGTATTAGAACTGCAGGCGCGGGTGACGTCGGTGAAGGTCGATGAAGTTCTAGTCGATTATCTTCTCCAGATCGTGGATGCGACGAGAAAGTCCGATCATCTGGAATTGGGAGTAAGCCCGCGTGGTGCACTGGCTTTGTTCCGTTCGGCCCAGGCCCTCGCGATGGTGGAGGGACGCGACTATTGCATCGCCGACGACATCAAGCGTCTCGTAATTCCATGTTTCGCACATCGGATCATATCGAATTCACGCTCTGCTGCCTTGAGAAATCGCGGCCGCGAAGCCGAAAATATACTCACCGAGGTACTCGAGGGAATCGCAGTCCCTATCTGAATCATCCACACCGCCTGTGGAAAATTGGAGCTTTGACTCCACGGATGACGCCTGCTCATGGAAATCTGACCGCCCCGAACCTGTTCCGGAGCCCTAGAGAGACAATTGGCTGTCAATTACGTCCGCGCTCATGAAAATAGCTTCGCTGATCGGTCGATTCGTGCTTTCTGCTGCCTTACAAGGCCGGCCTCGTAGTTAACGGGTATGGAACTTCGATCCCTGCCTCAACTCTTCAGCATTAAAGATCTACGCAACGCGATCTTCGGGTCAGTTGTCGTGTTCGGCGGTATCGGGCTTGCCGGGCTGACGTGGATCGCTCATCGGACTGGAAACGCCTGGCTCGCTGGGACGGCGGCAGCGGCCTCGATGGTGTTCGTCCTTCTGATACTTATATTCGTAGTTCCACCGTTGGCGAAGAACGCGAGCAAAGAAGCGTCTCAGTTGAATTTGCCGTTCGAATTCACTCTTGGCGGCGCGGTCATGTTCGGGCTCATAGTAATTGTTGGCTTTTCAGCCTGGAACACCGGTAACAATCTTCTATTCCTGATCCTCTCGTTCCTGATGGCGGCGATGATCGTCGGGTTCCTCGCAGGCGGAGTATGCCTTAAGAAACTAGACGTTAAGATGCGATTCCCTGAAACCATCTTTGCCGGTGAGGAAACGGATATTATCGTCAGCATTCATAACCGTAAGCGGGTTTTTTCGAGTTACTCGGTCGTGGCCGACGTTCGGGGGCAGGAACGCGAAGAGTCGTCCGCCGCTGAAGAACTGAGACGTATACTTCCTCGATTTGTCGCTAACAGGCTTGCGAAGGCCCCGATCGTGAGGCGTACGCTAACCTACTTTCCACGATTGCCCCGGAACGAAACCACCGAAAGCAAAACCCAGCATGTCTTTCCGCGTCGCGGCCGGCTTCTGATAAAGGACTTCGAACTTTCAACAAAGTTCCCTTTCGCATTCTTCCGCCACCGGCGGCGGTTGCCGGCCCGCGAGACAGAACTTATTGTGCTTCCCAAGATCGAACCTTTGTCGTCGGAGATAGACGATATCCCCTTGGACATCGGCCAACTCGTTTCGTCGAAACGCGGATCCGGACAAGACCTTTTGTCGCTGCGCGATTATCAGCCCAACGACGACCTTAGGCGCGTGGACTGGAAAGCCACGGCCCGATCGCGGGGGCTGATCGTAAGGGAGTTCGCCGCCGAGGACGACCGAAAGATAACGATCTTATTAGACCCGCGTCTGCCGGACGACCCCGGCATTCAGCCGACCCTTAGGGAAAAGATCGAGGCCGAGCAGCGAGGCGAACCGCCTCGCATTTTCGAGCGTTTTGAGAGAGCGGTATCGCAGACCGCCTCACTTCTGTCGCATTTTACAGAGCAACAAGCAGAGGTTCGGTTAGTGATTGGGGCGGATGCGGCTAAATTCGGCGTCGGGAGCCGACACCTGATCGAATGTTTAAGGCGTTTAGCTGTTTTGGAACCGATATTCGAGCCTTCGGTCTCGCCCGCGGCCGTAGAGCATGAACTGCAGGAATTGGCCGATTCTGATGATCTGAGCCACTTTTTTGTTGTCACGACTCTTACAGGCAATGAATTGGTTTCCGAATCAGCTTCTCGGGTCCAGATCCTGAGCTATTAGACGATGATCCTTCACAGTCGCTAGAAACGCGTTATATAACAGTAGTTTTGTTGGTACACCCCCGGATTTCATTTGTTTACTTAATTTGTCATAAATCGCTGCCGGCCGGTGTATTGTATGTGAAGGCATTGGTTAATGCTGGAAATGAGCGATTCGACGGAAATTTTTGTGGACTCGATGTCCGAAAAGGCAGCGGCTGCGGTAGCTAGAGAAACGATCGAGTTTGAGGAAGCATTTTCGCTTCATCATCGGACCGTTTTCCGGGCTGCGCGTTCCGTCGTGCAAGACGCCGGGCTGGCCGAGGACGTGACGCAGGAAGTATTCATAAAGCTCTATAAGCATTTGGATACGATCTCCGACCAGGAAATGCTCCGCCCGTGGCTGATCCGGGTCGCCCTGAACGAAGCGAAGAATGCACTCCGCTCGAAGATAAGGGCAAACAACCGTGACGAGAACTACGTCAAAGATACTGTAGAATCAAACGTTTTCTCGGTCGAGGATGAGTTCGAAGAACAGGCGGGGATAAACGAGATTAACCGGGCGTTGAGCAAGATAAAAGAACCACTGCGAAGTTGCCTGGTATTGAAACAGCAAGGCCTCTCGTATAAAGAGATCGCACAGAGCCTCGAACTGAACGAAACGAGCATTGGCACATATGTTGCGAGAGCAAGGGCGGAATTCATGAGGTTCTACGGCAAGGTGGGGAGAGACACATTATGAACGGAAAATGTTTAGACATAGGTACTATTCAGGCCTTTCTGGACGGGGAGACCCGGTCGGAAGACGCCGTTAGGATCTCCGACCACGTCGCCGATTGCGATTCGTGTACGATATTGCTGGCTCAAGCCGAAGAGGAGAGTTCGCTGGTCTTTTCCGTTCTGGACCGCGAATTGAACACCCTCGAGCCGACGCAGCGCCTCTGGAACCGCATCAACGCGGAGATCGCTGAAGAAAAGAGCCACACCTCAATATGGCAGAGATTTTTGGGAACTATCACCGCGAGTCTTATGAGCCCATCGTTCGCGGGGGCCGCCGGCATTCTGTTGATCGCAGGGTTGCTTTCGATCGTATGGCTGAACAAGCAGGTCCCGATGTCCGTTACGGATATAGGCGCGGTTGAGGAGACTCAGCAAATAGCACCCGAGGCCCCTAAGGAATCGACCGTCGTCAATGTCGCGGTTACCGGAGATGATTCTGCGATCCCGACGACGTCCCCTTCAAAACCACAGCCGACCGTCGTCCGATCAACTCTCTCCGATGAAGAGCTAAAGCGGATGGTCATCCCGGCGACTCATATCGAGCGGGGGCCGAAAAAGACGGCCGTCGTGCCGGCTTCAGCTCCTCAGTATCTTCCCGGCGAAGAAAGCTACATCAAAACGATAAACGAGCTTCAGCAGAACATCACTGTCCAGAACGCGAGCATGAAGGCATCCAGTCAGGTGGCGTTCCAGCGGGATCTTGCGGTGGTGGACGATGCTATCTCGAAAATGCGGAACGTGGTTCAAAAGAATCCCCGCAACCAGGCCGCGCGGCAGATACTCTATTCGTCCTACCAGGACAAGATCGAGCTGCTGAGATCCTCGGCACAGCGTGATGAGCTGGTGGCAAGTTTGCAGTAACCAGCGGGGCACCCTATATCATAGGCAGAATGTTTAACAGGACCTTAAAACTCGGGCTATTGCTGTGTCTGGCAGCGGGGGCGTCGTTCGCCCAGAAAGATCCGCCGGAAGTGCCTAAAACCCCTGCCCCAAAGACAGAGGTGAAGCCGCCCGTCAGACGGCCGATGCCGGCACCACCTAACCGAGTTCGCCCGGTCGAACGGGACGAACGCGGAACTATGGAACGAGCGATCGCCGCCGAACCGAGCGTCGCCGTTAAACTTTGCATCGCCGAGGGTACGATCCGGATAAACGGGTCAGAACGAAACGAAGTCAGGGTCTTCGTCCGAAACGGAAGGAAGTTCGAGTTTCGGTCCTTGGAAAAGAACCCTGATACAGGAAAGGCTTCCTGGTTATGGATCGCAAGCACCAGTGGGCCTGGGCCGCTTTCGAATTGCCTCGCTGGCGATTCAGTCGATATCGACCTGCCTGTTGGGGCCAGCATCGATCTAGAGGCTCGTACCGCAGGAGCGGTAGTTGATTCCGTAAAAAAAGCCAACGTTAAGATAGTCGAGGGGAGCATCAGCCTCCGCAATATTTCAGGCGGTATTCAGGCGAGTGCGTATCAGGGCGATGTAATGGTCGAAAGCTCCGGCGGACCGATCGAACTTGGCACAACGACAGGAAACATCCTCGCGTATGACGTTAAGCCAGGAAATGTCGGCGACCTTTTCAAAGCGACGACGCGCAGCGGGCAGATCGTACTTGAAGGGGTGGTCCATCGCCAGATCCTTGCGAGTTCGATCTCCGGTTCGGTGGCGTTTAACGGCAGGTTCCTCAATGGTGGGATCTACAACTTCAAAACTACGAACGGGTCGATAAGAATGCTTATTCCGGATGATTCCACTTGTAAGCTAATTGCGGCGTACGGCTTCGGATCGTTTGACTCCGCGATCCCATTAAAGATCGAAACCGAGAATGTGACTGGCGGAGGAAAGAACTTTGTCGGCATCCTCGGAAAACAGACCAACGGGCCGCTCGCGACGGTGACGCTGACCACATCCAGCGGCAGCATTGGCATTCGGAAACAGTCCGAGGAAAAATAGATCGACTTAAATTAAGCAAAGGTCGGGAGGAATTTCGGTTTCCTCCTGGCCTTTGTTGCTTGTTCGAACGCGTACGCGTATTGGATCAGGGTCCCTTCGGTAAACGCCTTTCCGAAGAAGGAGATCCCGATCGGCAGTTCCTTAGCGAAGCCGGCCGGGACCGTGATGTTCGGGTATCCAGCTACGGCGGGCATGGATGAACTACCGACGTAACCGCTGCCGCAGTCACCGCTTACAGTGTCGATCATCCAAGTCGGGGCGTTCGACGGAGCAACTACCGCGTTGAGGCGGTTTTTCTCCATCACTTCGTCGATACCCTCATCGGCCGCATATTTCTTCGCGTCTTTTACGGCGTCCTTGTATTCCTTCGAATTCAGATCACCCAGTTTCGCGGACGCTTCCATGATCGATTGTCCGAAGTACTTCAATTCCTTCGCAGCGTTGTCGTTGTTGAACTTCACGAGCTCCGCCAGCGTGGTATGCTTCGCTCCGCGTTCGCGTAAGTAACGCTCGAGGCCGTCTTTGAACTCGTACTTTAGAATAGTGAACTCCGCGTCGCCGAATTTTTGCAGGTTCGGGAATTTTACGTCGACTAAAACCGCGCCCTTCCGCTTGAGAACTTCGAGAGCGGCATTCGTCACCTTATCGACCGTTGAGTTTCGGCCCCAGTAATCGCGGGCGACGCCGACGCGGGCACCCCGAAGGCCGTCTACGTTGAGATATCTAGTGTAATCGGGTCTAATTTCCGAAGACGCGAACACCGTGTTCCCGCGAAGAGTACGTCGGGCTATCACGTTCATCAGAACGGCGGCATCGCTAACCGAGCGCGTCATCGGGCCCGCCGTATCCTGTGAGGCTGAGATCGGAATGATTCCGCTCTGCGACACGAGGCCGACGGTGGGTTTCAACCCAACGATGCCGTTGATCGATGAAGGGCAAAGGATCGAGCCGTCGGTTTCCGTGCCGATGCCAACTGCAGCAAGATTGGCCGCTATGGCTGCACCAGTGCCGGAAGACGAGCCGCACGGATTGCGGTCGAGGATGTAGGGGTTACGCGTCTGGCCTCCGCGGCCCGACCAGCCGCTGATCGAGTTGTCGTCGCGGAAGTTCGCCCATTCGCTGAGATTCGTTTTGGCAATGATGACGGCACCCGCCTCGCGAAGAAGCTGGACGATGTACGCGTCTCGCTTCGGCACTGGAGCGTCGGCGAGGGCGAGGCTGCCGGCCGTGGTCTTCATCTTATCTGCGGTGTCGATGTTGTCCTTGATGACCACTGGGATACCGTGAAGCGGGCCCTTCACCATTTTGTTACGACGCTCGCGGTCACGCTGGCGTGCGATAGTGATGGCATCCGGGTTCACCTCGATGATGGAATGGATCTTCGGATCTATCGTGCGAATACGAGCCAGATACCAGTTGGTGAGCGTTTCGCTCGTCAATTGCCCGCGCTCCATCGCGGCCCGAAGCTCCGCGACGGTCGCTTCCTCGAAATTCCTCATAGTCCTTTGCCCGAACGCGTTTGTGCCCAGCAAGGTGCTTGCTCCGGCAAGCAATCCAGCACCCAAGAATTCACGACGATCCATATTCGGTTTTCCTCAGTTTTGGAAGAAATGATTAGTGAGGAGATTGTGCGGCAGACGGGGACAAAAATGCAAAGCATAGAAACGGCCGACTGTAGTCGCCGGCATTGCGGTTGCATTTCCTCTACCGTATCGGGTCGCGAAGCAGCATATCAGCCGTTTCGGAAGCGATGCGTGCAGCGTCGGGGTTTGTGTCACGAAGATGAGCGAGCTGCATCAGGGCCTCGCCGGTGCGGGAGAGAAGGCGGAAGAGGTCGCCTTCTTCAGCCCCGGTGCGTTTGACCAGTTCGTCCCACGCCATTCCGCCAGCCCAACGCTCGGCGGCGGCGGCGGCGGTGAGGTTGATCTCCTCGACCGGCTCGATGCCGAAGCGCCACTCGACGTTCGAAACGTCGTAGATGACGTCCTCGATAGCGGTCACGGCGTCCAGCAACTGATCCGAAAGATAAAGCTCACCATAATTCCGGTCCGCATCGGCGGCCAGAGCGGCCATCAAACCAGCCATCACAGTGTGAGGGGTTTCGGTGAAGATCCCACGATTCAAAGCCTCGCCCACAAGCAGCGGTCGATCGACCCGAAGGTCGGCGAGCCACCTGCCGGGTTCCGTCACACGTTCGGCGCGGAAGTCCAAATAATCGAAATAGTCCAGCACGCGTGCCCGCTGCTCGAACGGCGACCAAATGCGTGAACGCAAGTAATCGATGTCACGTCCGATTCGCTCGAGTTTTCCGGCGTCCTTAGCGGATTCCCACAGCACCTGTTGGTAAAGATCGCGCTGATCTCCGGCGTGGGCGATGATCTGCTCGATAAGGCCGTCTATGAGTTCGGCCGAAGGGTCGGTGACATCCTCTCGTTGCGGGGGCTTGGGTTCTTCAACCGCCGGGTTACGGTTCTCGTAAACGTCAAAAAATGCGCGTTCGATCTCGCGTTCGCGGACGCCGTACTTGTTGGCGTAAACGCGGTTGACGCGCGTCAGCGGGAACGTCGCGCCCTGCCCGTCGACGCGGATCGCCGAGACGGCGTCGCCGTTCATTTGCAGGATGAAAAACAGCCGGCGTCCGCTTCTACTCTGTGTGACGATCATGCCGGGCTCAACAGATTCGCGAAGCCAGTTATTTCGAAATTCCACCCTCGTTTCGGGCAGCGTCTCGTGAATGCGGCGGCGAGCCTCAGCGAGTCGCTCAAAGCCGCGAACATCGTTGAGCGATAATTCGACACCTGCCGATGCGAGCCTTCCGCGGATTCTGTCCTGCGTTTTTTCGAGCGAACGTCGAAGCCCATCGATCTGGTGGCCGGTCTCGCGGAACGCGTAGCTTCGTTCGGCGATCTCGCGGAGTTGATCGAAATTCTTGAAAGCGTCGAGCAGGTTGAGAAGGGTCGTATACGTCGCACGAAAGCGGCTCTCGAGCGAATCCGGCTCACTCTTGAGCAACTCGGCGATCTTTTTCGGGTTCTGGAATTGCCCGGGCACGAGCACGCAGAATCCGACCTTGTCCTTCCCTCGCCTTCCGGCCCTGCCGGTCATCTGCTGTAGTTCGTTCGCGGTTAATGAACGCCAGCCTTCGTTGCCACGCGTGTCGGCGTTCGTGATGACAACTGTGCGAGCCGGAAAATCTACGCCTGCGGCGACGGTGGAGGTCGCGAAGATGGCGTTTAGCAACCCGGAGGACATCATCTTCTCGACCAGAAGTTTCCAGGACGGGATATGCCCTGCGTGATGCGAGGCGACGCCGTTGTTGACGAGTATGCGGGCGTGCTTGTGGCTGCGGACTTCTGGGAATTGGGCTGAGAAATCATTAAAAAGCTCGCGCCTTTTCTGGTATTTCTCTCCGTCTCCCTTCTGCGACTTGTCGCCCGCGACTTCGGTCGCCGCTTCGTCGCATTTCCGCCGCGTCGGGAGGAACACGATCGCCGGCAGCAGATCATAACCGCGCAACGCGCTTATCAGCTTATGCGGAGGTATCTCCGGCGGGCGTCCGTGCATAGAACGATTATTGCACAAAAGTAGGGCAGGCTTTCCAGCCTGCCCTCGGTTGCGCCTAGACCCCTCCCGGTCATGATGGTGATTCGCTAATCAGGACAGGCTGGAAAGCCTGTCCTACGGGGCTACTTCGGGTCGAGGTTCCACCAGTATTGCTCGGGCAGCGACTTCGCGGCGGGCCATACCTGATCGAGCGTGTTGCCGTCGTAAAGCTCACCGTTCTTCATCACCATGCGGATCGAATCCGAGTTGCGGATGTCTGCAAGCGGATCTTTATCGAGGATGATCAGATCCGCCAGTTTCCCCGGTTCGAGCGAACCGAGATCACCGTTGAGCCCGATGGCTTCCGCACCGAAGATCGTGGCGACCTTCAAGGCGTCGTGATTGCTCAGCCCGCCGGACTGGATCGACCAGAGTTCCCAGTGAACCCCGATCCCCTGCATCTGTCCGTGCCCGCCGATGCCGACCCTGCCGCCAGCCTTCACAACGTCAGCCGCGCCCTTCGCGATCCCGCTGAAGTTATATTCCTCAGGGGCGAACCATTGCGGCCTGCGCCGGAGCATATCGTTCAACAGTTCCTTTGGTACGAACCGCCGGACCTTCGGGTTGTTGCGAACGTCCGTCGTTTGGAAGTAGTAGTTCTCACCCCACGGACCACCATACGCAACGAGCAAGGTCGGGGTGTAGTACGTCTTCGTACGTGCCACGAACTCCGTAACGTCCTTGTAGAGCGGCTGGATCGGGAGGGCATGTTCGTTGCCGGAATAACCGTCGATCATTTGTGAGAGATCGAGTTTCATATCGAGCGCTCCCTCGGTGGTCGGGGTTATTTTGTTTTCTCGCGATGCGATGGCGACCATCTGCCTCACATTGCGATCGCCAACGACATACTGCTTCAGCGTGTCCGTCTTGTAGGCGTCGCTGTATCGCTTGATGTAGTTGTTGGCGGATTCCTGATCCTCGATGCCGAGGCCCGAGAAGACGCCGGGGCCAGTAGTGTAAACTCGTGGGCCGATGATATCGCCGGTCTCGACCAGGTCGGCGTAGGCGTATACATCAGTGGTAGCGCTCTGCGGGTCGCGGGTGGTTGTGACGCCAAAAGCAAGATTCGCCAGATATTGCCACACCTGGTTTTGCTGGAGATCGCGCGGCGGCCACATATGGGCGTGCACGTCGACCATCCCGGGCATGATGGTTTTACCGGTAACGTCGATGGTTTTCGCCCCGGCAGGGATCGTTACCTTCCCTTTCGGCCCGATCGCGGCGATGCGGTTGTTTGTGACAACGATGTCGCCTTTCGGAATGATCTCGTCGCCCTTCATCGTGACGATCTTCGCCCCGCTAAGGACAACAGTCCCCTCGGGACGTCTGCGGGGCTGTTCGACAACGATGTCGAACTCCTGCGGCTTGTCCTCATTGATGTTCTGGCGGTAAAGCTTCGTCCCCCAGGACCAACTCACTGACTTCCCGTCGGGTGCCCATTGAAGGTAGTCGCCGCCGAACGCGGACATCTTCTTGAACGGAACGTTCGCGGTCGGCCCCGCAAGGTTTACGTTTACGGTCTCCTTACCGGCTTTCGGAATCGTCACAAGGTAATGTTTGCCCTGCAGCTCGACGAACGCTTTATCGCCAGCGGGCGAGACCATCACGGTGCTTGCGGACGGCTGTTGCGGCGGCGTACCTTTGCCGGTTACCCGCATGTGCACGCGGCGGTCATAGCCGTCGAGTCGGACCGAAGCGACGCCCATACCGGTCGTCATGAAAACTCGGTTCGGATCGTTGGTGAAGTGCGGGAAGCGCCCACCCTGAGTCGGAGCGATCAGGGTTGATGCCCCGCCGTTTGCCGGGATGTAACGCAATTCCAGCGGGCCGCCGCCGTTGCGGCCGGTGACTTCACCCTCGGCACGGTGTTTTCCGTGCAGTATCTCTTCTTCAGGTGACGAATATTCGTGATCCTCGCGGATGTCGGCGAAAAGCTGGTCGTCGACGGACCCATTGATGAACGTGATCTTCGTACCGTCGGGCGAATATGTCGGGTATGAGTAGAACGCGGCATTGGTCGTAAGGCGTCGTGGGGAGCCTCCCGTCGCTGCCACAGTATTGATGTGTCCGCCCTGACGGTTCCACGTGACGAACGCGATGGTCGAGCCGTCCGGCGACCATGCCGGCATGAACTCACCATCTTCACCGTTGGTCAACCGGGTCGGCTTGCCGTCCGGCAGGTCTTTCACATAGACGCGGTTGAATGCTGTGAATGCCACGCGCTTTCCGTCAGGCGAGATCGCGGGATAGCGGATAAGGCGTGCTTTAACCGTCGGCGAGTCGTCCACTTTGTAGCTGAAATGGATCCGCGGGCCGATCTCCGCTTCCACATTCACGGTGAACGGGATGTTGGTCGCCTGCCCGGTCGCAAGATCCACCTTGGCGATCTTCCCATCGATCGGGACTATCAGCGACTTGCCGTCCGGCATGAAATCGTAACCGGGAAAAGTGTCGCGGGTCGCACGGGACTCCTGGTCGTCGCGGGTGACGTTATTGATCAGCCAGCGCTCGGTGTTCGACTCGAGATCGCGGATGCGGAGCGCCGTCTTCGTTTCAAAGCGAGTTGCGTAAACCAATTGCTTTCCATCGGGTGAAAGCAGCGGACGCATCGCGCTCCCTTGGGAATTCGTAATGCGGGAAACCTCGCTTGTTTCACGGTCGAAACGGAAGACTTGCCAGATCGGGAACGTGACGTTGTAAGCGAATGACCCTTGCCGCTGAGCGAAATAAATGTAACGGCCGTCCGGTGATGCCTGAAGGCCCATTACGTTCATGCGTGGAGCGGGCGGGGGCCCAGGCTGCCCCGGAGTCGGAAGCGGGGGCGGGGCTGGTCCGATACTCACGCCGGAACCGCCTTCCTTGTGGTACATGAACGGATGGAACGTGCCGATAGCCTGGTCCGACTTCGAAACGATGATGTATTCACCGTCCGGGGTCCAGTTCGGCGAAACGTACATTGTCTTTTTGTCTTTCGTGATCGCTTTAGGCTCGGAACCGTCCGCCTTGGAGACCCAAACGTTTTCCGTACCGCTGCGGTCGCTAAGGAAAACGATCGACTTGCCGTCCGGCGAGAATTTCGGTTGGCTCTCGAACGACATACCGCCAATGATCTTCTTCGCTTGGCCGCCCGCGATCGGGAGCGTATAGATGTCGCCAAGAAGGTCGAAGACGATCGTCTGGCCGTCCGGTGAGACATCGAGAGACATCCAGGTCCCCTCGTCGGTCGTGAAGCGGATGGTCTCTGCCGGTTTGAGCGGCAGTTCCTCGGCCTTTTTCTCGTCTTTCTTCTCTTCTTTCTTTTCTTCGGGTTTCGGTTGGTCTTGGGCCAGCGTTACGGGCGGCAGGATAAAGGCTGCAGCCATCAGGGCGGTCAGGAATTTCCTGGACAATTCAGTCTTCAACATACGGAAAGGGGTCTCCTGTTTCGAATTTACGCTTGTTCGTTCGCAAGGATTTTAGGGAACTCCGGGTAATACGCCAAATGGCACCTTTCGGTTTCGCTTGGGTGTTGTATTTGCTAGACTTGGAGGTGCAATGAAAGTACTTATTGCGGATGAATACGGGTTTTGTTTCGGCGTGGAACGTGCGGTCGAGATGGTTGAAGAAGCCGTCGCCCACGGCGACACCGTCCGCACGCTTGGGCCGCTGATCCATAACGAGCAGGAAATGGACCGGCTCGCGGAGGAGGGCGTTTCCACCATCAGCGAACCCGTTCAGATCCAGCGCGGCGAAACAGCAGTGATACGGGCACACGGCGTAACGCCTCAGATCCAGCAGGAGTTGGAGGAACGTGCGTCGAAGGTCGTCGATGCGACGTGCCCGTTCGTGACCCGCGTTCAGAAGCTCGCTGCGCGTGCCGCTGCGTCCGATCGGCATGTGATAGTCGTCGGCAGCCCGGACCACCCCGAGATGATCGGCGTTAAAGGATACGCTCCCGACCACGCATTCATCATCCGCGATGAAACCGAGGTCGCTTCACTTCCGAGGCTAAAGAACCCGCTCGTTGTGTCGCAAACCACTATCAAGGCTAAGACGTTTTTCGATACGGCGGAGGCGATCAAATCGAAGACCGATGATGAGGTACAGGTAATAAATACCATTTGCTCCGCCACCCGCGACCGCCAGGATGCTGCCCGGGCTCTTTCAAACATGGTCGACGCTTTTTTCGTGATCGGAGGTCGACACTCCTCGAACAGCCTCAAACTGCTCGCCGTCTGCAAAGAGAACTGCGGCAAGAGCTTCCTCATCGAAACGGAAGCAGAGATCGATCCGGGCGATCTCGTCGGTGTCGAAACGGTCGGCGTAACGGCCGGCGCATCGACACCCGAATGGCTGATCCAGAGGGTCGTGAGCCGTCTCGAGGAGATCGGCACGTCCGTCTCAGCCGATATGTCGTTGAAATAGGTCGGAACCGTTGAATGAAAAAGCCTGAAGGAGCGATCTCCTTCAGGCTTTTTCCTTTATTGTTTTTGATGCTTACGGGTTCACTTCGGCGAATTTGGGAAGCGACACCGCACGGTTGAGATAAACGGTGAATTCCGTACCGGATTCGACCTTGGCCTCCTCGCCTTTGGTGTAGCGTTCACCAAGAAAACCGCCCCCAGCACCCAAAAGAGCTCCCACCAGAGCACCTTTCCCTCCGCCAACCGCCGCACCCAAAATCGCTCCGCCGGCCGCACCACCGCCATACCATATGACTTTGCGGTGTTTCATGCGGTCGCCGCGGGCGGTGCCTTCGTTGTCGGATTTGGCATCGTCGGCGTTAAGTTCGGTGAGGGAGCCGCTAATGGCGCGTTTGGATCCGTTGGGGAGAACGACCTGGACGAAGGAGACGTCAAGGGCTCCGGGTTTGCCCTTTTTCTGTGCGCGGGCGACCGAGTCGACGCGGCCGACGATCTCGCTGCCTTCGGGGATGACCACGGCCCCGGTGGTCGAGTAAACCGGTTCGCGCACCGTTACGGTGAAGCGATCGCCGACGCGGGCGGTCTTGGAACTCAGCTCTTCATTCATCCGGACGCGGATGCGTTTGCCCGCAGCCACGGTGTATAGCTTGGCGGCAGGGGCCCGTTTGGTGACGGTGGCCTTGCGGATCACCGGCCTTTTCTTGCGTGTCTGGGCCGAGGCATCGCCGGCGAACGAAACCAGGAATGCCGACAAAAGCGTCGACATGATCGCGAAATTGAGTATTTTCTTCATCCCTATCCCTCCTGAAATTACCGCTTTACGGGCACGCGTGCCTCGAAACGGTGAACGCAATCGTTGTGACGCTTTCGAGACGCCCTAACGTTGCAGAAAAAACTACTTACAGGCTTCAATTCTACTCCAATCGTAAACTGCCGGTGAAAGAATTTACGGGCGAAACATTTTCCTGAAAGTTCAGCGGCATTCGATGTATAGTGTTGACGTAACCGACAATTGATTGCGATTCATCGATCTCCGTGCCCCCCGGAGCCACGTATCCGGGGGCGATTTTTTCAGCGATTGGCCGACGGGATCGTTCGAGTGAGGTAGCCGCCGAATATGCATTTGTTCCGGGAGACATTCCTGCTGTTTTCGCTGAATCTGCTCGACGCGATCCTGACGCTCATATGGGTCCGAAGCGGTGTTGCTCCGGAGGGAAATGAACTGATGGCGGGCCTGCTGGATATGGGCAACGTGCCCTTCCTCGCGGCAAAGATCGCGATGGGGACGTTCGCGGCGATAGTTCTGCTTCGATGGGGCAACCGGAAGCTCGCTAGATACGGGGTCACCGTTGCTCTGGCAGTCTACATCAGCGTGATGGGGATCCACCTGATGACCTATCTGACCGCGGTCGGGTATCTCTCGACCTTATTGCCGCACCAACCCATCGCCGAAGCGGTCGAGGCACTGCGCGCAAGTTTGTAAAAATCTTGTAAAATATGGCAAACCGAGGCTCTCGACGGGAAACCGTCGGGAGCTTTTCGACGTAGTTTTAAACAACTCTGAAAGGGGTTTCGGTCATCCAAGACTGACG
>JAEZJR010000198.1 GCA_023415725.1 Acidobacteriota bacterium
ACCTACTTGGAGTGACTATGGACTCGACCGCGGCGGCCGTAGAAAGGGACATCGCTTTTGGTTTTGAGGAGGCCGCTGAACTGCCGCTCGTGCAGGCGGCCTTTCCTGTTGCCGAGGACGGCAAATTTTCGCTCGATTCGAGCGATCTTGAGCTTTGCAAACTCGCGTCGGATGGGAACCTCGCGGCGTTTGAGGTTATCTATCAGCGCTATCACCGCCGTACTTACAGCCTCACGCTCCGGATGACCGGTAGCCAGACCGAGGCGGAGGATCTCACCCAGGAAGTCTTCATCCAGCTTTTCCGTAAAATAGGCAGTTTCCGCGGCGATTCCGCGTTCTCTACGTGGCTGCACCGCCTGACCGTAAATCAGGTGCTCATGCACTTCCGCAAGCGGTCGTTCAAAAACGAAAAGACCAGCGAGGACGGCGAAATGCCGGAGCAGACCGTCACCGGCTCCGCGAATCCGGCGAAGATGGCAGTCGTCGACCGCATCGCGTTGAAGAAGGCGATAGGCGAATTGCCGAGAGGTTACAAGAACGTGTTCGTCCTCCACGATGTGGAAGGATTCGAGCACGAGGAAGTGGCGCGTATGCTGGGCATATCTGTGGGCACTTCGAAATCGCAGCTCCACAAGGCCCGCCTGAAGCTGCGTACGCTGCTCATCCAGCAAAAAGAAGAAACAAGCTAACCAGCTAAAAAGGCAACCCTTTGCCCAGCCGTACATCTATCTAGATTGATAACGGTCAAGGCGGGTTGAAAATCGACTGTTCAAGGGAACGGTTCAGGTTGAGTTGCGATTAAATTTGTGTGTGTTATGCACCTTTTCGGGTGCGGCCTTCGGCAAAATGGATTGCGAAGTTTGTCAGGATAATTTGAGCCTGTTTCTGGACGGCGAGCTGGATGAAACCCACGCCGCTAATGTCCGGACCCATCTTTCGCTGTGCATTGACTGTGCTAAGGTTTGCGAGGATTTCGCCGCCATCTTGGACACCTGCAAGCTCGATGAGCTTTGCGACGAGGTGATCCCGCCCAACCCCAACGCCCTCTGGTGCCGCATCAGCAACACCATCGAAGCGGAGCTCAAACCTGAGCCCCTCCCGGAGCCGCCTCCGCAACGCCGTGGCTTCTTCGGCAGGGTTTGGAATCTTTCCTTCTCACAGGCCGCGTCCGGGGTGCTCGCGATCGCCCTGATCAGTTCCCTGCTGACGATCATCGGGATCAAGAATTATTTCCAGCCCACGGGCGAGGATTTTACGTCGCGGTCGGGTGAATCGCAGACGACATTCGAAAAGTTTTTAAGCAAGGTAGGGCTGACGGACACGCCGGGATCCGCCCGGATGAAGCGGCTGAAAGAGCAGCAGGCCGCCGTCGAATACTGGAACCAGCGGGTGCAGGCCCGCCGGGCCATGTGGGACGATAACCTTCGCCGCGGTTTCGACCGCAATCTGCAGGTTATCGACCAGGCGGTCTACGAGTACACCACGACGCTCGAGCAAAACCCGGATGACGAACTTTCCGGCGAGATGCTAGATTCGGTGATGACCGAGAAGATGAACCTGCTCCGTGAGTTCTCCGAATTATAGTCACCCTTGCTTTTGTGAAATGATCCGCAGTTTGGAAATTTCGACCGGCTTCGCGAGACGCCGTGCAAGTGCAATAACGCTCACGCTGTGCGTGGGCATTTTCTGCTTTTTTGCTTCCACAGAAACATTCGCCCAGCGGCGCTTCTCGCGCACTTATCCTGCGGGGCAGAACGTCAAGCTTGAACTCCTGAATCGCATGGGCACGGTGACCGTCGAGGGATGGAACCGCAACGAGGTGTCGATCACCGCCAACCTCGAAGCCCCCGCCGCCACGATCGAACCGCAGAGCCTCAGCGGCACGATCGTGATCAATCTGGTCCGCGATAATCAGGGCCGTCCCGATGTGGGCATCGTCAATTTCACGATCCGTGTGCCGTACACCTCGACCGTCGACATCGAAACGAAGATGGGAAATCTGAACGTATCGAACATCCGCGGCGGGATGGTTCGGGCCCACATCACCACCGAGGGCGACATAACGCTCACGAATATCGGGGCGATGAAGGTCTCCGCACAGAACGGCATCGGTGACATCTTCTTCGACGGCGTGCTCATCGGCGGCGGAAGCTACCGGTTCGCCTCGATCAGCGGGAACATCAACCTCCGCATTCCGCTCGGATCTTCGTTCAGCGTGCTCGCGACCGCCCCGTCTACGCGAAACATCTCGCTCGGTTCCTTCTCGAACGAAAATATGCGTTTCGTCAGCGACGGCCGCCGTGTCGCCGGGAACGCCGGCGACGGTGCTGCGACCCTGACGGTGGTTAACCAGCGCGGCAGCATCGCCTTCATCAGCCGGTAAAATTTGGTTGACTCTCCTCTCGCTCGGCATTTAAACTTCCCTTGGCCGCACTCGCCCCGCCAAACACCACCACTATGAAACCGCTCACCGTAGTTTTTCTATCCTTTCTCGTTATCTTTCTATTCTCCGCGAACACGAGCGCTCAGTCTCCGAAGATGTTGACGCGGACGACCACAAAAACCGACCGTTTCGATTTCGGACCGGGCGGCACGGTGGTCGTCGCGGGATCCCCTAGGGGCTCCATCTCTGTTGAGGGCTGGAGCAACCGCGAGGTGGAGATCACCGCGGAGATAACGGTGGAGGGAGCGACCGAAGCGGACCTCGACAGGCTTTCGAAGGTGGTCGGGTTCTCGCTCGAAGAATCGACCGGGCGGATCGGGATCGTGAGCGTCGGCACTAACGACAAGAAGTACCTCAAACAGATCGATAAGAATTTCCCCAAAGCCCTGCTGAAGAATCCCTACCGAATCGATTACATCATCAAAGTCCCCCGCTACACCGACCTTCAGATCGACGGCGGCAACGGCGATCTCACCGTTTCTGGCATCGACGGCACATTGAAGATCAACTACATCGAAACCAACGCGAAACTCGAATTGATCGGTGGCGGGCTGCTTGCGGTTTTCGGCAAAGGCGACGTCGAGATCTCGGTCCCGACGCGAAGCTGGCGTGGTCGTTTCGCCGATGTTCAGCTCGCGAGCGGCAACATGGTGCTAAACCTCCCAACCGGTCTCAACGCCGATTTTGACGCCTCCATCCTTCGCACCGGCCGGATCGAGAACGGCTTTACCGAATTCACGCCCCGCGTCCGCAAACAGGAATTTTCCGAAACCTCCATCATCGCCAAATCCGGCACCGGCGGCGTGCCGCTGAAGTTCTCAGTTGGCGATGGGACAATGAGGATCCGTCAGGGTACGAAACCCGTTTAAAACGAAAGTTCGGAGTTCCACCTTTAGGTGGCCCGCGCTAACTACCAATTCCGGCTAGCTCGATGTAAACCCCTCTTTTATTACCTGCAACCGATAAGAGCGTACGCCCCGAGTAGAACGGGGATTTTGGTGTACAATTTGGCGAGTGTATTACTGGCGTAGCCTCACCGACGAACAGCGCGAAGAAGTGCGCTCATACCGGCGTTTGGGCCGTCTACCGAAGCATTCCCTACCGCATTTCGATTCCGAACTTAACATCAATTACATCGTCACCGGCACCTGTTATGAGCATTCCCATATCGTTGGCCGGTCTCCGGGGCGAATGCAGGAGTTCGCTGGCGATCTGCACGTCATTTTCACAGAATATTGTGAAAACATCGCCGCTTGGTGCTTACTGCCGAATCACTATCACTTCTTGTGTCGGACATCACGAATTAAGGATCTGAGAACCCAACTTGGGCGGCTTCACGGACGCACCTCACACCGCTGGAACGGCGAAGATAATGCTCGCGGAAGGATAATTTGGCGAAATTGCTTTGAACGGAAGATACGATCAGAACGGCATTACTTTGCTACGCTCAACTACATCCTTCATAATCCAATTCATCACGGTTATGCCGCTCGTTGGGAAGAATGGCCCTGGTCAAGCGCGGCAGAGTATTTAAATACTGTCGGTCGAGGAACCGCAACACAGATCTGGAAGGAATTCCCGATTTTGGATTACGGGAAGGGTTGGGACATTGACTAGAGCCACCACCATTCTCGGACGCCGGCCATGCCACCTAAAGGTGGAACTCCGAACCGTGGCTGTGAACTTTTTCTATGACCATCAAATCAGATATTTGGCTTCGCCGGATGGCGGAGGAGAACGGGATGATCGAGCCGTTTTTGCCCGAGCTTGTGCGCGAGGCGAACGGGCGCAAAATAATCTCGGCCGGTGCTTCCAGCTACGGCTACGACATGCGACTCGCGGACGACGGGTTTCGCATATTTTCGTCCGTGCATGGTAAGGAGATCGATCCGAAGAAGTTCAACGAATCCTACACGCTCATCGAGCCGGAACTGCAGACCGCGGAAGACGGATCAAAGTACTACATCCTCCCCGGCCATCACTACGGCCTCGGGGTGACCGTCGAAACCTTCCGAATGCCGCGAAACGTGACCGGCATCGCTCTGGGCAAATCCACCTACGCACGTGCCGGCCTTCTCGTTAACACGACGCCCTTGGAAGCCGGTTGGACGGGCCGTCTCGTCGTCGAGATCGCCAACCTCGCAAACCTTCCCCTTAGAGTTTACGTAAACGAAGGTATCGGGCAGATCCTCTTTTTCGAATCGGACGAAGACTGTGCCGTTTCGTACGAGGACCGAGGCGGGAAATACCAGGGCCAAACCGGGCTCACCTTCGCCAAAGTTTAATCTCTCTCCGTGCCCTTTGTGTCTTCACCTCAGTGCCCTCTGTGTTGAAAACGGTTTCACACAAAGTGCACAAAGGGAAGACACAAAGGGCACGGCGACCTCTCCCGCAAGGTTGCCCTTAAACAACTATGTTAAGAATGTCTCTGGCACTTGTGCTCCTACTGATCATCCCCTTCTCCGGCCTCGCCGTTGCGCAGGAGCGGATCGACGACCGGATCCTCACGCAGATAAAAGCCGAAGGGTTCGAGCGGTCTCAGGCGATGGAAATGACCGGTTACCTCACGGACGTCTTCGGTGGAAGACTTACGAATTCCCAGAATCTGAAGAACGCCAAGGCGTGGATGAGGGACAAGATGACCGCGCTCGGCCTGCAGAATGTGCAGATCGAACCGTGGGGCACGTGGGGCCAGGGATGGGACCTCGAGCGTTTTTCGGTGGAGATGACCGCGCCGACGTACGAACGTCTTAACGCCTACCCGCTCGCGTGGACCCCGTCAACGAACGGCGTCGTCGCTGGCGAGCCGATGATCATCAGCGTGCGTTCGAATGCGGATTTCGAAAAGTATCGCGGAAAGCTGCGCGGAGCCATCGTGATGAACGGCCGGCCGCCTTTCCCCACACCGGAATCGCGCAAAGGCGATCCCGTAAAACGATATACCGACGACGAACTCGCCAAGATGGAATTGGTGATCGACCCCGCAAAGGACCCAAGCGGCGGCGGTACGACCACCTACCAGGACGAGGAGAAGGACTGGCTCGAGAGCCTCGCCCGTGGTCGCGAGATCACAAAGTTCTTCAAAGACGAAGGCGTCGCGGTCCTGTTGCAGCCGTCGGGCCGGCAGAACGGTGTGCTCAGCGTTCAGGGATCCTACTTCCCCGATCCGGCGATCAATCCCCCGACGTTCGTTATGGCCCGCGAGCAGTACGGCCGCATAATGCGGCTGATCGACCGCAAGGTGCCGGTGAAAATGGAATTGAGCCTGCAAACGAAGTCGAATCCCGATGGCACTGGCTCCAACGTCGTCGGCGAGATAACCGGCAGCGACCCGAAATTGAAGGACGAGGTAGTATTGCTCGGCGGACACTTCGATTCGTGGCATGCAGGAACCGGCGGAGCGGATAACGCGGCGGGCTGCGTCGCGATGATCGAGGCGCTTAGGATCCTAAAGGCGATCGGAGTAAAACCGCGGCGCACGATCCGCGTCGCACTATGGGACGGTGAGGAGCAGGACTACTACGGTTCGATCGGGTACGTGAAGAAACACTACGGCGACCCGATGACGCTGCAACTGAAGCCGGACCACACGAAGCTCTCGGCGTATTACAATCTCGACAACGGTTCGGGCCGCATACGCGGGATATATCTGCAGGGGAACGAATCGGCGAGATCGATATTCGAGGATTACTTCCGCCCATTCGCGTATCTTGGAGCAGGGACCATCACGACGCTTAATACCGGCGGCACCGACCATATGGCGTTCGACGCGGTCGGGCTTCCCGGCTTCCAGTTCATCCAGGACGCTTTGGACTACAACACACGCGTGCACCACACCAACCTCGACGTGTTCGAAGCGGTGAGCGAGGAGGACATGAAAGTGAACGCCGTGATCATCGCTGCGATCGCTTACCAGACCGCAATGCGCGATGAGAAGATGCCGCGGAAGGCTCTTGCAAAAGTCGCAGCAGCCAATTAGGAATTTGCCCGCGAATAACACTAATGAACGCGAATATTAATAAGTATCTATGGTTGGTGGTAATCGGGTTGGTGTGCGTTATGACAACAGCCGCTCAAGAAACCCGCCCGCGGGCGCGTGATCTTGGTGTAAAGATCGGCATCCTGTCCACAGGGACGAACAACGCCATCACCGACGTGGCGGGGGTGGCCGTCGGACAAACGACCATCATCCGGGGCGAGAATGTCCGCACCGGCGTCACCGCGATCGTGCCTCATGGAGGCAACATATTCCGAGAAAAGGTGCCCGGAGCAGTCTTTGTCGGGAACGGATTTGGGAAACTTGCGGGTTCGACCCAGGTGAACGAACTCGGCGAGATCGAAACGCCCATTCTGCTCACTTCCACGCTCGCCGTCCCGAAGACGGCGGACTTCGTCATGGACTACATGCTCGCATTGCCCGGAAACGAGGATGTGCGGTCGATCAACCCGCTGGTTGCGGAAACCAACGACGGCGGACTGAATGACATTCGCGGGCGACACATCACGCGCGACGACGTTTTCAATGCATTGAAGAACGCCAAAGGCGGCGTTGTCGAGGAAGGTTCGGTCGGCGCCGGCACGGGCACGGTGGCTTTCGGTTGGAAGGGAGGGATCGGCACCGCATCGCGCAAACTTCCGGCCTCGCTTGGCGGCTATACGCTCGGCGTGCTCGTGCAGTCGAATTTCGGGGGTGTTCTAACGATCGATGGTGTGCCGATAGGCGAGGAGTTAGGACAATACTATCTGAAAAACGCGGTGACCGGGAGTCGCTCGCCGGCGGCTCAACCATTCCAGTCCGCTGACGGGTCGATAATCATCGTCATCGCCACCGATGCTCCCGTTGATCATCGTCAACTAAATCGACTTGCATCAAGATCGATGGTGGGATTGGGCCGAACGGGCAGCTCTATGACGAACGGCAGCGGCGATTACGCGATCGCATTCTCCACCGCCAATCGCGTAAACGCGAACGACAATATAAGAAACATTCAACAACTCGGCAACGACGCGATGTCACCGCTGTTCCAGGCCGTGATCGAGGCGACGGAAGAAGCCATCATCAATTCCCTCTTCAAAGCCACCACCGTCACCGGCAATGGCCGCACGATCCAGGCGATCCCCATCGACAAGGTAAAAGAAGCCTTGGCAAAGTACGGAAGAAAGTAAGAAGAGCCGGGAAACCGGCTCTTTTCGACTGCTACTAGATTTGTTCGAGTCGGTCCGTCAAACAGTTCCGTCATCGAAGCCCGATTCGTAACTCGTCGTGTCGACGCCGGCGCCTGCGTCGAATCCTGTATCCACGGACGACATGTCATACCCGGCATCGTAACTTCCTCCGCTATCGACCGCCGACGACGGATCGACATCGTAATAGGAAGATGCCGGGTCCGCCTGCGCCGCGTATGTGTCGGCCGAGTCCTGCGAATCCAACGCATGGGCAGCGCTTGATTCGGCGGCGTCCGTCATCCCGGCTTCGGCATACCACTCCGCGTTGTCAGCGAAATACTCGGCATTCTTCTCCTCATACACGGCATTACCCAGATTGTACGCATCCTGATCTGACTGCCCCGTGTGATCCGCTCCACCTGAGAGATAATCGGCATCGCCGGTAGAATATGCAGCATTCTGGGCGTCCTCTTTGGCCGCTTCATAATCGCCCGCGGCAATGTGCTCGGCCTGCTGTGTGCGGTAGTCCTCGGCGATCTCCTGCCTGTACGCCGCGTTCTCAAGATCGGTCGAATCCGATGCTCCGAGCATGCTCGAATCCCCGGCAGCATACGCCGAGTCCTCGGCTGCGGATCGAGCTTCCGCGGCCGCCGCATAATCTCCTTCAGCGACGTATGCGTCGGCCTGTTCCTGTGCAGCCCGCGCCGCCTCCGCATTGGCCGCCTGTTCGGCGATGGCGGGATCGGTCGCAGCATCGGTTGAATAGGATTCATCCGTGCCGGAATAGGAAGCATCGTCTGTTCCATACTCGCCTGCGTCGTAGGTCGTATTCTCCGCGGGAACAACAACATCAGAGAATTCCTCACTGCCAAGGTTGAATTCGACCGAGTTCGTCGATATCTCCTGTTCGCTGGGTAAACCGCTTTCAGCTTCGAGTGCGAAGTCAGCTTGCCCCTCGGCTTCCAGGTCTACCTCCTCGAAATTTCCATCGCCGTCCGGATCGGCCAAGACCGTTTCGAATTCCCCGTCGCCATCCTCGTCAACGGCCGCCGCATCGAGCCTTCCATCGCCGTCGGTGTCGGCTGAGATCATGTCGATCTCGCCGTCACCGTCCGTATCACCCCCGACCGTATCCAGCCTTCCGTCACCGTCAGAATCGACCGCGACCATATCTATCGACCCGTCGCCGTCTGAATCCGCGACCGCGGCGTCCGACTTACCGTTACCGTCGGTATCGAGAGCGGCCATATCGACCTCGCCGTCATTATCGGAATCGGCGACGGCCGTCACTACCAAGTCGGCGAGCGACACATCGCCAGATTCGGCCGTGACCTCATAGGTTGCTTCGTTGCCGTCGGCGTCGGTTTCGGTAAACATAACTGGTTCAGTCGACATAGTTTTGGTTCTCCTGTCTTGGTTGCGGCGGCTTAGGCGCAGCCGATTTTACGTTCTTTCGAATAACTGTGATCTTTCCGCATTTTGCGTCCGGGCATTTTACGGATAATTTCGGCTTTCCGGCGAGAACCGACACTGGGACGCGCATCGGTGCCGAGCAAGATGAGCATTTGACCTTAAGCTCTTTTGGGCCGGGCTTGGCCTCAGGTTCAGGTTTCGGCGGTGCGGCTTGGGCGAGCATCGCTTTTATCCGGTTGAAGGAGTGTTGAAATTCCGGGCTATTGGCAAATTGGTTGAGCAATTTCAGTCGCGGTCCGATGTACGGCGTCGAGGTGGTAGTGAGTTCGGATAAGCGGAGCATGTCGCCCTCATCTTCATTCTGCTGCTCTAGCCAGGAGTCGATGTTCAATTGCCTGAAGATGAACGACGACTTCAGCGACCACGAGAGCAGGGTCCGTCGCGCGACCTCCTCGCTCCCGACCGCGAGCAACCCTGCCCGGTCGGCAGTGATCTCAGCTTGCCGCGCCCACGCGAGCAAAGGCATCTCCAAAGCCCCGCCGATCAACGCGGTCGGGCTGAGTATGTTTGCGAGAAGTCCACCCGCCATGAACCCTTTCGCCGGGCCCTGCTCCCCCAGAAAGAATCGAATGACCGTTTTCCAAAGAGCATGCCCCGCCTTGCAATGGCCCATTTCGCGGGCGAGAAGATAAAGCATATCCACGCCCTGGAAGTTCCCCGCGACTGCCGAGCCGACAACGATGAACGAATCGCGATCACTCCCGAAGGTCAGGCAGTCCCAGGCCCGCTCGCCCGACAGGTAGATATCCGGCATATGCGACATCCCGAGTATTCTCGCCGCACGAACAGCTTGGCCGTAGATGTGAGGCATCTGCTTTTCGCCCAGAAGCACACCATTGAACGTGACCTCGATCCATCGCCGCCCGACCTTTTCCGAAACAACTTTCGCCGCGGCATTCAGGGGCTTCATCGATTTAAGCACAGCCATTGCCTTCGCGTCGGCAGCCCATGCAAAGGCACTATTCTCCACCAGGTAACCCGGCACCAGCGGCCTGAGCCAGTGGCATTCCTTGCAAATTATCACTTTGTCCGGAAGGCCCAGGCCGTTTCCACCGCACGTTCGACAGCTTGGAACAGGGGCGTATTGGGGATATACCTGCTGATTGACCGGGTACTGCGGCTGGACGAAGTTCGGTTGAGGCTGTTGGTAAAACTGCTGCTGCTGGGGAAATTGCTGTGCCGTAGGAACAGAAACCGGCGGCTGAGGTGGCTGCGCGGCCTGCGGGACAACGGGTTGTTGGACCTTCGGTACAACCCCAACCGCTACTCCGCAGTAGATGCAGAATTTGGTCGCCCCGGGCTGCTGGTGGCCGTTCGGACAGATCGGAAATTCCTGTTGAACTGACATCGTTAGTTAAAAGGATAAAAAGCCGTTGTCAGCATTACTGCGAACAACAATTGCTCCGAAACTCAGCAACGGTTCACCGCTCGCGACAGTTGAAAGTTCCGGCTGAAAGTAAATGCGAAATTTCCGGTAGCGAACGGTCAGTTTGTGGGTGTGCCCGGTAATATACAGCAGAAGATGGAATCGGCAAAGTGATTTTTGCAGGGTGGCGCTTTTGAAGCTGTTTGTTCAGGCTTGCCAATTCGGGATACGATAAGACCGCAAGAAAATGGTTACGATCGAAAATCTGATCAATGGAGAACTGACTTCCCCAGCCTCGGGTATCTGCCTCGACAACATCGACCCAGCCACCGGCAAGATCTATTCGAAGATCCCCGATTCCGACGAAAATGACGTGCAGCGTGCCGTCGACGCGGCCGCGGTTGCTTTTCCGTCATGGTCGATGACGCCGCCGGAGGAGCGGTTCGCGGTGCTGATGCGGCTCGTCGGCCTGATAGAGCGTGATCTGAATTCGTTGGCACTGGCAGAATCGATCGACAACGGGAAGCCGGTTTCGCTGGCCCGCACGGTGGATATTCCCCGCGCCGTCGCGAATTTCCGCTTCTACGCGACGGCCGCGATGCATACGTGGAACGAATCGCACGAGACCGTCGGGCAGGCGATCAATTACACATTGCGGCAGCCCGTAGGCGTGGTGGGCTGCATCTCACCGTGGAATTTGCCTTTGTACCTCTTCACCTGGAAGATCGCCCCGGCGATCGCGGCCGGCTGCACCGTTCTCGCGAAGCCGAGCGAGGTGACGCCGATGACGGCGTACTTGCTCTCGAAGCTCTGCATCGAGGCGGGGCTTCCGCCAGGAGTACTGAATATCGTTCACGGCACCGGCCCGAAGGTCGGCTCCGCGATCGTCGCTCACAAAGGCGTGAAAGCGATCTCGTTCACCGGCGGGACAAAGACCGGCGAGGAGATCGCTCGTACGGCCGCACCGATGTTCAAAAAGCTTTCTCTAGAGCTCGGCGGCAAGAACCCGAATGTCATCTTCGCCGATTGCGATTACGAGGAGATGCTCGCGACGACGATCCGCTCGTCGTTCTCGAACCAGGGCGAGATATGCCTCTGCGGCTCGCGTATCTTCGTCGAGCGGCCGATTTACGAGAGTTTCAAATCGGACTTCGTCGAACGCGTCTCTAAACTGAAGATCGGGGACCCGCTTGAGGCCGGTACGGACGTCGGCGCGATCGTGTCGCGGCAGCATTTCAACAAGATAATGTCGTACATCGATCTCGCAAAGGAGGAAGGCGGTACGATCTTGACCGGCGGGAACGCCGTAAACCTCGATGGCCGATGTGCTGACGGCTTGTTCATCCAGCCGACCGTCATCGAGGGGCTCGCCTGCGATTGCCGCACCAACACCGAAGAGATCTTCGGCCCGGTCGTCACGATCATGCCGTTCGACACGGAAGAAGAGGCACTCGGCTACGCGAACACCGTCCGCTATGGACTCTCGGCGACCGTCTGGACCCAGAACCTCTCCCGGGCCCACCGCGTTGCCGCGAAACTCGAGGCCGGTATCATCTGGATAAACTGCTGGCTCCTCCGCGACCTCCGCACCCCGTTCGGCGGCGTCAAAGACAGCGGCATGGGCCGCGAGGGCGGGTTCGAGGCGTTGAAATTCTTCACCGAGGAGAAGAATATTTGCATCAAAATAAACGCATAGCGCTCCCCAAAATCTAAATTTCCGGAAATAAGAAATGAAGAAAATATTGATCACTTTCATATTGTCGGCATTGTGTACGGTCGGCGCTTTCGGTCAGCAAAAGGCCCCGTCTGAATCTGCCATGGACCGTTTTCTGCGTTACGTGAAGATCGACACGCAGTCAGCTGAGGAAGCGGGTAAATGGCCCAGCACGGAGAAGCAGTTGGTGCTTGCTCGGCTGCTTGAGGGCGAGTTGAAAGCGCTGGGCGTGCAGAACGTGCGGATAAGTGCTGAGGGGATCGTTTACGGGATGGTACCGGGAAATCTGCCCGACAATTCCAAGGTCCCGACGATCGGGTTCATCGCTCACATGGATACGTCACCGGCGGTTTCCGGGGCGAACGTGAACCCGATAATTCACAAGAATTACCAAGGCGGCGACATCGTCCTGCCGAACGACAAGACGCAGGTGATCACGGTCGCACAGAACCCGGACCTGAAGAACCTGATCGGCGACGACATCATCACCGCAGACGGCACGACACTGCTCGGCTCCGATGACAAATCCGGCATCGCAGAGGTCATGACCATGATCGACACGCTTCGCAACAATCCGCAGATCAAACACGGCAACATCGCGATAGCGTTCACGCCCGACGAAGAGGTCGGCGGGCCGATGGACCAATTCGACATAAAAGGCTGGGGGGCGAAATTCGCTTACACGGTCGACGGCGAGCAACTCGGAGATATCTCGAACGAAACGTGGTCGGCCCGCACAGCGACTGTTACCTTCCGCGGCAAGTCGACGCATCCCGGCACGGCAAAAGGCATCTTGGTGAACTCCATGTACGCCGCGGGTGAATTCCTCGCTCGCTTCCCTGCCGCCGCTCCGAACCGGCCGGAAACGACCGAAGGGCGCGTCGGCTTCATTCACCCATACGTCGGCAACATGGATATCGAAACCACCACGATCAAGATCCTGTTGCGCGATTTCGACATAAAGGGCCTTGAGGCCCAGGAAAAGCTCGTGCAGGACCTCGCCGCCGAGGTTCAGACGAAATACCCGAACGTGAAGATCGATTACAAGAGCGAGCTCGGCTACCTGAATATGAAAGAGGTCTTGAAGGACTACCCTCAACTCACCGACTACGCTATCGAGGCCGCAAAGCGTGCCGGCATCACAGCCGAACTAAGGCCGATCCGCGGCGGTACGGACGGCTCTCGTCTGACGGCTCGCGGCCTCCCGACGCCGAATCTTTTCACCGGCGGGCATAATTTTCACGGCAAATTGGAATTTAATTCGCGTAAAGGATTGGAGAAATCTACCGAAACGCTCGTGCACCTGGTGCAGATCTGGGCCGAGCGTTCGAATTAAATTCCTATGAAGAAACTTATCCTATTCGCAGTTGTCGTTTTGTCATTAACCGCTGCGGCCTCAGCTCAAGTTGCGGAGGCCGCGGGCAAAGTCGCTACAGTTCAATTTCCCGGCACCACGCCAAAGCAGCTTCAGCAGTTGAGAACAGCGAAGCCGATCACGCCGGTCGTGCTTCCCACGTGGCTCCCGGCAGGGTTCAAGCTCGCAAAGATCGAGATGAAACTCAGCCGGAACGTGCCGATCTATGACCGTTACCTGAAGATCACCTACGAACGTGACATTTCAGGCGGAGCAACCCAGCGGTTCTATCTGGAAGCGGGGTTCGACGGGCTCGGCGGATTGCCGTACGACGCCACGAAATCCCTCAAAACCCAGGTCGGCACGATCGACCTGATGTATCAGCCCAACGACGAGGACGGCAACAAGATAAAGAACTACGCCATCACCGAGTGGTTCAACGTCGGCCGCACCGCGTTCCACTACGTCGAAACCTACGAGGACGAGCCGGAGCAACCCGGGCGAAAGATGCTTTCGCTCGCGGATACCGAAAAGATACTTCGCTCGCTGCGTAGACTTTGAACAACTACAGCCCGGCCCCGCGCCGGGCATTTTTATACCTATGGCACAGGAAACTCAACCGATAAGGATCGAAACGGGCGAAGAGGTCGCACTCGAACTGATGAAGTTCATCGCCGAAAAGGAAAATAGAAATCCCGCACCGGATGAAGTGCGGGATTATTACCTTGACCTTTTTATCGAATGCGCCCACGCCGTCTACCACGGTGAACGCCTCGGACGTGAGGAGGGGTAGAATCATTACTCAATATCCGGATTAGTTAATCCCCGCACCGCACTATTCCATCGCCCCGCGACTTTGGTAGAATCACCCTTACCCTATGAACGACGCGATCGACTCTTCCCGTGCCCCGGAACCCGTCGGGCTATATCCGCATGCTCGACGTGTCGGTAATTTGCTATTCCTTTCGGGGGTGGGGCCGCGTGAAAGGGGAACGAAAAACATTCCGGGCGTTGAGCTTAACGAAGCCGGCGAGATCGCATCGTACGACATCGCGGAGCAGTGTCGTTCGGTGTTCCAGAATGTCAGGTACATCCTCGAAGACGCGGGCTCGTCATGGGACAAGATCGTCGACGTAACGGTTTTCCTGACCAATATGAAGGCCGATTTCGCTACTTATAACCGCCTATACGCCGAGTATTTCGCCGACAACCGGCCGTGCCGCACGACCGTAGAGATCAGTTCCCTGCCGACCCCCATCGCCATCGAATTGAAAGTGATCGCAACGATCGATTAGAGCAAGGAGACAAACAAAATGACTGCAGCAGCAACACAAGGGATCGCAACGCGAGGGTTTGCCGTTTCGGGCAAAGACGCGAATTTTGAGCCGTTCGAATTCGCCCGCCGCGAGGTCGGGCCCAAGGACATCCTGATCGACATCCTTTACGCCGGCATCTGCCACTCCGACATCCACCAGGCCCGTGCCGAGTGGGAACCGGCCGTGCCGTCACTATACCCGATGGTGCCCGGCCACGAGATCGTCGGGCGGGTCGCCAAGGTCGGATCCGAGGTCACAAAATTCAAAGAAGGCGATTACGCCGGGATCGGCTGCTTCGTCGATTCGTGCCGCGAGTGCCCGCCATGCAAGAGCGGCACCGAGCAATACTGCTTCAAGGGTTCCGCCCAAACCTACAACAGCACCGAGATGGACCGCACCACCCCGACTTACGGTGGGTACTCGAAGCACTACGTCATCGATGAGGAATATGCCCTCAAGGTGAACGCGAAGGAGGAAGATCTTCCGGGCGTCGCTCCGCTGCTGTGTGCTGGAATTACTACGTACTCCCCGCTGAGGCGATGGGGTGTCGGGCCGGGCAAAAAAGTGGCGGTCGCCGGCCTCGGCGGGCTCGGCCACATGGGGGTGAAACTTGCAGCGGCCATGGGCGCCGAGGTGACGATGCTCAGCACGTCGCCCTCGAAGGAAGCGGACGCGAAGAAACTCGGGGCCCACAACTTCGTCAATATCCGCGATGCCGAGTCGGTCGCCAAAGTCGCCGGCAGCTTCGACTTCATCCTCGATACCATTTCCGCCCAGCACGACTACAACGCCTACCTGGCACTCCTGGGTCTGAATGGCGTGATGGTGATCGTCGGCGTGCCGAGCGAACCGATACCCCTCAATGCTTTCTCGCTGATCGGCGGGAACAAAGTGCTCGCCGGATCGATGATCGGCGGCATCCCGGAAACGCAGGAAATGCTCGACTTCTGCGCCGAGCACGGCATAACTTCCGATATCGAGCTGATCAAACCGGACTACATCGATCAGGCGTACGACCGGACCGTTAAGTCCGATGTCAGGTACCGCTTCGTGATCGATATGAAGAACGCGTAGGGACAAACTTTAATTTGTTAATACTTAAAAGGCCTGGCGTATGCTGGCCTTTTTATTTTCTTCAACCCTGTTTCCGATTCCACTGCTAACCACACATTTCTACCTCGAACGCCGCCAAAAAAGGTGTTGACAAGCGGTTCCGAAATTCATATATTGTGCCCGTAACCCGCACAATACAAACAACTTAACATCACCCAAATGGGGTATATTGAGCCCCGTTATGGGCTAACTTCTGCCGCACCAAACCGTGCGTTAGTATTTGGAGAATTAGAGAAAAATGAGTAGATTTCTTAACCATGTTTTGGTCATGGTGTTCGCTATAGGTTTTTCAACTGCATTTGTCCACGAGAGTTTCGCTCAGGAGATAGAAGTTGTGACCGGGGCCGAAGTTGTCCGTCAAGCTGAGGGGACCCCTCCGTCCAATCCATGGGTCTTCTTCCACCGCAATGCCGGTGATGGCGACTTTAGAGTCGGACCTGAGGGCCCTGAATTACTGGGTCTTGGCAGTTTCCAATTGACGACTCCGACAGGGGCCGACAAAGCTTATTTATTCAATTACGATCATGTGGGCACCCCCTTACGCGACATAAACAAGATCCGGTACTCGACTTACCGCTCAAGCGGCAGTTTGCAGCAAGTAACTGCAATCAACATTGAAATCGATATTAATGGTGGGGCACTTAACCCTGGTGAATATTCAGTGCTTGTTTTCGAGCCTGTCTACAATACATCCCAGGGTTCGGTGATCAGCGGCCAATGGCAGCCTTGGGATGCATACTCAAACGGTAATGCGATCTGGTGGTCGTCACGAGCGATTCCTGGCGTTTGTGCGTTCTCATGTTACGTGACGTGGAACCAAATTATCGCTGCTAATCCGAACGCCACCATCGTGGGCGGTTTTGGAATAAATCAGGGTAGTGGCAACCCAGAACTTGTTACCGCAACAGACGCCCTCTCTATCGGGTATTCCGTTGACTCAGTGAACGATTGGACTACTTACGACTTTGAGCCGTACCGAGTAGCAACCTCTCGCGAATCTTGCAAAGTGGGTGGTTGGAAGAACTACCGCCGGGCGGATGGTACTGAGTTCAAGAATCAGGGAGACTGCGTTTCGTACGTAAACACCGGCAACTAAACTCAAGACGGTTGGTTGAAAAGGCGGCGGTCTCGCCGCCTTTTTCTTTTTTCTTCCGGTGACTGCTACACTGCTCCGCAATGCGATACATCGCCCTGCTTCGAGGCATAAATGTTGGTGGGAACACGAAGGTGCCGATGCCAGAGCTGAAACAGGTTTTTAGTGAGCTCGGATTCGAAAATGTGAGCACCTACATAAACAGCGGAAACCTCGCGTTCGATGTCGGCGGCAAGACCTCAGGCAATACCGAAAAGAAACTTATCTCCCAAATCGAACAAGCCATTGAACAGCATTTCGATCTACCCATCCAGGTGATGGTACGGCAGCAAGAGAGTATCGAAGAGGTGCTTAAATGCAATCCGTTCGCTGGAGAGTTCGAAAGCCATAAGGAGATGCACGTCTTGTTCATGAAAGTCGAGATGCCCGCCGATAAACAAACACAGCTTCTCGAAAGACAGACCGCGGACGAGAGGTTCGCCGTGCTCGGGCGGGAGATCTACTGCCACTTGCGGCTCGGCGTAGCGGACAGCCTGCTCGGAAAGGGTTTCATCGAGAAAAAGCTCAAGGTCCCGATCACCGCACGAAATTGGCGCACGGTGGGAAGGCTCGCCGATCTATGAAACTTCGCCTCGGCCACGCCCTGCAAAATGCCTATTGACCCCCGCCTCTCGCTCGTGCAACAATATCGCTCCGCGCCCGGACCACCATCCGGGCGTTCGTTCTTTGACAACCGGGTTCGTGCGCTCCGGGACGACGGGACATGGGACAGTCGGCGCTGCAAAAATGGGGAGTTTCGGAGCTTACCACAGGATATCCACAGCGACCGCGTACCGACTTTTGACCGCTTCGCGACCTGAGAACCGCAATTTCGACCCGGAAAGGACTCGTTTCCATCCAAAATTCACCCGATTTCGATAGGCGAGTTTTTGTAAATTCTGAGGGTTGGGAATAACTGGCTCGAAAAGCGGCTCCGCGAGATCGACATTGAAGCAGAAGGGGCCGCGTAAAGAATGCGGCCCCGATTAAAGTCACCTACGGCCTGGCTTCGAGAACGAGGTTGAACGGCGTTTCCGTCGCTCGGCGGAATCTGGAGAACCCGCCCTGCGTCGCCACGTCCCGCAGACGCGATTCGCCCGCCTGGGCGCCCAAACACGCCCCGACCTCCTGAGACCTCGACGCCGGCGTGCAGATGATCGTTGACGCGGAGTAATAGACCCGCCCGACCGGGTTGTGATTGTCCGCCGTCGAGTCGTTGGCGAACGGTTCGACGATCATCCATGTACCGTCATCCCTCAGCGATCCACGCACGTGTGCGGCCGCTCCGACCGGGTCGCCCATATCGTGCAGGCAATCAAAGAACGTGACAACGTCGTAATCTGAGCCCGGGTATTCCTTCGACGCCGCGATATCGAATTTGACCCGGTCGCCGACACCGGCCTCGTCCGCCTTCCGGCGTGCGGTTTCGATGGATCTCGCGTGGTAATCGAATCCCATGAACTCGGAGTTCGGGAAGGCCTGAGCCATCAAGATCGTCGACGCCCCGAGCCCGCAGCCGACATCCGCTACTTTCGCCCCGGCCTTCAACTTATCCTCGACGCCGTCGAGGGAAGGTATCCACGAGCTTACAAGATTCGCGATGTAACCGGGCCTGAAGAACAGCTCCGTTCCGCGGAAGAGGTCATGGTGATGCTCGTGCCAGCCGAACCCCTTTCCCGTTCTGAACCGGTCGACCAGGTCAGGCACGGCCCTAAGCGCCGAAGTCGCGAGAATGAAGGCTCCCGGCAGGTAGGCCGGATTCTCTTCATTCGTCATCACGAACGACTGCTCCTCGGTCATGTAATAAGCATCCGCGTCCTTGTCGTACTCGACATAACCGCTCGCCGCATTCGCGTTAAGCCATTCGCGAACGTACCTCTCGTCCGTGCCCGTCCGTTTCGCGAGTTCCTCAGCCGTCACACGCTCGTTCGGCGTCGCCATCGCCTTGTAAAGCCCTAGCTGCTCCCCGATCACGATCGATCCCGCATGCATCGTAGCCCCGAGGTCGCCCACGAATTTACCCAACAATTCATTCAATTTTTCTTCGTTAATGTTCATTTAGGTACCTCCTGCGTGCGTGGGAGACGAATTTCCGGTTTCTTCGTAAGACGAATTCACTCGCGACTGCAGGACAGATCCCGGCGAAAAAGGATGATTCTTCGCCAAGTCGGTATATAATTGCGAAAATTCGAGGACAGCATTATATGCCCATTCGACGGCCTTTCAACTTTAAAAATTGGATCGACGAGCACCGGCACCTCCTTAAGCCTCCGGTGGGAAACCAGTGCGTCTACGACGATGATGATTTCATCGTGATGGTGGTCGGCGGGCCGAACTCCCGGAAGGACTACCATTGGGACGAGGGCGAGGAACTGTTCTACCAGCTCGAAGGCGACATCAAGGTGCAGATCCAGGAAGACGGCAAGGCGGTCGACGTGCCCATCCGCGAGGGTGAGATGTTCCTCTTGCCCCCGCGAGTGCCGCATAACCCCGTCCGCGGGGCAAACACCGTCGGCCTGGTCATCGAACGAAAACGCCGCGAAGGCGAAAAGGACGGCCTCCTTTGGTTCTGCGAGAACTGCAACAACAAACTCTACGAGGAGTACTTCGAACTCGAAGACATCACCACACAGTTCCAGGGTGTCTTCAAACGGTTTTACGGCAGCGAGGAACTCCGAACCTGCAAGGAATGCGGAGCCGTTATGGAACCACCACCCGTCGTTAGCTGACGACCCACGTTTTATTCAATTCTGTTGCCTGTAAGACATTGATGGAGCGGCTGTTCCGGTTACCATTCACCGGTGGAACAGCGACCTCAACTCAATCCGGAAGTTATAACCGCGGTCACAGAATTCTTCGCCGGGTCCGATTTCACCGAGCGTGGAGCGGTCATCACCGACCTTGACGGAACGGCAGTGCACGAAGACAAGGGGCGGGTCCATATCCCGCCGCCGGTCGAGTTCGGCCTGCGGGCGATATACGATCGCGGGCGGCCCGTCGTGCTCAACTCGCTGCGGTTCCCGCTCTCGGTGATGCGGACCTTCGGGAAAGAATGGCTCGCCATCGCACAGGCCCCGATCCCTGTCGTTTCGATGAACGGCAGCCAGCTCGGCTTCGTGACCACGGACGAAAAAGGCGAGCTTTGCTTCGACGAGATCGCCGCCTTCCCGCTTTCCGCAAACGAGATCGATTCGGTGCTCGCGGGCGTTGACGCTTTGCTCGATGACGGTATCCGCGATGTGCTTCTCTTCTATTACCCGCGGGGTTGGCGGCTCGGTGAGATCATCTGGACGCCCGTCGCCGAGAAGGTCATCCCCGTAAAGGAGAAATACAAGAGTGCGTCATCGGTGATCGCGGTGGAGCCTGAAAAACTTGCGGAAATGCTTCACGCTGAGGAGATCTGCATGATCTTTCTCCTCATTGAACGGCCCGCGGACGATCTGATGGCCTACCAGCATTCCAAACCGAGCAGCTTCTTTACGGCCAAAGGGATTGACAAAATGTCCGGAGTTTCCGCCCTATCCGAGCCGCTTGGGTTCGACATCGCCTCGTCCGTCGGCTCGGGCGATACCCTCATGGACGTCTTCCTCAACGGCGTCGGCCTTTCGGTACATGTCGGACCGCAGGAACTTCCCTTCCGCGGCTCCCACAACACGATAAAACTCCAGAATTCCTTCGAGCTCGGAGACCTGCTCTTCCACCTGGCCGGGCTTTTCCAGGGCCAAATTAATGAAGAAAAACGAAAGAGCACCGCGCGAGGTTGAAAAGTTTCGGGACCTTGCCCGGAGGGTGATCAAGCATCATTTCGACGGAGCAAAGCAGGTCAAATATCTTTCCGGCGGGCTCACGAATTTCGTGTTCTCGTTCCGCTCTAAAGACGGCGATTTCGTCATTCGGATCAGCCCCGACCCGCAACGCCTTAGCCTTTTTATAAAAGAACAGTGGGCCAACGCGAAAGCGAAGGAAGCAGGTATTCCCGTCGCCGAGATCCTCGAGGTCGGGTCGGAGATGATCGGCTTCCCATACATGGTGAACCGCGCGATCGATGGATCCGACGCGACGCATCACCCAAAACGTCTCGAAATACTGAAGGAACTCGGCAGGCTCGGGGCGAAGGTAAACTCCATCCGCACCAAAGGGTTCGGACAAAGCTTCGACTGGTCCGACAACAAGCTTTCCAAAAACTCCACCTTCAAAGACTGGCTCTACGGCGAATACGATGCCGAGGGGAAGGTCGATCTCCTCGCGAAACACAGACTGATCACGCCGGACCGTTCGAAGCGTTTGAAGAAGATCTTCAAGGAGTCGGCCGCCTCAAGATCGCGACCTGTTCTGAACCATAGCGATCTCCGCCTAAAAAACGTGATCGCGGACGATGATGGAAAGATCAAAGCATTGATCGATTGGGAAGGCTGCACGTCGAATGTCGCCCCTGCATGGGAACTCTCGCTCGCTCTTCACGACCTCGGCCCTGATGAAACGCAGTATTTTCTCGAAGGCTATGGCATCAAGGCGAAGAAACTCGAGGAATCCATGCCGCTGATACGCGCTTTCAACATCACCAATTACGCGACGGCCGCGGAACAGGTATCGAAAGACAAAAAGCTTCTCGAACACTACCGCCTTCGCCTCAACGGCATGCTGGATTTGTATTCCATCTGAATCCGACCCTAAACTCGTACCAAAGTTCAGAGTTCCACCTTTAGGTGGCCTGGCGGGCCGCAGAGTGATTCATAGCTACCCATACCAAAAAGCCTGAACTCTAAACAGTGATCCATGCTAAAGATCGACGTCCACACGCACATTCTCCCGAAAGACCTCCCTCAATGGAAGGAGAAGTTCGGCTACGGCGGGTTCATCCAACTCGAGCATTACAAGCCCTGCAGTGCCCGCATGGTCCGCGACGACGGAAAACAGTTCCGCGATATCGACGAAAATTGCTGGGATCCGGCGTGCCGCATCGAGGAGATGGACCGCTTCGGCATCGACGTGCAGGTGCTTTCGACCGTGCCCGTGATGTTCAGCTATTGGACCAAACCCGAGGATGGGGCCGAGGTCGCAAAGTATCTGAACGACCACCTGGCGGATGTGGTGACGGAGTATCCACTGCGTTTCGTTGGCTTGGGGACCGTCCCCCTCCAGGACACAAAACTTGCCATAGCCGAATTGGAACGCTGCAAGCGGAACGGTTTGATCGGCATAGAGATCGGCACGAACGTGAACCAGAAGAATCTGGGGAAACCTGAGTTCTTCGATTTCTTCGCCGCATGCCGCGAGTTCGAAATGGCCGTTTTCGTCCACCCGTGGGAGATGATGGGCCAGGCGGACATGCAGGAATACTGGATGCCGTGGCTCGTCGGGATGCCCGCAGAGGTCTCGCGGGCGATCTGCTCGCTGACGTTCTCCGGAACTCTGGAGAAACTCCCGGGCCTGCGAATATGCTTCGCCCACGGCGGCGGCGCTTTCCCCGCCACCATCGGCCGCATCGACCACGGTTTCCAGGTCCGCCCCGACCTCTGTGCGATCGATAACCCACACAGCCCGCGAAAGTACCTGAGCCGGATGTACTTCGATTCGCTCGTGCACGAGGCCGCAAAGCTCGATTACCTGATCAAACTTGTAGGTGCCGATCAGGTCATGCTCGGCACCGATTACCCGTTCCCGCTTGGCGAACTCGAACCCGGCAAGCTGATCGATTCCATGCCCTACGACGATTCGATCAAACAGATGCTCTTCAACGGCGCGGCCCTGAACTGGCTTAACCTGAGCAGCTCCGATTTCAAACGATACTGAATACAAAACAGGCGGGAAGATTTTCACCCTTCCGCCTGCATCGCCTTTAGATCCCTTTATAACTCACTAGTTGGCAAAAGCTGTCAGCCTCGACAGATCCACCATTGGCACGGAGTAACCCGCTGCGTCGGTAAGGATCTTCGTCAGAACGACACGATCGTCAGTACGCTCGAAAACCAACTCCGAGTGGCCCCTGCCTGAATCGCCATTCGGGACGGCCAGCGCGTTGTAGAGGATCTCCCCTTTCGCGGAGCGCACCTCAACATGGTTGGCGCCGCTCGGGGTTCCGGTCAAGCGGATGACGTATTCCCCCGCTGAAAGATACTGGTTGCCGATGATGAAATCGAACGGCACCTTTGCCTCGATCCTGGTTGCCTGCTGTGCATTCGCCGTAATGCCGCCGAATACGAACGCCAGAGCGATAAAGGAAATTGTCTGAATGATCTTTTTCATGAATACTCCCGCAAAATGTATGAAATTCCGCTGCCGAATATGGCTGCTTAAATATTCACGCGTAAGGGTCCGGACCAATAGATCACCCCGATAAAAGAATCGACCCCGGCGGTTGCGGGCCGGGGGGGGGGGTTTTTTA
>JAEZJR010000219.1 GCA_023415725.1 Acidobacteriota bacterium
TCCGAAAAGTATGCTCTTAAGCAAACCCCTTAATCTCCCTTAAATGGTTTATTTTGCCGAAAAAGAATGGCACAATTTAGGTTCAATGACAACAACGGCATCCCATCCTTGCGGCGGGTGCATCATATTGAATTATTTGGGTTTGAGGTCTTAACGAAATGGGCGAAATGGATATTGCGAATCTGGTCAGCCATCTGATCATTTACATGGTCGTACTGCTGCTCGCGATCTCCGCTCACGAGTTCGGCCACGCGTGGATGTCGCACAAATTCGGCGACGATACAGCCTACATGCTGGGCCGCGTCACGTTGAACCCGGTCGCACACACCGACCCCATCGGGACGCTCCTCATCCCGATCATCGCCTTCATCCTCGGTTCGATGGGCGGTGCCCTCGGCAGTATCCCGCTTATCGGCTGGGGCAAACCGACGCCCGTGAACCCGCGAAATTGGACCAACTACAAACTCGCGAACGTGATGGTCTCGATCGCCGGCGTGTTGGCGAACCTGATACTCCTGATCATCGGTTTCATCGCGGCGAAGATAATGATGACGCAGGGCTTCCAGGTCATCGACTTTTTCGGCTACAGCAAGAACCCGGTGGCGATCCTCGTGGGCAACATGATGTTGCTCAATATGTCGCTCTTCGTCTTCAACCTGCTGCCCTTCCCGCCGCTCGACGGAAGCAAGATCCTTTCGACGTTCTTACCCGAAAGTGCACAGCCGATCCTTGACCTTCTCGAGCAATTCGGTTTCCTCATCCTGATGTTCCTGATCTACATCGGAGTCTTCCGCTGGATCATCAGGCCGTTCCTCTACGCTCTGCTTTATGCTCTAGGCGCGTAGTGTGGCCATGGAAGAGCCGGATTTCCGGCTTCAGCCGAAACCAAATAAAATGAATTTCATTAGATAGCTGTCGACAATGTCGGCAAGCAATATCGCGTTGGGCCGGTCCGCCCATCGCTGTCGGCAACGGCGACCAACATTAAAGCCTAGGGTGGAGCCGCTTCGGCGGAACCCTAGGTAAGAAAGAGTAGCGGGAAACGCTCGCTGAAGGCGAGCAACATCCTCGTAGGGCGGTTCGTCGCCTTCAGCGACGGTTACCGTGATGGCTCTAACCTAGGGTTCCGGTCGCGTCCGCTCCCTACACCCTAGGCTTTAATATCCGTCGCCGTTGGCGACTGTAATTTTCGATCGGGTTTCCCTATATCAAACGTTAGGAACAATTGATTTTTTTAATGAAAAAACGCATCTTCAGCGGCGCTCAGCCGACCGGCAACCTCCATATCGGCAACTACCTCGGTGCGATCAAGAATTGGGTCGCGTTCCAAGAGGAGTACGAGAGCCTTTTCTGCATCGTTAACCTCCACGCGATCACGCTACCGCAAGACCCGGCGGAGCTTCGAAAAAAAACGCTCGACGTCGCCCGGTATTATCTCGCCGCCGGGGTCGATCCCGAAAAAGCAACGCTTTTCGTCCAATCCGACGTGCCGGAACACGCTGAACTGACCTGGGTGCTTTCATGCATCTCACGCATGGGCGAGCTCGAGCGGATGACCCAGTTCAAGGACAAGGGCAAGGGGAACACCGAGCGTGCCGGCGTCGGCCTGTTCACATATCCGGTCCTGATGGCCGCGGACATCCTGCTTTACCAGACCGATCTCGTCCCTGTCGGCCAGGACCAAAAACAGCACCTCGAGCTCACCCGCGACCTCGCCGAACGTTTCAACCGCGATTTCGGCGAAACCTTCAAGGTCCCCGAGCCCTACATCCCGCCGGTGGGCGCGAGCATAAAGTCCCTCCAGGACCCGGCGAAGAAGATGTCCAAATCGGACGAAAACGTTAACGGTGCGATCTTCCTGATGGACGACCCCGATACCGTAACCAAAAAGATAAAACGCGCCGTCACCGACTCCGGCACCACGATCGAATTCGACGAATCGCGGCCCGCGATCACCAACCTTCTGTCGATCTATCAACTCCTGACCGGCAAAACTCCCGACGAATGCGTCGCCCACTTCGAGGGCAAAGGATACGGCCACTTCAAGACCGAACTCGCCGAGGTCGTGGTCGAATTCCTACGCCCATTCCAGGAGCGCGTTCACCAATTCGACGACGCGACCATAACCCCCATCCTGAAAAACGGCGCCGAAAAGGCCCGCTCCATCGCGAGCAAGACCCTAAAGAACGTATACGAAAAGGTCGGCATCTCGGGCGGGACGGCATAAGTTTCTCAAAAACTTTTCCTGCCGCCCGATAGGTAATATAATCGCTTAACCCAAGCAACAACCCTCACCTGTTTGCTGCTTCCTCAGGCAGCTACTTTAACAATTCTTAGATTCCAGGAGGGAGATGTATATGCTTCACGCTTCGACGTCGTCTGACGTCTTGCCGGCCGCACGGACACTCAGAAGTTCTGCCGGTTCAAAGATGATCCTGAATTGGACCTTTTCAGTAATTGGTCTAGTTTTTTTGACCCTGGCCTTTAATTTTAGCGTCTCCGGGCAGGTGCTCTACGGTATCTCTAACGGTTTCGGAACGGATACCGCGAATCAGATCTACCGGATCGACCCTGCCACAGGTGCGGTTTCGAATGCGAGTCAAATAACGCTTTCTGGCTTTACAGTGACGAACTCACTCGCTCTCGCGGCTCGTCCCAGCGACGGTGTACTGTTTGCAGTAATTCAGACGTCCGATGGTATCCGCCGGCTCGTTACGATCAACCCGGCCACGGGCACCGCCACGAATATCGGCACTGTTTCCCGAAGGATATCAAGCCTATCCTTCCGTCCGGACGGAGTGCTTTATGCGGTTACCGGGGACGGAGACCCGGTCGCACCCGAAACTTTATTCACGGTCGACACGGCAACAGCCGCCCTTACACAGCAGTTCACCCTCGGCAACGGGAACGACGGGGAGGTGATCGCGTTCCACCAGAACGGCATTCTCTACCATTCCTCCGGAAACGGCATCGCCGTGTTCGAGAGTGTCGACGTTGCCACCCAGGCGGTGGTCCCGATCGGGAACTCCTCCGGCGAGGCGTTCGGCATGGATTATTCGATCGTCCTCGGTCAGATGTTCTTGTCCGACATTGGTTCCAATCTATTTACGGTAGATCTCAATACCGGCACGCGGACGCTGATCGGAAGCGTCGTGGCTCCCGGGGGAGGCGTAAACCGCGCCATTGCCTTTGTGGAAATCGCTACGGCAGCCTCCGCGACGATATCAGGGCGTTTGTTGTCACGTACGGGCCGCCCCGTATCGAACGCTATCGTTTACGCAAACGATCAGAACGGGTCCGTTCGGTACGCGGTCTCGAATACACTCGGATATTTCCACCTTGTGGACCTGCCGGTCGGGCAATCGTACGTGATCGATGTCAAAGCCAAGCTTTACAAGTTCGCCCCGACGGTGATCAACCTCAGTGAAGACCTGGCCGGCATTTCCATCGTGGCCGACCGATAAAGACGTACTCGGAGGAAAGGAGCGGGAGGGGTCCGCTCCTTTCACTTTCTCCGCAAAAGGCCTCCCAAAAGAAGGCTTTTTATACATGAGATGCCGACGGCCGTCGAACGCTCCTGCCCCACCAGCCGCGAGTTGGACCTTTGCAAGCATCCTCACGGGGCCGAATTGGATTCCTTCCAGTTGCTCTATGAACTAGCCATGATGAAGGAAATATTGCGAATGATCACCCCCATCGTCACCGTGCTTTTTATCGGCGCGACCGGATCGGCACAGAAGAGCACGGAGGTCGTCGTATTATCGACGCTCCACCAGCTGCACGCCGAGGTCAAGGGGTATTCGTTTCAAGAGCTTGGACGGACCATCGAAAAGATCCGGCCTGACGTGCTCGCGGTCGAACTGACGCCGGGCGATCTGGAAAGCCGCCGCGAGCAAAAAACCAAGGTCGAGTACGCCCAAAGTGTTTTCCCGCTGATCGACAAAAATAAGTACCGGGTCGTAGCCCTCGAGCCGGCGGAGCCACTATTTTCAGAACTGGTCGGCCTCGCACGTCGATCCGATAGCGAAAATCGCGAGAAGCATCCGGAAAGGGTCGAGGCGTTTTCGATCTATTCCAAAGCCCTTTACGGCTACCTGTTAAAGCATTGGGATTCGGTCGCCGCCGTCAATTCGAAAGAGACCGACGCCCTTTTCGCGGTCAAGCACGACTATCAAAACGAGCTTTTCGGCGCCTCCGAAGCGAAGGTCTGGAACGACTGGAACACACATTTCCTCTATCGGATCAGGCAGACTGCGGCGGAGTACCGCGGAAAGAGGATACTCGTTTTGGTCGGAGCCGAACACGCTTACTGGCTGCGCGATCGTCTTTCGAATCAACCTTCGATCAAATTGAGGTCGGTCAGCGATCTCCTCTAGATCATAACCTGCCCTGATCTGTGATCCTGAGATCGACCCGACCCAAATGCTCAAAACCCCTCAATTTCGCCTCCATATCCCTATTGCCCGATTTTTCTTCCGCTCCGCGTCTATTTTGGTAATCTAATGGATTCGCCTACGCGTAATAGGGTAGGAGATTTCGGTCGGCCGGACGTCCGGCTCGCCGAAAAACAAGGGGGATGTGGAAATGGTAGTAAAGGAAAAAACGATATTGCTGCTGCTGGCGGTGCTGAATTTCACGCACATCATGGACTTCATGATCATGATGCCGCTGGGGAATTACCTGATGCCGTATTTCGACATCAGTTCGCAGCAGTTTTCGATGTTGGTAGCGGCCTACACCTTCAGCGCCGGGATCTCGGGGTTCCTCGCGGCATTTTTTGTCGACGGCTACGGCCGGAAGAAGGTGCTGATGTTCGCTTACGCTGGGTTTCTTATCGGGACGTTGTTTTGCGCTCTGGCCTCGGCTTATGAGTTTTTGCTCGCGTCGCGGGTGGTCGCCGGTATGTTCGGCGGGTTGATCGCGGCACAGGTTCTCTCGATCGTCGCCGACCTCGTCCCTTACGAACGCCGGGGTGCGGCGATGGGGATGATCATGGCTGCGTTCTCGGCCGCTTCCGTATTCGGCGTCCCGTTCGGCCTCTATATCGCGAACCTCTTCAACTGGCACGCACCCTTCTACTTCGTCGTGATCCTCGGGGCACTGCTGATCCCGTTCCTCGTAAAGCTGCTCCCGAAGATGGAGGGCCATGTCCGTTTGGACCGAAGCGAGAAGGTCGGGCCCGTCGAACTCGTCCGCGACGTGCTGAGCAACCGTGCTCAAGTGTACGCCCTGTCCCTCACGGCGTGCCTGATGCTCGGGCACTTCATGATCATCCCGTTCATCAATCCGTTCCTGGAGTTCAACATGGGATTCTCCAAGACGGAAACGCCGCTGGTTTACATGGTCGGCGGGACACTGACGATGATCACTTCCCCGCTCCTCGGCCGCGTCGCCGACCGGATCGGTAAATACCGTCTGTTCGTTCTGCTCGTGCTCGCGGCCGTACCGCTGATCGCACTGATAACGAACCTCCCGCACATACCCTTCTACCTGGTGCTGTGCATCACGGGGCTATGGTTCATCGTTTCATCGGGCCGGTTCATCCCCGCCCAGGCAATGGTCACCCACGTCGTGCAGCCCGAACGCCGCGGAAGCTTCATGAGCTTCAACTCATCGGTGCAGCAGATCTTTGTGGGCTTCGCTTCCGTGATCGCGGGGCTGATCGTCGTGAAACTCCCCGACAACCGGATCGACCATTACGAGGTCACCGGCTACCTCAGTATAGTGATCATCCTCTACAGTATCGGCATCGCGACCATGCTGCACAAGCGATCTGTTTCGGATGAGAAGGTCCTCATCCGCCGCGAGGAAGCCCTTTCGGCAAGCGAAGCCTGAGCGATCGCACCTCGGGCTTGCAGCCGCTGTGTAACTTCCGCTAAATTAGGTCCGATCCAATTACCGTGATGAAGAAAATTACCGTCTACGAAAAACCCACCTGAACGACCTGCCGCAATCTGGCCACGCTGTTCCGTGAGAACGGCATAGATTACGAAAAGGTCAATTATTTCATAGATCCGCTCGGCGAAACCGAGCTGAAACGCCTGCTCAAGAAACTCGACGTTCCGGCCTTCGCATTGCTGCGGACCAAAGAACCTCAATTCAAGGAACTCGGCCTGAGCGAAGATTCGCCCGAATCGGAGATCCTCTCCGCGATCGTCGCGAATCCCGGTCTGCTCAACCGCCCGATCGTCGAGGTCGGCGACCGCGCCGTGATCGCCCGCCCCGTCGAAAAAGCTCTCGAGTTGATTCGGGAGGATTAACCACGGAGAGCACAGAGACCTCAGAGGTTTATTCGAAGGTCTCGATCGATAGCCGAATTTACCCTGCAAGGCATTGAGCGTACATATCTTTCCGTCCTCTGTGCTCTCCGTGCGCTCTGTGGTAAAAATAACCATGAATGAGCAACACGAACGGAAACGGCAACGGGCACATGCCGAAGCCAAAAAACGTGCTCGGCGGCGAACTGAAGCCCTGCTGCTTCGATCCGATGACGGGATTCTACCGCGACGGCTATTGCCGCACGGGCGTCGACGACCTTGGCCGCCACACCGTCTGCATCGAGGCGACAGACGAATTCCTGGCCTTTTCCAAGGCCGCGGGGAACGATCTCTCGACCCCGATGCCGCAATACGGTTTCCCGGGCCTGAATGCCGGCGACAAATGGTGCCTCTGCATGCTCCGCTGGCGTGAGGCACTTGAGGCCGGAATGGCTCCTCGCGTCTATCTAGAAGCCACGCACGAAGCCGCCCTTACTGTTGTTAGTCTGGAAGATTTGAAACACCACGCAGTCGAATAGTTCAGAGTTCAAGCTTTCGCTTGAACTCTAAGCGTTTATGGAATCCGTAGCCCACCTTCGCCACCTCTTCGTCTACAACGACTGGGCCAATCGCCGGATCCTCGTCGCGGTTAAAAGCTCCGGCTCCGATCGCAGTCGGCAGATACTTGCCCATCTCCTGATCACCGAAAAGTAATACTACGAGCGGCTCTACGGCAAAGACTCGACCGGGTTCGATTTCTGGCCCGGACTCACTGTTGAAGAATGCGGAACTCTCGCCCGCGAAACGGCTGAAGCCTACGAAAAACTGCTCCGCCGGTTCGACGAGGAGGGCCTGGATATCACGGCTAAGTACCGCACCAGCGAGGGGATCCCCTACGAAAATACCTTCCGCGAAATGCTCACACACGTCCTCACCCATTCGTCCATCCACCGCGGAAACGTTATGCTAAAGCTTCGCGAGGAAGGGTTTGAACCGCCGAAGATCGACTATATTATCTACCTCCGCGAAACGAAATATATTTAACTTGTGAAATAAGGGAAAATGAGGTAAAAATACAGAGTGAGAGGTCCTGCAAGACCTCTCACGGGAGCAAACTAAGGATTTTCCTTAGTTTTTTCCTCAAGCACATTAAGGCGATGATCGAGACTTTCGATGGCTTCGATCATTGCCTTTTCTCTTTTTCGGGAGCCGAAGTGTTTTACCACTTCGAATCCGAGCCAGAGAAGCTTGAGGCACTCCAATAGAATCAACGATTCCATCTTCGTGGCCTCCTTTTTCTGTATTTGTCAAAGAGTCAGAGAGCTGAACCCCCTGACG
>JAEZJR010000269.1 GCA_023415725.1 Acidobacteriota bacterium
GTCTTCCGTTATCGCCTCTGTTGCCGTCGAAACTCCCTCTCGAACGGCGAACGGTACGGCGGTGGTGTACGCGGGGGATTACCTCAATAAACTGACGGGGGAAACTATCGAACGGGAATGCCGCCGAAAACTTACGGAAGGCGCATCCGAGATCGTGGTGAATTTCTCACGCACCGAACTCGTCAACAGCATCGGCGTTTCGATACTGCTCGGCGTCATCGACGCGGCCGAATCGAATGGAGCCCGCGTGGTCTTCTCTGATGTGAACGAGAGCACCGCGGAATTATTCGAGATGCTCGGGGTCACTCGGCATGTGCAATTGGTCTGAACCGCATCAACCCAACCGATTTGAACATACAGGACAACAACACCGCCGCAGCCCCCCGCCGTTCAGCACCCGACGAGAAGGGCAAGGTCGTGCACGCCTTCGGCGCACTTGCCGATCTCGGCGCAGAGGTCGCGAACCGGAATAACTTCCACGACACCATTCGCACCTCGCTGCACCTGCTGCTCGGAAGCCTGGGCATTATGCGCGGCGGTATTGCTCGGTATTCGCGATACGAGGGTGAATTGTCGATGTCCGCGATGCGCGGGCTCGGTGATCAATTTCCGTTAGCACTTTCCGTCAGCGGTGACGACGAAACGCTTATGCAGCGTGCCGGCACCGTCGCTGCTCCTTTGAGTGAAGTGAGGGAGCTCCCGCTCGTGCGCCGGTTCGGTTGGATGCTCGAGGCCGCAAGGGTCGAGATGATAGTGCCGCTCGTCGTGCACGATGAACTGCTCGGGATGATATTCGCCGGTGAGAAGGCTTCCGGCGAACCCTACTCCGCTCACGAACGTGCCATCCTCTGCGCGATGGGCCGCCACGTCGGCGTTGCGATCCTGCAACGAAATCTCCTGACCGAACTCGAGCGCAAGGCCGACGAGAATCGCAAGCTCTACGACGAGATGCGGTCCACCTACAAAGACACCGTGAAAGCGTTCGCCGCAGCAATCGATTCGAAGGACAAATACACCGAAGGGCACTCCGTCCGCGTGGGCAAGTACACCGAGCTGATCGCAAAGGAACTCGGTTGGGGCGAGGAGGAGATCGAAGGGGCAGCCGTCTCCGGCTACCTGCACGACGTCGGGAAACTCACCGTCGACCGACGCATCATCAACGCTCCGTACCGCATCAACGCGAAGGAATCGAGCGAGCTGAGCAAGCACCCGTCCGTCGGTTACGAAATACTTTTACCGATCCACCACCCGTTCGCGGATGTACCGCTCGCGGCGAAGTATCACCACGAGCGCCTTGACGGCCGCGGCTACCCCGACGGCCTTCAGGACCGCGAGATCCCGTACATCGCGAAGATGGTCAACCTCGCCGATTCGTTCGACGCGATGACCACCGACCGACCTTATAAACGCCGCCGAAAACCCAACGAGGTATTCGAGGACCTTCGGACGAATTCCGGCAAACAGTTCTCCCCGGAGATAACCTCGGCTCTGTTCCGCGGAATGCTCCGCGAAGCGATGGGCGAGGGCACGGACAAACGTTTCCGCAAGCTGCTGGGCCGCGATTACATGGAAACGGAAGGGTTGGTAGGGATGTTGAAAGGGGCGCTGGACGGCATCGGCGGCGTCCAGTCGATGTCTTTGATGAGCCTGGATTAGCCGTCTGTTTTCTCCGTCCTCGAAGCACGAGTGTTCGGATCGAGATACCGCTTTTCGAACGTGTTCACGAACCTCAGCACAACGAACACGATCACCGTGCTCCCGACGGCAAGGAAGTAACGCTCCAATCCGACGAGCATCCCGATCACAGCGGTCGTCAGTATCCCCGCCGACGTGGTCAGCCCCGAAACGTCACGCGAATCCTTACGGAAGATGATCATCCCCGCACCGAGGAAGCTTATCCCCGTTACGATCGCGCCGATCAGGTTCGCCGCGTCGAACCGCACGTGACTGCCATACGCCGCAAATGAGACTGCCATGAATTGCCCCGCGACGGTGAACAGCACCGACGCGACGCAGACGAGTATGTGCGTCCGCAGCCCTGCCGCTTTACCCGCGGCTTCGCGTTCCCATCCGAGCACGCCCGAAAGCAGGCACGCGATGAGCACGCGCAGCAGGATACTTAGATCGTCGGAATACATTCGGTTAGGTCAGGATCAAATGCTACGCAGCCACTCCTCGGCGGACGGGACATCGGCGAAGAAACGCCCGCGCACCCCGCGGTTCTGGGCAACGAGTTCCCCGAAGGAATTGAGCTCCGCCTGGTCGGCGTACGGGTCGACGAACGCGAGGGAAACTCCGAGGAACAGGTCCGGCAGCTCCGAGGCGATCTGGTACATCTCCGACACGCTGACCACCTCGGGGATGTTCTCCTCCACGAGCACCTTCGACACGTCGAGACGTTCACATTCGCTCGCGACCTCCGTCCAAAAGGCGAGCGAGATCTCGTAGCTGTCGTTCTCGCCTTCCACGCGGGCGTAGAGGTAATCGGGCCGTTCCTCGAAGATAAGGGTGTATTGTTTCGCCGTCATCCGGTGGCCCTATTTTTCCGCGGGCTGCAACTCTTCGAGCAATTGTACAAACTTCTTCGCGGCGAGAGAAAGATTTTTGTCGCTGCGGTAGATGACGCCGACCGGGCGCACCCATTCCTTCTCCGCGAGCTTCACGACGGCCAACTCGCCGGCCTTGCGCTCGGCTACGACGGCCGGAAGCGGCAGGATGGCAACGCCGAAGCCGACCTCCACAGCGCGTTTGATCGTCTCGATGTTGTCGAACTCCGCGACCTTCTTCACCTCGACGCCGGCGGCTTTGAGCAATTTATCCGTCGCCTTGCGCGTCGGCGTGTCGCGCTCGAAATGCACGAACTCAACGCCTTGAAGGTCCTTGGTCTTCACCTGCGTGCGGTTGGCGAACTTGTGAGACGGCGGGCACACCAGCACCATGCGGTCAGATGGCATCGGGTGGATGGTGAGCCCGCGCCGCGGATCGGGGAAGGCGAGGATCCCGAGCTCGACCGCTCCGCTCAGCACGTCTCGCACCACCTTCGACATTCGCGAATACTCCATATCGATGCGTGCCGACGGGTACTTCGACATGAACTCCCCGACCTTCTGCGGCATCTCGTGCAGCCCGACGCTGTACGTGCAGGCCACCTTCACAGTGCCGCCGATCTTCCCGACGATCCCGCGCAGAGATTCGTGCAGCTGGTCATACGCGGCCAGCACGTTCTTCGATTCCCGGTAAAACACCTCGCCGGCGGGCGTCAATTTCACGTCCCGACGCCCGCGAACGCGCTCAAGCAGCTTTCGCTTGAATTTGTCTTCCAGCGATCTGATCTGCTGGCTGACAGCCGATTGGGTGATGAAGTTCCGCTCCGCCGCGAGCGAGAAGCTCTGCAGGTCCACGAGGTCGCAGAAAACTTTCAGTGTTTCGATGTGCATAAAGAATTAACTTATTAATGAAGGATAAGAACTGGAGGGGATACTAATATTTATTCTCAAAAGAATTCATTTCTACTAATAAAACAAATCCGGTACCATAAAATCAAACGTCCCGAATTGCCGAATCCCCCCGATGGTTTATAATTTGAAGGATTCGGTAGTAAAATTCGGGCTTTTCTGCTTGTTTGGCATATGGCTATCAGATTCAGCAGGACATTCCTGCTCAGAAAGCTGCACCAGCTGACGGGGATAGTGCCTCTCGGGATCTTCTTCTTCGTGCACATGTTCACGAATTCGAAGGCGATGAACGGCGAGGCGCAGTTCGAGAAGGCCGTGCAGGAGATCCACGACATTCCCTTCCTGCTCTTCATCGAGATCTTCGGGATATTCATCCCGCTGCTTTTCCACTCCATCTACGGTGTGATCATCTCGACCGAGGCACGCAACAACGTGCTGACCTACGGGTATGGGCGGAACTGGTTCTATTTCGTGCAGCGTGCGACCGGGATCTTCCTCTTCGCATTTCTCCTGTTCCACATCCTGAACCTCCGCTTCGGGCTGATGCCGGGTCTCAACACCACGCCCGTCGCCGGGAACGCCGATCTCGCGTACAACATCGTCGCGGCGGAGTTCTCCATCCCGTGGGTGCTGATCCTCTACATCCTCGGCGTCGCCGCCACTGCGTGGCACCTCGCGTACGGATTCTGGCTGTTCGCTGTGGATTGGGGCATAGTCATCGGCGAGAAGGCGCAGAAGTATGCTCTTTACGCCTGTGTTGTGCTGGCGATCGGGCTGTTCGGTGTCGGGGTGAACGCAGCGGTCTCTTTCGTGCGGCCGTGCGGGCTGTTCCCGCAGGCGCTTTGCGGCCACGCACCCGAAACCAAGGCTCCCTCCGGGCCGAAGAGATTCTAGTATTCTGGTAAATCGATATGGCTTCTAACGGATTGAAAATTGCGATCGTCGGGGGCGGCCTCGCGGGCCTCGCCGCGGCGATGAAGATAGCCGAAGCCGGGCACGAGGTGGACCTCATTTCAGTCGTGCCGGTGAAGCGTTCGCACTCGGTGTGCGCCCAGGGCGGCATCAACGGAGCGGTCAACACCAAGGGCGAGGGCGATTCACCCGCCAAGCACCTCGACGATACGGTCTACGGCGGCGACTTCCTCGCCAACCAGCCGCCCGTCAAGCGGATGTGCGACATGGCGCCGGAGATCATATACCTCTTCGACCGCATGGGCGTGCCGTTCTCGCGAACGAATGAAGGCCTGCTCGATTTCCGTCGCTTCGGCGGCACCCTGCATCACCGCACCGCTTTCGCTGGTGCCTCCACCGGCCAGCAGCTTCTCTACGCCCTCGACGAGCAGGTGCGCAAATGGGAAGTCGGCGGGAAGGTGAACAAGTACGAGGGGTGGGAGATGCTCTCGCTCGTGCTCGACGATCATCAGGTCTGCCGCGGTCTCGTCGCGATGAACCTGCAGTCGCTCGAGCTCAAAGTGTTCAAAGCGGACGCCGTGATCATGGCGACCGGCGGCCCCGGGCTCATCTTTGGCAAATCCACCAACTCGATGACCTGCACGGGCAGCGCCGTCTCCGCCTGCTACCAGCAGGGAGCGCGTTACGCCAACGGCGAGTTCATCCAGGTGCACCCGACCTCGATCCCCGGCGAAGACAAGCTTCGATTAATGTCCGAATCCGCCCGCGGCGAAGGCGGCCGCGTCTGGGTGCCCCGTCAAGACGGCGATGCCCGCCGCCCGCAGGACATCCCGGAGGGCGAACGCTGGTACTTCCTCGAAGAAAAATACCCCGCCTACGGGAACCTCGTCCCTCGCGATATCGCGACGCGCGAGATCTTCCAGGTCTGCCTTGAGGGTCACGGCGTCGGCGGCGAGAATCAGGTATACCTCGACCTCACTCACATCGACGCGGAAAAGCTCACACGAAAGCTCGGAGCCATACTCGAGATCTACGAGATGTTCGTCGGCGACGACCCGCGTTACGTGCCGATGCGCATCTTCCCGGGCGTCCATTATTCGATGGGCGGCCTCTGGGTTGATTTCGAGCAGCGCACGAACATCCCCGGCCTCTTCGCCGCCGGCGAGTGCGATTACTCGATCCACGGCGCTAACCGGCTTGGCGCGAATTCGCTCGTTTCCTGCGTCTACGGCGGATTCGTCGCGGCCCCGTCGGCGATCGAATATGCAAAGAACGTCGAGCGCAACGGCACCGAAACGAGCAGCATCTTCGATGATGAGCTCCGCCGCCAGCAGGAGATCAACGACTCG
>JAEZJR010000292.1 GCA_023415725.1 Acidobacteriota bacterium
TGTCAGATATCTGACATAACCGCCTCTCTCGGCTTTTCGGAGTCAAAATCTCCAATCGATATCGCTGTCAATGTACCCGTCGAGGCCGTCATCGTCGCGGATCTTCTTCAGCCGTTTCCGTTCGTTCTTGATGCGGTCGTCATTCCAGCCGCTCCCCTTCAGGATCTGGCCGATGCTGCGTCCCCGCCGCAGCCCACGCAGGATCGTTTCGGCACGCATGTTGTGGTTTTGCGCGACCATGTTCGCCGCGACGAACTGCCCGTAGCTTAAATTCGGATTCACCGCCCGCTCGGCGTTGTACCAATCCCGCAGGCTCTCCGGCGAGCGGCCGAGCTTTTTCGAAAGCCCTTTGAATCTGTTGTCCGAGCCGGTCAAGCCGTCGTTTTTCTTCGACTTACCTTTCCCCTTATCATCACGGCCCCAGGCGTCGTCGCCCTTCGATCTCCCCTGCGACTGGCCGTTTCCCTTGCCGTTTCCGTTACCTTTTCCCTTCCCCTGACCCAGAGCGTCTGTGGAAAGTACGAAAGCGAAGACCAGCGAAAGAGCTGCAACGGCGATTTTCTTTATACCCATACGAAAGTCCTCACCGGCGGTGATTATAGAATAATTATTTGACCGCCCGCGCAACTTTTTGATCCGTCGGTCAGGATGAAACATCACCTGTATTCCTTCCTCGCGATCACCTTCACCTGACTGCGCCAGTCTTCGTGAAGTTCGAACCGCCATAGCTCGATCTCCGGGGCTAATTTCCTGGCGAAGTACTCGAAATCCCGATGGAAGCTCAGGGCGGGGGCGACGGCGTAAACGAGGGCGGGCTTGTCGAGTATCTCGCGGTCGCCAAAAAGTCTCGCCTTTGCGAGCACGCCGTGGCGTCGCTGAAGTTCGAACTTGCGCCAGTAATCCGCCGCCTGCAGCACCATCTCGCGGTCGGGTGAGGTTTTCAGTTCAACGATGACCAGTCGCCCATCGCGCCGCATCGCCAGCAGATCGATCTTGTCGGTGGACGAGCGGAACTGGTTGTAGATAGGCGAGAGTATCAGGTTCGCATCGAGCAATCCGATGTTCCGCCTCAAAATGGATTCGAGCCACCACTCCGGCGAGGCTCGGTAGAACTCATGCCGCGGGTTTGGTGGATCCGGCCTGCGGAACTCGGCCAATTCCTCTATAAGCCCTTGCAAGTCCACTTCGTTCTCGGAGTTCAAGGGCCTCTTGTTCTTCCCCGTCCCGAACCACGCTCGCTCCTGCCCCATCATCGATCTGACCCGGGCGAACGACAGCCCTTGGAACCGCACGGTTTCCCCCTGCTTCGACCTGATCACTTCGATCCGCTCAGGATCGATCGCGAGGATCGCCCTCGCGGTTTTCGTGTGCACGATCTCCGACGGGATGGAAAGCTTTTTCGGCTTCTCACGCCAAAGCGCGGACATCGGCCAATCATCTAACGGCCGCATTTCCTCGCCCGCCATCTCGACGATCGTTATCGCCGCCTTCGCATTGCGGTTCATCAATGTATGAAGCCGTCGAAGCGCGCGGGCCTGCTTCTTCTCCGCCGCCATCCACACGGATCCGATCGGCTTCTTCCGCCTCGCGTTCAAACGATCCAACCACAGAAACGCGGATGCAAGAAGGCTTTCGGGCGTGAGCGCGTTCGTCACATCCGCGAGCACGCCCCATTGTGTTTTCTGTGGCGATTCGGCGATGATCTGCGCCATCCTGCCGTTCGATTCGTTCAACCCGACGCGGATGACCTTGGTGCCCGGGAAATTCGCCTCGACCGATTTGGCTATCTCGCTCGCGCGTACCAATCGCGCCAGCTCAACCTCTCGGCTCAATTCCGCCGCGGGCGTGCGCGGCACCAGACGGACGGTTTGCCTGTCCGCACCGAAGCTGCCAGAAAGTTCCAGGTGGAGTTCCCCCTCGGCGAGGCTCGAAGAATGCACGCGCCAAGTCCGCCACCCCTTGTCGCCGTGCATCCCGATCAAAGTTCGTCCCGGAGATTCCTCCACCTCGATCTCATCAACACGAAGCGGAAAAGCACGCCCCTCCGCATACACGGCGAGCCACTCGAAATGCGTCTGCAGCGCTTCCGAGATCGAAGCGGGGGTTTCCGTTTCCTCTACCATTTATGGATAGTGTCGAAATGCCGGAGCATCGCGTCCGCCCAATCGCGGTACCCCTGCTCCGAGGGGTGGATCCCGTCCGCGAAGAACCCGTCGAACTCCACGTCGACCGGCTGCGGGTAATAATGCACGCGGTCGAGGTCCGCGGTGAACTCGATGATGTTTGCGTTGTGCATCTTAGAGAGTTCCCAGAGTATTCCCTTGATAGGCTGCGGAATCGCGGGAGAATGTATGATCATCGGGCAGTTGGATATGAAGATTTGAGCCTCGGGGCTGTGCTCACTGAGGCGGCCGAGAAGCTCGAGCATATCGCGCCGCCATTTCTTCGGGCTCGAGAGCTTCATCACGTCGTTCCCTCCGATGCCCAGCAAGATGTGATCGAACCGCTCATCCGGCACCAGCGGCAGAAGCTCATCGATCGTTCGCCGGGCGGTCACGCCGTTACGCCCCACGATGGTCCATCTCACCCTCCTTCCGATCCGCTTGCTCAATCCCTCGGCGAACCGCCCTCCCAGAGCCAATTCATGGGTCCTGGCTCCGAGCCCTGCGACGGTGGATTCCCCCAGCACTAGAAGCCTGACCTCGCCTTCGCCCGCGCCGGTAATGCCGCTCGGCCCTTCGGCCTCGGGCAGAAGCCCGACCTTCCACCGCGTCACCTGCCCCTGCAGATACAGCAGCGGCGCGGCCGGTGCGATGGCCGCCGCGGCGATCAAATACTTCCTCTGCCACTTACTCAAACTCATTTGCCGCTTTTGTATTTCGTTATGTCCCTCGCGAGTTTTGCGTGAGATTCCCCGCCTCGACCAATATGATAAACTTCATTTTCTTTTGATGTTTTTGTCAAATCGCCTCGCTTCCGTTTCGATCCTTTTCATCTTCTGGGCGATGGCCGCGGGATGTTCTTGGTTTGGCGGAGGTGAAAAGGCGGCATCCGCCTCGCCCGTGATCGAACCGCCGAAAAACGAGATCCCGTTCGAAACGACGGAACCCGAAAAATTCCAGGCCGATCTCATCACCTCAGTCGGTGGCGTCGAAACCAAGACCCATTACGTACGAAAGGGCGGCAACTGGCGCGTCGACACATTCGATAAAGAAAAGACAAGCCGATCGATCATCACGACAGATAAACAAATAAACATCGACCACCGGTCCAAAACCTACGCCGAGGCTCCCTCCGGCGGGGGCCCGGCGGACCGCCCAGCCTTCGTGACCGACCTCACGCAAACGCTGCTGAACCAGAAAGAGCACTCGAGCTTCGAAAAGCTCGGTACTGATGGGCCATTGGAGCGCTATCGCGTCACGGTCGAGGGTTCCTCTACGCCGTTCATCATCACCTACGACAGTTCGGTCAAGATGGTCACCCGTCAGGAATCTGAAGCCTCCGCGCAGGGCGGCTTCGTTTTCGAGATACGTGGTCTTACTCTGGATGTGAGCGACGACTTGTTCAAAGTACCCTCAGGATATCGAAAGATATCGTGGCAGGAATTTCTGAAGCTCCGCTGAAAAAATGGAATTTTCCGAAGAAAGAGCGCGTTACGCCGCCGAACGCCTTAACGGTCTCCCGTTCGCTAAACTGCTCGGGATGCGGCTCACCGACATCCGCCCGAACGAGGCCACCGTCGAGATCGCGATGCGCGATGATCTCCGTCAGCCGAGCGGCGTACTGCACGGTGGCGTCACCGCGACGCTGATCGACACCGCGATGGCTTTTGCCGTCCGAACGCACTTGGATGACACGGAACCGACCGCCACGATCGACCTGACCGTGCATTACCTCCGCCCACTCATTGAAGGGAAAGCCGTCTGCACCGCCAGGGTCCTCCGCCCCGGCAAACGCATCTTCACCGTCTCAGCGGACGTGCACGACGATAACGGTAAACTGATTGCGACCGGGCTTTCGACCTACACAAAACTACAATGACGTCGCGATTTCGGTTCCGTGTCTTCCTTGGATCAGTACTCTGCCAGCGTGATCAATTTCCTCCGCGGTTGAAACTTACTGCTTCAAATAACAAGATGGAAGTATAGGAACGGAATTTAGTAGTAAGACCATATTTGAACGGTACTCTTAAACAATTCGCTCGGTACTTCGGCCCTTACAAGGGGATGATCGGCCTCGGGATCCTGTGCATCCTGTTCTCGATGTCGTTCGGGTTGCTGGTGCCCTATTTGGTCGGAAGGGCTGTTGACGATCTCGGGGCGGGGATCACCTGGGATAAAGTTCTTTACTACCCCGCGGTGATCCTGGCGGCGAACTTCGCGAGCGGTATTTTCCTATTTCTACAGCGGCGGCTGCTTATAAACGCCTCGCGGCATATCGAGTTCGACATGCGCGAGACGTTCTACTCACGGCTCGTGCACCAGCCGCTAGAGTTCTTTCACAACAACCGCATCGGCGACCTGATGGCCCGGGCGACGAACGACCTGTCCGCCGTCCGCCAGATCGTCGGGCCGATGATCCTTTACAGCTTCCAGGCGATCTTCGCGCTCGCGATCACGCTGCCGATCCTTCTCAATATTTCAACGCGCCTGACGCTGCTGATGCTGATCCCGCTTCCTCTCGTCTCGCTTACGGTAAAATTCCTCGGCGACCAGGTGCATCGCCGCTTCGAAAAGATCCAGGAGTTCTTCTCCGATATAACGGCCCGTGCCCAGGAGAACCTTTCCGGCGTTCGCGTCGTGCGGGCCTATGCGCAGGAAGACGCCGAGATCGAGCAGTTCCAAAAGCTCAATCGCGAGTACGCCACGCGAAACCTGCAGCTCGTAAAATTCGCCGCCGCGACCCGCCCGCTAATGTACTTTTTCATCGGGCTCGGGTTCGTCATCATCGTCGCGGTGGGCGTACCGATGGCCGTTCGCGGTGAGATCACCGCGGGCGATTTTACCTCTTTCATCCTCTACCTGCAGCGGATGATCTGGTACCTGATCGCCCTCGGGTACGTCGTGAACCTCTATCAACGCGGCACCGCCAGCCTCAAGCGCTTCAACGCGATCCTGGAGACCGACCCAACGATCAAGGACGCTCCTGAGGCACGCCGGCAACCGCCGATCAAAGGCTCCATCGAATTCCGCGACCTGAATTTCTCATACTCTGCCGGGACCGTCGGAGGCACCAACGGACGACCGGAAGCTGGAAGCTCGAAACTGGAAGCTCTTTCCAAAACTTCTCTTAGTTCCGCCGAAAGCCGGCCGGAACACCATCGAGACCGCCGCGTTCTCAAAGACATCAATCTGCGGATCGAACAAGGTCAAACCGTTGCCTTCGTCGGCAAGACCGGCAGCGGGAAATCAACACTCGGCAGCCTCATCCCGAGGCTGCTCGATGCCCCCGAGGGCTCGGTAATGATCGACGGCCGTGCCGTCCGCCAATACCCGCTCGATCAACTCCGCTCCGCCATCGGCGTCGTGCCGCAGGAAACGTTCTTATTTAGCGACACCCTTGCCGCCAACATCGCGTTTGGAGTACAGGCAGAACCGTCCGCGTTAGCGGGCGGCAAGGACTCAACTAACGGCCAGGGCGAACTGCCGGTTGGCGCTCCACCACCCGCTTACGCAGGCGGTTCCGCCACGATCTCCGTCGAAAAAGCCGCCGAGATCGCCGCCCTCGCCGACGACATCCGCGAATTCCCGAACAAGTACGATCAGCTCGTCGGCGAACGCGGCATCACGCTCTCAGGCGGGCAGAAGCAGCGCACCGCGATCGCACGTGCCGTGATGCGCGATCCGCGCATCCTCATCCTCGACGACGCCCTCTCCGCGGTCGACACGTACACCGAGGAGCGCATCCTCCGCAACCTGCGTGAGATCCGCCGCGAACGCACCACGCTGATCGTCTCACACCGCATCTCCACCATCCGCGACGCCGACCTCATCTGCGTCATGGCCGACGGCCGCATCATCGAGCGCGGTACCCACGAAGAGCTCCTCCGCCTAGACGGTGAATACGCCGACCTTTACGAACGCCAGCGTCTTGAAGATGAATTAGACGCGGCTGATTGAACATGGACGAACTGCCCTTCTTTAAATACCATCCGGACCCACTGAGCACCGGTGCGATTGTTGAAAGCGATAAAGTATGTATATGTTGTGGCCGTGTTCGGGGATACATTTACGATGGACCTGTTTATTCGACCCGCGATTTGGACGATGGTATTTGTCCGTGGTGCCTCGCCGACGGAAGTGCGGCCGATAAGTTCGAAGCGACATTCTCAGACGACCACGCCCTCGCCGCCATCCCTGTTGAAAGGTTGAAAGAAGTAACGGAGCGAACGCCCGGATACATCTCCTGGCAGACCGAGAATTGGAAAACACATTGTGAAGACGTGTGTACATTCCTCGGGGACGTTGCGAAAGAGGAGTTGACCAACATCAATTCAGAAACGAGATCATGGCTAAGATCGGAAATGAATCTGGCACTAGATGAATGGGAAGAATTTTTGGAATATTATGAGCCGGGAGGTGATCCGGCTATATACAAATTCTCGTGCCTTCATTGCGGGGCGATCTTTTACGATTGGGATTGCAGCTAGACACATAGGCGCAAGTTTTCATTTATGGAAAAGAAACCTAATCTCGTCGTCCAATACCAAACGCTCCTGATCGTCTGGGCCGCTCTGCTCTCCACGCAGGTGCTCTTCGTCTTGATGCTGTTCTTTGTGAGGCCGAACCTCTTCCGGTTCGATTTCTCGCAAAACCCGCTGGAGCCTAGCGGAGCGATGATACTCGGCTTCACTGTCGCGGCAGTCACGTGTGTCATTCTTTCTTTCGCATTCAAGCGCCGCCTTTATGAACGTGCCGTTGAGGCACAAGATCCCGCCCAGGTCCGATCCGGCTTGATCATAGCCCTCGCTTTCTGCGAGGCCCCGTCGCTTTTCGGCCTCGTCCTCGCGTTCGCGTTCGATTATCCGTACTTCTTCCTTTGGTTCACCCTCGGCATCGTCGGGATGCTCCTGCACTTCCCCAAACAAACCGATATGCTCGCCGCCGGTTACAAGCAAAAATGAAATTTTGAATTTTTTTGCATCCCCTGAGGGAACCTTTTCAGCCCCTCGTGTGTCTAACGGTCAAAACCCGCGGGTAAAACTGAATTAAATTCCTGTTCAATTTAGGAGTTCCATTATGCGCAAAGCATTGCTCTTGCTCGCCGTACTCGTGTGCGCCGCCCCGTCTCTTTTCGCTCAGAGCATCACCCAGGGGAGCCTCTTCGCTTCCGATAAGAAAGGCGGCCAATTGGGGGCCTGCCCGCTCAAAAACACCGCCGTGACCGTCGATATCAGCGGTTTCGTCGCCCGCGTGCGCGTGGTTCAGGATTTCGAGAACACGTTCTCGGTACCGATCGAGGCGGTCTACACCTTCCCGCTCTCGCAGAACGGCGCGGTGGACCAAATGACGATGCTCATCGGCACCCGCACGATCCGCGGAAAGATCCTCAAACGCGAAGAGGCCCGCAAGGCGTACGAGACCGCGAAGAATGAGGGCAAGACCGCTGCCCTTCTCGACCAAGAACGCCCGAACATCTTCACCCAGTCGGTAGCGAACGTGATGCCCGGCGAATCCGTCCGAGTCGAGATCAGCTACGTCGAAACGCTCAAGTACGAGGACGGAGCATACGAACTCGCGTTCCCGATGACCGTCGGGCCCCGTTACATTCCCAACGGCGTCGCGGATGCCGCGAAGATCTCGCCCCCGATAGCCAGGGAGCGCGCCGGGCATGACGTCTCGATCACGGTAAACCTAAATGCGGGCGTCCCGGTCGAATCGATCCGCTCCCCATCTCACGAGATCGATCAGATCAGCCATTCGCCGAACGTCGCAAAGGTCACGCTGAAGAACGAAAAGGT
>JAEZJR010000201.1 GCA_023415725.1 Acidobacteriota bacterium
TCGGTGGTCTATGCGATTAGCCTGTCGATATGATCTATCACGTGCTGCCGGGCGACGCTCAGGTCGAGGAGTTTCGCAAGACTGGAATTGAGGGCCAGTTGATAGTATTCCGCGAAGCGCTCATTACAGGCCCGATCGACGAGGCGAACCCCGATGAGTTCTGGGACCGCCGGGCACGTTTCATCCTGTCCGAATACGGCGAAGACGAGATCGAATACCAGGAAAAGGTCGCCGACGAACTGCTGCGTCTTGAAGATGCGGGCGCGGATGACGAAGTGAACCTCTGGTTCGAGTTCGAGCTTTTCTGCAGCGTGAATTACTGGTTCTGCCTTGACCAGATCAAAGATTCCGGTGCCGTGATCTATCGTGTAGCTCCCGTTGATGCGTCGCCCGATAACGTTTGGGAGGGCTTCGGCCAGCATAGAGCCGACGATCTTAGATCTTGTTTCGATTCGCGAGTCAGGCTGAGCGTTGATGATATAGAAACGGGCTCTAGTCTTTGGAAGGCCTTCCGGAACCGCGACACGCCTAGGCTGAAACAATTTAGTGAGTACCGTTCTCCCGCGTTCCCATTCCTCAAAGAGGTCTGCGAGGCGGCTGCTGATCTCGAGGTCCGGCCAGCCGAGATCATTCGCGAGATCGTAGGTTCTGGCAAACGCGGGATCGAAGACGTCTTCCCCGAATTTCGGTCTCGAGCCGGTGTCTACGGTTTCGGTGACCTGCAGGTAGAAAAGCTGATCGAGCGCGTCACTTAGGTGCGTCGTCGAATCTCTCGGCCGAAGGACCCGGATCCTCTCGCTGAAATATCCAGCCCCGCCTCCAAAAATAGAAAAGCAGGATGATCGTCAATGCTGCCATGCCCGCGAGCGTGAGGAAATACCCGTTTCGCGTCTTCAGCTCCGGCATGTAATCGAAGTTCATCCCGTAGATCCCCGCAATAAGGGTCAAAGGCAGAAGTATCGCCGACAAGACCGCCAGGGTCTTCATCACATCGTTCGTGCGATTCGCCAAGACGGAGAAGTGGATGTCGAACAGACCGCTGACGAGGTCTCGATAGCCTTCCGAAAGGTCGGAGATCCGGAGTAAGTGGTCGTGCACGTCTCGGTAGAAGGGAAGCACGGGCTCAGGGATCTGCGGGAATTCGCCGTGTGATATGCGGTAGAGCACCTCCAGCTGCCTCGCCGATATCCTACGCAACCTCGCGACGCTCCGCCGGAGGTCCATGATCTCGCTGAGGATCGCGTTGTTGCTCTTGGTCATATCGAGAGCGCGATCCTCGAGCTTATTGATCGCCTCGTCGAATTCATCCACGATCGGCATGTAATTGTCGACCACGTTGTCGAGTATCTGATGAAGCAGGTAGGCGGCACCGCGTCTGCACGCGAAGGTGCTTGCCCTTATCTGCTGCTTTACTACCTTAATGCTCCGAAACCGCTGGTCGTGAAACGTGACGACGTAGTTGGGGCCCAGATAACCGTCGAGCTCTTTGGTCGCGAAATTGGCCGGCCCGGTTTCGCCAGGTTTTATCCCGTGAACTATGAAGTAGATATATTCCGGAAACGCCTCGATCTTCGGAGCGTTTCTCGTCTCGATGCAGTCTTCTACGGTCAGGTGATGGAAGCCGAAGATATCGAGCAATACCCGCTTCGCCTCTTCGATCTGCTCCGGCGACTCGCCGAGCAGATCTACCCAGACAACGTTCCCCTGGTCCTCGAGAAGGGCCGGAAGTTCCTTTGCCGTGAATCCCTCTTCGACGCGATCGCTGCCATTTCTGTAAACGAAGATCTCCATGTGTAGGCCAGACGAGAATATACACGAATCTGCGGACCGTCGCACACGTGCGGCCATCCATGCCCGCCGTCGACGAATTAATCCGCTGGTCCTATGTTGTGTAGCCTGAACGACCATTGCTGTCCACCTACTTTGCTTGACTGGATATGGGCCGCCGAATGCGGCTCGAAGTAAACCGAAGGAGAACTTGAAAATGGCAGCGAAGACAGGAAAACAGGGAAGCGTAGCGACAGGTGCCGAGAAGGCTGGTGGTCATACGGGGAACAAAAAATCCGCCACCGATGTAAACCCCGGCTCAAAAAAGACGGGCGGGAAAAGCATGACCGGTGAACATACCGGCAGCCAGACCGGCGGTCAAACGGGAAGCCGCAGCCCCGGCCAAGCAGGTAAGAGCGGCGGGGGTGGCAGATAATTGTCTTCCTAATTTGATGATAGAAAATGGCCCGTCATTTTAGGATGCGGGCCTTTTCGGTCTCTAGAATCTCGAATCCGAACCTTCGTCGCCCTCTGTGGCCCGCCCGATATTGTCGCCGGAGGGGTTTCTGACCGAAGCGTCCTTGTCGCCGACGGGTTCGTCCTCGACGCTTCCGGTATCCAATGTGTCGGGGTCTTCCGGATGGGTTTCTGCGAACGAATCACGCTCGTTATTCGTCGTCGAACCCAATTCAGTCTCCTGCTCCCCCGTCCCGCCATGTTGACTCTGTTTTTGTTGCTGCATCTTCCATCCTCCTTTTGATCGTTATTTGACGAACATTGTCGTCTGGCTAAGCCCCGAATGTTGTATTCCAAACGACCCAAAAGCTTGGCCAGGTGACGCTGAATTGCAATTACACACGCGGACGGCCAAAATATCGGCTGGATGCCCGATTCCCAAAATCAAACCGATGTTTCGCTCCGGGTCTCGCACGTGACCAAGCGGTTCGGAGAATTCACCGCCGTTGACGATCTTTCATTCGACGTCAGGGCGGGGCGTGTCTTCGGGTTCCTCGGACCGAACGGAGCGGGGAAGACCACCACGATCCGGATGATCGTCGGTATCACTGTTCCTGACGAGGGGACCGTCGAACTCTTCGGCGAGCGCGTTTCGCCGCACCTTCAGAACCGCATCGGCTATTTGCCGGAGGAACGCGGGCTTTACAAAAAGATGAAGGTGGTCGATCAGCTAAAGTACTTCGCTGCTCTGAAGGGCATCCCCGGCGGGGAGGCGGATAAACGGATCGATTTCTGGCTCGAACGCATGGGCCTCTCGGAATGGAAACGGAAGAAGACCACCGACCTTTCCAAGGGGATGCAGCAGAAGATCCAGTTCATTTCGACGGTGCTGCATGATCCGGACCTGCTCATCCTCGACGAACCGTTCTCGGGCCTCGATCCGGTCAATGTCGAGTTCATGATCGACGTGCTTTCGGAGTTCCGGAAGCAGAGCAAAACGGTGATCTTCTCGACACACCTGATGGAAACGGCCGAACGCCTCTGCCACGACATCATCCTGATCAACAAGTCGCGCAAGGTTGTCGGCGGCAGCCTGCGCGAGGTCAAGGAAAGCTACGGCACGAACCTTATCGCTTTCCGCGGTACGAACGCCGACCGGGTGCTCGCCGATACATCGCTGGTCGAAAAGGTCGTCACCCACGCCGATGAACAGGAACTCCACCTGGCGGAAGGGATCGACACTCAGCAGGTCCTGAGGGCTTTGATCGAGTCGGGGGCGAGCATCTCGAAATTCGAACTCACCGAGCCGAGCTTGAACGACATATTCATCGAGAAGGTTGGTGGTTTATAAATGCAGAAATTCCTCGCGGTCGTAAAGCACGAATACAAAAAGGTGGTGCTGAAGTGGTCATTCGTGATCGGCACCCTTCTGCTGCCTTTTCTGGCGGCGTGTTTCGCGGTCGTCCCGATGGTCATCTTTTCGATAAAGGGTGAACCGTCGCGAATCGCGGTGGTAGATCCGTCGGATATGATCTTGCCGCGGCTTGAGCAGAACCTTTCCGTTGACCGCATGATGGCTAGGGCAAGGCAGGCGGCGAAGGATTCGATGACGCAGATCGACGCCTCACAGGAAGAGCGGATGCGCAGCAGCGCTTCGCAATTCCTGCAGGAGTTCCAACTGATTCCGTACGATGGCGAGGGCCGGTCCGCAGAGGAGGTGCGCGCGGAACTGATCGGCGAGATCAATCGTGGTGAGATCAACGCTTACCTGATCGTGCCGGAGAATTTTTCGGCCCCGGACGCGCGGTTCGAGTTTCGTTCGCGTAAGGGTGGCGATTTTGTCGCGAACGATACTTTCCGCGATGCCTTGAATAACGCGGTCCGATCGCAACGCCTCGCCGAGGCGAACATCAGCGAGGAACGGCTTTCCGAGTTAAGTGCTCCCGTCAACCTCGACGCCAAAGGCATCGACGACAGCGGGGCGGAGAAGGATACGGATGGGGTCTTCATCGCGTCGTTTGTGATCGGACTGATGATCTACATCACGCTGGCGATCTACGGGCAGCAGATACTGGGTGCCGTTGTTGAAGAGAAGGAAACACGAATTGCGGAGATCCTGTTTTCGTCGGCCACGCCCTTCCAGTTGATGATGGGCAAATTGGTCGGCGTCGGGCTTGCGGGGTTGACGCAACTTACGATCTGGGTGGGGACGGCCGCCGCGTTCTTGGGTTTCATCGCATTGCAGGCGGACTTCCGGTCGTTGCTGGAATCCGTGCCGACGATATCGCCTGTGATGGTGCTGTACTTCCTCGTGTTCTTCCTGCTCGGATTCTTCATTTACGCGTCGATCTTCGCACTGATCGGGTCGATGGTGACAAGCGTGCAGGAGGGCGGCCAGTTCGCATTTCCACCGGTGATGATAATGCTGATCGCGTTCTACTTCTGTTTTGCCGTGATACGCGACCCCAACTCAACGCTCTCTTTTTGGGTGACCATCGCGCCGTTCATGGCCCCGATCACGATGCCGGTGAGGATACTTGCGGAGATGCCTCCGTTCTGGCAGATATTGTTGTCATTCGCGGTCAACGCTTTGGCGATCGCCGCCCTGGTTTGGATCACGGGTCGCGTTTACCGCGTAGGAATGCTGATGTACGGCAAGCGAGCGACCATCCCCGAAGTCTGGAAATGGGTCAGGCAGGCTTAACCGGATGATAGAGGCGATCTTTGAATTGATATTCAGTTTTGTCGGGGAGTTCATTCTCGAGCTTGTGCTCGAGTCGCTGGTCGAATTGGGCTTTCACGGGACTGCCGAACGAATCTCCAGTAAGGCAAAGAGCCGGCTATTCTTGGGCGGCGCTTATGCGGTCTTTGGCGGCGTGCTTGGAGCTGTGAGCCTCTTCATCTTCCCGAAAATAGAGTTCACAAGCGGAGTTTTGTTGGGGCTTTATTTTCTGGTATCACCGATCTTGGCGGGATTTTCGCTTTCTTTTGTTAGTTATCTGATCAATCAAGGAATCCGTCCAGTTCGATTATTCGAATTGGATAAATTCTTCTTCGGAGTATTTTTCGCGGTAGCTTACGCACTCGCCCGCGTGATGTTCGGATGAGCATAGAAACTGAAAAGAAGTACCGGCTCGAGGCTGATAGAAAAAGCGCGGTTGTCGACGCCCTCAAAGAGGTTGGGGCGGAATACATCGGCCGAGGTCTCGAAGAGAACGTGATCTACACGAGCGACATGCTCAAACAAAACGGCGGGGTCATTCGGCTCCGATACGTCGGCGGACGCACGTTGCTTACTTATAAGCGTCGCGTCGCTCAACGCTCCGATGTCAAGGAACAGATCGAGCACGAAACCGAAGTGGCCGACGCCGAATCGATCCGTGAGATCCTTGAGGAATTGAAGATCCGGCCCTCTCTCGTCTACGAAAAATATCGAGATACCTGGAAGCTTCGGTCTGTCGAAGTGGTTTTGGACGAACTTCCGTTCGGCTCTTTCATGGAGATCGAGGGGACCGTTACGGGCATCAGGGAAGCGGAGATCCTACTCGGAATCGAGGACCTTGAAACGGTTCATGAGACCTATCCGAGAATGACCGCGCGCTTGGGGACGCGAATCGACGATCGGGTCGAGGCACGCTTCGATGACCATCCTGACGTCGCTCAATGATTGAGCCTAGGCAGTCACGGGTTCGAGTGGCAATTCAGGAGCACTCCCCGACTCCTTCAGCGCGAGTATTTGGTCAACGATAAGATCTGGCTCGAAGGGCTTAGTCAGGTAACGCTGGAAGCCTGATTCGAACGCTCTCTGGCGGCTCTCCGCGGAAGCGAAAGCGCTGAGGGCGAGAGCCGGGACACTGCCTCCCTTTTCCGGGGGAAGTTCGCGGATCCGGCTGACGAGTGAATAACCGTCCTCCTCGGGCATCGCGAGGTCTGAAACGATCACATCGGGAAGCCCGTTGTTGGTTTCCGAAAGAGCGGTCATAGCCGCCCGGGCCGAGTCCACCGCTTGAACTGCTGCACCATTCTGTTCAAGGAACAGTTGGAGGACCTCTCGGGAATCCGGGTCATCTTCAACAACGAGCACGTTGACACCAGCCAAAGTTCGTTTCTCGGACCGATTCTCAGGTTTTTCCTCGGTGCTCACCTCCTGCAGTGCTTCCGAATCGCTCAACGGCAACGTCACGATAAATCGCGAACCTTTTCCGATGCCCTCGCTCTCAGCCCGTACCGTGCCGCCGTGTTTGCCGACGAGGATGTTCACGATCGAAAGCCCCAGGCCTAGCCCGCCGCTTCGTCGCGAATGTTCTCCGGTGCCTTGGGCGAATTGCTTGAAAATGTTCGGAAGAGCCTTCGGATCGATCCCGTGGCCATTGTCGGAAACGATGACCTTGACGGAGTTGGATGATGCTGCGACCTTGACCCCGACCTCGCCGTCCGGAGGGGTGAATTTGATCGCATTCGACAACAAATTTGCGAAGATCTGCTGGAGGCGGCCCGAATCCGCGAGGATCATCACCCGGTCCTCGTCGGACTCGAATGTGTAGTGCAGTTGTTGCGATTCCGCCATCGGCTTTTGGGCCTCGAAGGATGATCGCACGACGTCCACCAGATTCAACTGGCGATATTCAAGCCTTAGTTTCCCAGAAGCGACCCGGGCCGAGTCTACGAGGTCGTTTATCAACTTCGATTGGACCTGGGCGCTCTTTTCGATCGTCTCCAGGGCTTTTTGTCGAGTTTCATCATTAACCTCTCTGGTCAGGAGGATCTTAGACCAACCGAGGATCGCATTCAGCGGCGAGCGGAGTTCGTGCGAAACGAAGGCAAGGAAGAAGTCCTTCGCCCTGTTGGCAACCTCCGAATCATCGCGGGCCTTCTTTTCCAACTCGTAAACCCGTTCGAGTTCCGCCGCAGCCTCTTTTTCCTCAGTGATCTTCCTAACGACCCCTACCATTTTCTTGGGCGAGCCGTTTTCGTCCAGGAATGACCTCCCTTTAGCTGATATCCATTCGACCGAACCGTCGGAATAAACGATGCGGAATTCCTCTTCATACCGGGTGCCCCGTTGCCGTGTTTCTTCGAAGAACTCCTCGACGAATTCGCGGTCGTCAGGGTGGACCGCCGCTATGAACCTTTCATAGGTGAGTTCCTCATACGCCGATAGCTCGAACAGTTCATTACATCGGGAAGTCGAGTACATTCGGTTGTCCGGTTCGCTCCAAAACCAAAGGCCGATATCAGCGTTCTCCGCGGCAAGAAGAAGTTGATCGCTCTCGGATATGGGATGTTTCGGCGAACTCGCGGCGAATGCACGATTTCCACAGAAAAAGATCAAGGGCCGTTCGCCAGCGGGAGCCACCGAGTGAAAACGCAGGTCGACCGCAAGCCTCTCGTCGGCGCTCATCCGAAAATCGACGATGATGCGTTCCGAAGAACCGTTCGAAGCGTTCTTGATAGCTCGGTCCACGAGCTTTGGTGTATTTTCGGCGGACTGCCAGAAGACCGTGTCGGGGAAGGGTTGCCCGACCAGCATCTGCGGGTCGGCCGAAGTTCTGTCGAAGATATTTCCCCGAAGCTCGATGATGTTTCCGGCCCCGTCAAGAAACCCGAAAAGGTCGAATATGTTCTCGAAGGCCTGGTACGACGAGCCGAACAATACGGAAGGATCGTAAGGAATAGCCGTTGAGGAGTTTGCCATAGAAGCGTGATCCGTTCGAACCGGTTCGTGGGCTGGTCTACTACGATCGGGTACAAGATCGAGTCCCGGTATTCGATTCTAGCATCTGGATCAATGATGTTTAGTATGCGGCGGTTATATCTTGATTTTTCGGGGGTTAGATAAAATTGCACGAGAGCCGCCTAAGCCATTTATATTGTTCAACTTATTCGGAATATGAACGTCGCATAGATTACATATCTGTATCGAAATATTACGGATAATTGGTAGAGAAACCGGCTGAGCGCGTGGGTTCTAGCATCAAACGTAAGTGTACGGATATATTACGGAGACCGGAGAATCAAATATCCCGACAACCCGTAAATTTAATAATTGTCGAATAAGAGATAACGGCATAATTTTTGCGGATCAATCTGAGTTCAATTTATTCAGAAACAAGCAGAACGATTTTGGGCGGGTTTTAGGCCCGAGGTCCAATCAGATGATCAACTTATTCAAACTTATTAAGAAAGTCGGGCGGGGTTTTGTCTCGTTTTGATACAATCGATATGTCTACAAATTCAAGGACGGAGAACGCAAACGTGCCGAACAAAGCTCTGGTTATCGACGATGACCCGATAACACTGGACCTATTTCAATTTCAGCTGAACTCACAAGGTTTTGATGTCGCTACAGCTGCGAGCGGCTCCAAGGGGTTGGAGTTGATTCGAGAGCACGACTTCGACGTGGTTCTGACGGATCTCAACCTGCCCGACATCAACGGCATCGAGATGGTTCGGAGATCAAGGGAGATCCGGCCGAACACCGAGGTCATTGTGGTGACCGGTGACGATTCCACGGAACGCGCTGTCGAGGCGATTCGCGAGCGGGCGTTCGATTACATCGTGAAACCGGTTGATTTCGACAAACTCTTCACGGTGGTTCGCAACGCTTTCGAAAGAAAACGGCAGACGCTCATAAACGAAAGGCAGGCCGAAGAGATCCGCTTACTTCGCAACCGCCTTTCTAGCAAAACCTCATTTGAAGGGATCATCGGCGGTGCCCGTTCGATGCAGAACATTTACGAGATCATCGAAAATGTCGCGGAGTCGGATGCCAACATTCTTATCCTGGGTGAGTCCGGGACGGGTAAAGAGGTGATCGCCAACGCGATCCACTACAAGAGCCATCGTTCGCAGAGCCCGTTCGTGAAGGTGAACTGTTCTGCCCTACCGAAGGACCTGATCGAATCGCAGTTGTTCGGTCACGTAAAGGGCTCGTTCACGGGCGCGAACGCAGATAAGACGGGGTTCATCGGCCAGGCGAACAGCGGCAGCCTGCTTCTGGACGAGATCGGTGAAATGCCGATCGATCTCCAGCCGAAACTTCTCCGTGTGCTTCAGGAGAAGGTCTTCTACCGGGTCGGCAGTGACAAACCGCAGGAAGCGGACTTTAGGCTCATAAGTGCAACTAACCGCGATCCGTTCGAAGCTATTAAGGATGGAACGCTTCGAGAAGACCTCTATTACCGCATCAACACGATCGAAATAAAAATCCCGCCCCTTCGGGACCGGATGGAAGACGTGCCAATGCTGGCGGAACATTTTCTGAAGATGTACACCGACAAATACTCGCGAGAAGATCAGGAGTTTGCTCAGTCGGCCTACGACCAGATGTTGAATTACACCTGGCGAGGGAATGTGCGCGAGCTTCAGCACGCGATCGAACGCGCGGTACTTCTGAGCAAAGGAAGTAAGATCGAACATTTAGATATTCCAAGCTCCGCGCCCGCCTCCGCGGCCTTCAGCGCTGCCGCCATGACCGCGGTGCCGGCCCCTTCGCCATCGACCCAGCATGCAGGTGAGCCCGAGTCCGGTAACACGAACGGCTCGGTAAGTTATATTCCGTCTGTCGCCCCTTATACTGCTGAACTGTCTGGATCATTGTCCGGAGAAGATATGTTCAAGGAGATCGGAAAGCTCATCGTTGACAAGCTGCCCGAACCAAGCGACGGCGAACAGCAGAAGGATGTTTTTGATGGTTTGGAAAGCGGGGTTGTGCTTGCAGCATTGAAACGGACCAATGGGAATAAGCAGGCAGCAGCAAATCTGCTCGGCTTATACCGGCCGCGACTATACGGGATGATAAAGAGACATAAACTGGAAGATCAGATCTGAAAAGATCAATCCCTAAGAAAAAGAACCGCCGGGCCAATATTGGCCCGGCGGGTGTTTTTGTAACCCGGTCACCGAGTAGCAGCCGGTACTTTCACGTCAACATCGATCTCCTGTTTCGTTTTTCCGCTAAGTATACCGCTGTAATAAACCGCTCCGGCCAATATGGCCACAATAATTATCAAAGTTACGGCCCACACTAGATTGCTGCCAGTGCTGTTTTCGTCAGACATTATTCGATCCTCCCAAAGTTCGTGATTGTGTTACTTCACTAAATTCTTTAGCAAACGGAATGCCAATAAATATTCCAAATTTTATTTGTTTCGACACCCAAAAGTTGCCTGGTCGTGTATCAAGTGGATACAGTCTGCTGAGATCGAATTGGGCGTAACCACCTAATTTCAATAGCTTTAATGCATTTATCCATCCTGAGTAGATTTGGCTTATGATTTGCATTCGCTTTAATAGACGTACTACCGAAAGTTCGAACCAGGAGGGTGAAATGGCTGAAGTGAAGGACAGGCTCACTCCGAACGAGATCGCGGACCAAGCGAGCAAGCCGGATTACGAGCAAATACATCGACAAACGCGGCGGGGTGACGAAACCAAAGGCGATCCGGACCGGCGTGACGTCGCCGGGGCGGTCGACCACGAAGACACCCCGCACGGATGGGAAGAGCGGAAGCATCAGGTCGAGGAGGAGGCAGAGGAAAATGACCGATAACAAATTGGAAGTCGATGAGTTACAACGGGCCGCGAACTACGAAGCGGTAAAAGGGCATGTCGAGTCTCGTGTAAATGCCGATATCGTGGCGGACGCTGCTGTTCGCCGAAAGAATGAGGATGTTGACGGACTTGCGGACCGAATGCGAGAGCGTGCGGTTGCGGACGTTGTCGAAACGGAGCAGGATGTCGAACGGGGAAGGGTAGTGGCCAGAATTTCCCAGGTCGTCGATTACATTTTCATGCTTGTCTACAGTCTGCTGGCGATAAGGCTGTTATTAGAGTTGTTCGCAGCTCGGGAATCGGCAGGGTTCTTCCAATTCATTAAGTCCGTCACCGATCCGTTCTACAGCCCGTTCCGGGGATTGGTGCCGAGTCCCAGCACTCCTGAAGGTTTTACGCTCGCTTTGCCGATCATAATCGCGATCGTCGTTTACATGCTTCTACATTTGGCGATCAATAGTTTTCTGAGGATCCTGGCTCACCGGAAGGTCGCGGTATAAGGAGAACCATCGCCGAATATTTTTGTTGAGTATAAGGCCTTTATGTAGTAGTAATAAGGTTATCCAAGCAGAACTAAACAGTATCTGACCAATATAGGAGAAACTATGTTCAGTCTGATCGGGCAACTCATTGTGGGATTGATCGTTGGCGTTCTAGCTCGGCTCATTCTACCGGGGCGCGAAGCTTTTCCGCCTGGTGCATTGGGATGGTTATTGACCGCGCTGCTCGGTATCGCGGGTGCATTCCTTGGTACCTTGATTGGGGGAACGCTCTGGGGCGGGGAAAATTATGCCGCCGGCTGGATCATGTCGATCATCGGGGCGATATTGCTCCTTCTGATCGTCAGGATGATATTCGGACGCAGCACAACCAGCACCGTTTGATCGTCGCTGGTTTTCGGGACGGTTTCCGGCGGTTCGGGAGCCGTCCCACATGAGCAGCAGCTATCAATTCTGCTCAGGCGGAAGTTCCATCCGGATCAAGCCGTCGAACTGCACGTGGTACGCGACTCCTTTGACGGGCGTCGCCATCTCTTCGTCTGACTCGCCCTCGGAGTTTGCAATTCCAACACTTGCGAAATAGCAGGACGCTCCTTTTCCTTTTGCCTCTCTTACCAATTGGTTGAACGACTCCTGCCCTTCCTCAAAGCGCCCTCGTTTGGGGTGGATGTCGGTTCGGATCACGAAATGGGCCAATTCGCCATCCTTTTCCGCAACGATCTGCGGTTCGCTGGCCAGATCTGCGTCAACGTCAGCCGAGTGGATCCTCCACCCGTCTTTTTCCAATTGCTTATAAACGATCTCCACCCCGAATGCGTGAATATCGTTTTTCGTCATTAATTCGCGTTCGTGCATTCGAGAATTATCGTATCGACTCATACTTAAATATCAAAACTGCATGACTAAGGTGAGAGTAGGAAGGGTAAAAAGTAGAGCATTCAAGGAGGTTGAAATTGATGAGGAAAATACGAATCAAGGGAATCGTTGCCGCTTTCGTTGTCGCGATCGCGATGACCTCGGCGTGGGCCCAGGGCGGTCGTGAGACCTATACGGGGACAATAATCAGTTACGGTTCCGGAAGGAATATAAGAACTTCCACTAACACCTTTACGCTGATCATCAACGGAGAGACGCCCGACAGCGAAATCAACCGTCTGGTCGGAATACTTCAGGAAGGCGGACAAGATCGTCTTCAGGAAGCCATCCACAATAGCGACCTTGGCAACTTTTCGGTTGGCGGGCGTGTAGGGAGGACCTTGAACGCGGTCACCATCGATCAGGTGGATGGGCGAAAGCGGATCCGAGCTTTGTTCGAGCGGTGGATCCAATTTGGCGAACTCCGATGGGGAGCCAGATCTGTCGACTATCCGTTTGGTTATCTTGAATTATTTATCGATCCAAAGACCGGAAAGGGGGAAGGGAGCTTGATCGAAGCGGCGCAGATCCGCTGGAAGCGAAATAAAGATACGAATAATTACGTGGTCGAAATTGAAAATTTTGCCACTTTCCCGGCTAAATTGATGGGAGTGGCTCAGCGGGGCGGACGCTGATCAGATTTCGTAAATTGAAGGGAACGGCACATTTAAGGCCTTGTCCGGTCCGATCTAAAGTGAAGGGTCAACCTGGCGGTTGACCCTTCCATTTTCTCGAGACCCGTGTTCCTGCACGTGTTTCGAGAGGTTTACACTGTTGTGACGCTATGTGCCACAGCCGGGATGGCCGCAATCACACATGATCTCGGTCATGTCCTGACCGGCTGCGTCGCGGCAGTGGTCGCTGCAATACTCCGCATCGCCGCTGACGCTGCATCTGCACATCTCGTGTCCGCATTTCCCTTCGTCTGCCATTTTTTGATTCTCCTTGTTCTATTTACCTTCCGGGTGCGCTGATCTCGACGTCGATCTCCTTCTTTTGACTGCCCATGAATCCGCCGCCATAGAAGATCACCGCCGCTACGATCGCGACGATAATGATCAACGCGATCGCCCAAACCACACTGCTGCCCGTGCTTTCTCCTTCTGCCATTTAGTTGTTTCCTCCGTTGTTTATTATTTTTCGCTTTATCTGCTTGTTGAGGCCCGTTTCGCTTTTGCGGGAGTCGTGCGTTTTTGGAATCGGACCTTTTCCTTCTCCATCTGAATTGCAAGTTTCTCGAGGACCTCCCTAGGGACCTGGTCCTCGACCATCGGGAACATTTCGTCCTCTTCTTCGTCGACGTGATGCTCGACGTCTTCCATTAGAACCTTTAGCTTTGCTTTGAACCTTTCGTTATCGCCGGACAGTTCATCCAGTTCGGCAAGGAACAGCTTCACCTGACGATGTTCCTCGATACCTTCACGAACGATCTTCTGGAGTTCCTTATCGCCGTGCTCGAGAAGGTAAGGATAGAAGATGGTCTCTTCGATATGGGCGTGGGCGTCCAGTTCGAATTGGATCTTCTTGTAGGATTGTTGGTGATTGCGGTCCTCGTTTTCCTTGATCTTTTGGAAATATCCGTCTACGACTCGATGGTCGGCGGTGAGGATGTCGATCGCGTTCGGTTTAGCGGATGCGAAGAGTCCGGTCACTGCTTTGGTGACCGTGGCGATCAAGCCGCCGTTGTCCTTCTTGTTTCGAGCTTTAGCGCTATTCCCGGCAGATTTGGATCCACCGGACCGAGCCGTTTTCCTGGACGTGGCCGTTTGGGTCCCGGTAGATCTTGCCGTTCCTTTAGATTGCTTTGCACCTCCGGCGGCGGTACGCTTGCCAGCGGCTCCGCTTTTGGTTGCGGTGGAAGTTCTAGAGCCGCCCGACTTCGAAGCGGTTGCCGAGCGAGCGGTGGAAGACTTGGAGGCAGCCATCTTGGTTGTACCGGCCGATTTGGAGGATCCGGTCTTGCTGGTTCGGGAACTTCTGGAAGTGGAACTCTTTGTAGAACCTCCGGTTTTCGCGGAGGCCGATCTGTTTCCTCCCTGGCTTGATCTGGAAGAAGATTTTGTGGACGAGCTTTTTGCCGTGGCCATTGGTTGTTTCTCCAATTTGATTTGATTCGACTCCGATGGATCGGATGATAACTGCCGCTTTGAAATATAAGTTGCGGTGTCTTTAAACGTCTGTATTCTGCCTTACTCCGATTAAGCGCCCCGAGAGTTACGTTTCAACTAGAGACGGTTGAAATGGCAAGGGGAAGAACTAAATTGATCGCTGTAGGCGGCGGGGAAATGAAGAGCTCGACCGCGGTATTGGAGCAAATAACCAAGTACTTCAGCAATCGGGCGGATGGCAGGCTGACAGTGATGACGATCGCTACAAGAGATAGCGAGGGGGCCGCAAGCAAGTACAATTCGCTGTTCAGAGGGCTGGGCATAAAGCACGTCGACGTGATCGACGTTTCGCAGCGTGAGCACGCATTCGCGGAGACTTCACTAAGGAAGATCGATTCCGCCGACGCTATATTTTTCACCGGCGGCGATCAACTGAACATCACAAGCCTGATGGGGGGAAGCCCACTTCATAACAGGCTTTACGATCGTATTCAGGAGGGCATCATGGTAGTTGGGACAAGTGCGGGAGCGGCGATGATGTCGAGTTCCATGATCATCTCCGGGAAAAGCGATGCTCCGCCGCGGGTGGGCGGCGTGGAGATCGCCCCGGGGATGGACCTGATATGTGACTCGATCATCGACAGCCACTTTTCTCAGCGTGGACGACACGGGCGACTGTTGACCGCGATCGCCCATTACCCGCAAGCGCTTGGGATCGGAATCGACGAACGCACGGCCATCATGATGGAGAACGGCGAGTTCAAAGTGATCGGTGAGGGGACGGTGACCGTTATGGACGGCAGTCAGATGCGGCACACTGATCTTCCGTACCGCAGGGACGATGAGACGGTAGGAATGTTCTGGATGACGGTGCACGTGCTTCCGTCCGGATACTCGTTTCATATTAAAGATCGTTTACCGATCGCGCCGGAGCTGAAAAAGCTTGCAGGCAATAATGAAGCCGCCTGATTCGGACCAAAAGGTTTCGGCCGAGGGGTGTCGGGCATTGGAGATCTCATGCTTACTCTGATCGAGAACGGCGAGGTGTATGCACCGCAGCACCTCGGTACTCCCACGGTTCTGCTCGCGAACGACAAGATCCTCAAGATTCGTGACGTCTCTAAGTAAGAAGTTAAGGCCCTCGGTGTCGAGGTGGAAAAGATCGATGCCAAGGGGGGCTATGCCACCCCTGGGTTAATCGACCCGCACCAGCACGTGCTTGGGGGGAGCGGGGAGAAGGGGTTCGCGTCGCAGACTCCCGAGATCTCGGCGAGCGAGATCGCGGAAGCCGGCATTACCACGGTAGTCGGCTGACTTGGGGCGGACACGACGATGAAGACGCTGCCTGGGCTCTTGGCCAAGGTGAAAGGTCTTAAGGAAGAAGGCCTGAACGCCTACATGTGGTCCCCGGGGGGGGGTAACTTTCCGCCGAAGTGTATCAATTCTTCGATCCGCGACGACATCATGTTCATCGAAGAGGTCGTAGGCTGTGGCGAGGTCGCGATCGCGGACGAACGTTCAACGGGGCCGACCGCCCAGGAACTCGCACGCATCGTGCTCGATGCCTGCGTCGGCGGAATGTTGAGCAACAAGGCGGGCGTTACGCATCTCCATTTGCGTTACAGTGAAAAATTCTTGAAGGACAGCAATCGGAAGGTCACGCTTGAGGGCGAGAAAGCTGAAGATCAGGCGAAGCCGCCGACGCATTTTGCGTCGGCAAAGGCCAGGACGGCCTGTGCCGAATCGTTCATCTGCCAAAGGGAGTGACCGGTCGAGGCTTCTCAAAACATCCGCTTCTTATCGACCCGTATCTATCCTTCTCATCTGACGTGGATCGATACGCTCTCTTTTCAACCATTCAAGATTGACGGAACTATCATTAGTACGAAATATTGAAAGAGATATTGCATTTCTGGAGATAAGAATGAAGCGACTATTTTTTCCCGGGTTTGTCATTTTTTGGTTGGGATTGGTCCTTGCCAGTAATGTAGCGGCGCAGAAGTCGGTCGAGGGCGAGTGGGATGGCGTGTTCAATACTCCTGGCGGGGCGAGGCCGTTCAAGTTCGTGCTGAAGGTGGACGGTGAGAAACTCACGGGCACGGCGAAGCGCTCTAGCGGCGATGTGCCTTTGACCGGGACCATCAGGGGAAGCGACATCAATTTTAGTTACACGATCAACTACAACGGAAACGCCGTCACGCTGACATACACCGGCAAGGTCAACGGCGACTCGATGAGCGGCACCTTGATGTTCAACGAAACGGACGGCGGCGAATGGAGCGCGAAACGCACCGCGGCCAAACAATGACTCCCGAATTCGAAGCCCTAAAGAATGACCCGGATCTTCAAGCCGAACCTGGCCCTGGGGGGACACTGATCTTCGAGGACGGCGAACAGTATTGCTGCGTCGGGCCGGACTTCGTGAGCATGGAAGAGGGCGACTGTTTTGCTTTTGGTGCGACGAGAGATGAGGCCATCGCAAATTTTGGTTTGAAAGCGGAAGGCAAAATACTCCGATAGTCTCGGGCCCAGTCGAATCGAGGGGGCCGAGACACGATAGGATTGCATTCTACTGCAATTTTACGAGCGCCTGGTACGAGTCCACCCATAACCCCCCGTCAACCGGCGTAACGGTACCAAATGGCCAGTTCGCCTCCCTCGTTGGCCGCGAGAATGACCACAATATTTTTTGGGTGCGGAGGTCAAGCGCGTTCAACTTGCCCGGGGGAAGAACGGGAACGGGCTGGACCGGCCGGCCGTTCACGTACAGAATTCTGTCCTGAACCTCGGCGGCCGGTTCGGCACCGGGGTGGCCCTGAAAATATAAGACTCCGCTCGCTACAGCTGTGGATGGCGAAGCAACTCGGTACTGGCCACGTATCTCCCATGTTGTCTTACCGGTCGCTTTCTCGAATGCGATCAGGTATCCAGATGTCATCCCGACCAAGATGCGCCCCGCGTCAACCAATCCACCGACAGCAACGGCTCTAACGCTGCCTTCGACGGGTCGCTTTACCTCGAGCGTCCATCGGGCTTGCCCAGTAGCGCGGTCAATTGCATAGAGGGTTTCGTCCGCAACAGCGAAGATGCCATCTTCCGCGGCGATCGGTTGGGTGAGGCAAACGTCACGCCACCCCGCCGGCTTTGCAGGGTATCGCCATCGTTCTTCTCCACTATTCGCGTCAAGGGCGAAGAGATGCCGGTACGTAGAAGCTGGCCCCCGTGCGGTCGCGGGAGAGATCTCGATACTCCCCGTTACATAAACGATGCCGTCGCGGACGACCGGTTGGGAATAGCAGGAACCGCGCCCCTGGGTAAATGCCACCTTCCATTTTTGACGTCCCGTTGCCGCGTCGAGAGCGTAGAAAATGTTGTCTTCGCCCATGACGAAAACGGTTTGCGAATCAGCGGCGACCGACGCACTCTGTGCGGTTTTAGGGC
>JAEZJR010000148.1 GCA_023415725.1 Acidobacteriota bacterium
GGTCAGCACCCCGTCCTCGAAAACCTGCAGCAGGATGTTGAACACGTCCGGATGGGCCTTTTCGATCTCGTCGAAAAGCACGATCGAGTAAGGTGCACGGCGCAGACGCTCGGTCAATTGGCCGCCCTCTTCGTGCCCGACGTATCCCGGAGGCGACCCGATGAACTTCGCCACGGCGTGCTTCTCCATGAATTCGCTCATGTCGAAGCGGATCAGCGAACGGTCCGAACCGAACAGGTAAGAACCGAGCGTCCTGGCGACCTCCGTCTTACCGACGCCCGTCGGCCCAAGGAACAGGAACGATCCGACCGGTTTGTTCGGGTTCTTCAGCCCGGCACGCGAGCGGCGTATCGCCCTAGCGAGGGCCGAGATCGCCGGCCGCTGGGAAATTATCCGCTTGTGCAGCTCCGATTCGATCTCGAGCAGCTTCTTCGCCTCGTCCTTCTGTATCGACGAGACCGGGATCCCGGTCCAGCGGGCGATCACGTCGTCCACGTCCGTCTTGGTCACCTCGACCTCGAAGAACGAATCCTCCATCGCGTTCAGCTCGTACGAGACAAGCTGCTCCTCGCTCGCCGCGACGCGCTTCCAGTTCTCGACAGCCTCCTTCCACGAAAGATCGCCGCCGCCGCTCTCCTGCTGGTGCCGCAGCTTCGCCCGCGAGCCCGCCTCGTCCAAAACGTCGATCGCCTTGTCCGGCAGGAACCGGTCGGCGATATATCGGCTCGACTGGTAAACGGCCGCGTCGATCGCCTCTCGCGTGTATCGGATCTGGTGGAAGGCCTCGTAACGTTCCACCACCCCGCGTATGATATCGATCGCCTCCGCCTCGCTAGGCGGCTCGACCTTTACGGACTGGAAGCGCCTTTCCAATGCACGGTCCTTCTCGATCGATTTGCGGTACTCGGAAGGCGTCGTTGCCCCGATGCACTGGATCTCGCCGCGCGACAGCGCCGGTTTAAGAATATTGGCTGCGTCGAGGGTACCCTCCGCCGAGCCTGCCCCGACCAATGTGTGGATCTCGTCGATGAAAACGACGTTTTCCGGGTTCTCGCGAAGCTCCGTGATGATCTTCTTTAATCTCTCCTCGAACTGCCCGCGGAATTTCGTCCCCGCGACCACCGAAGAGAGGTCGAGGGCGAGGATCCTCTTGTTCTCGAGGAAGGTCGGCACCTGCCGGTCGACGATCCGCTGGGCAAGGCCCTCGATGATCGCTGTTTTTCCGACGCCGGCTTCGCCGATGAGCACGGGATTGTTTTTCGTGCGGCGACAAAGGATCTCGATGAGCCGCTCGATCTCGCCCTCACGCCCGACAAGCGGGTCCAGGCTGCCGTTCTCGGCGTCGCGGGTCAGGTCGCGCGTGTACTCCTCCAGGCTGGACGTTTTCGGCTGGGCTTCTTCTCGCGGTGCGAATCCGTTCCCGATCGTCGCGTGCGCGCGCGGCGGGGCTGCGTGACGAGCAATGGCCTCGCGAATGTCCTGCGGGCGGACGCCGTTCTTGAACAGGATCTCGGCCGCCAGTGACGTTTCCTCGCGGATCAACCCGAGCAGGATATGCTCAGGGCCGATGCTGCGGCTTTTCGTCGAGCGACTCTCCTCATTCGCATAGAAGAGCGCTTTCTTGGTCGTCTGCGAGAGGTGAAGTTCCGTCGATTGCGGTATGCGGTCCCGAACGGCCGTCTTGTCCTCGATCTCGGCCCTGATCTTATCGGGCGTGAGGCCGGGCCGGAACGGGAAGAACCTTGATGATATGGACTTGTCCTCGCGGATGAGCCCGAGTAGGAGATGTTCCGGAGCGATCACAGGGGACCCGTACTGCAACGCTTCATAGCGTGCGAAGAAGATGACCCGTCGTGATCGTTCGGTGTAGCGTTCGAACATAAATACAAAAACGAGGATTCCGCCGGTGTGGGACAATTATACCGGAGGCTCCTCCAGCGAATCCATGAAAACGATTCCGAATTTTAATGAACTAACCCTATATAGTTGGAAACAAAGGGGGATTCCGGAAAATGCTAATTCCGCATTTTCGAGCCCGGATCGAGCTCCGTCTCCATGGCGAGTTCGTTTTGGGGGATCTCGTAGATAAGGGGCTGGCCCTTTTTGCCGATGCCGCTGAGCAGTTTGCCGGCCGGGGCCATCTCGACCCTCGATGTGAGCACGCGGGTGACGCGCCGGGGCAAAAATTTCGGAGCCAGGCCGGCGATCGTGTCGGCGAGTGCGACGATATCGCCGCCGCCTGACCAAAGCTGCCGCACCACGCGGGCGTCCGTCCTGTTGATCAATCTAAGAAGGCTCAAGGCGACAACGTAAATGTCGTCCACCTGGCCGATGAAGGGGAAAACATCCGGGATGAGATCGATCGGCGAGATGACGTAAACGATCGCGGCGACGAAGAGCGCTTTTTCGGCCTTTGGTACGCGCGAGTCCTTCAGCAGCCGCCCGAGCAGTTTCACCATGTTCGGGAGGAACATCAGGAAATTCGCCATCCGCCCGCGCGCCTCGCGTCTGCTTGAATTGCGTGTTCGCCTTTCGTTATCGTGCAT
>JAEZJR010000153.1 GCA_023415725.1 Acidobacteriota bacterium
ATTTATTACCGCGGAGATAATTATCTCTCGACGCTCAGAAAAAACCTCCCGCCGACGGTCAATTTCGAGAACCGCCTCAACGGCGATCTTTCGGGCAGCGATATTCTAATAATAGCGTCCGGTGATCCCGACATTCGCGGGATAGCCGACGAGATCGCGAAACACTCCGGCCTTCCCAAGTTTGCCTTGCATACGAGCGGATCGCTTTCGTCAGCAGAACTGAGCTCGCTGCACGAAAAAGGCGTCCACGCCGCCTCGCTCCACCCCCTCGCAGCCGTGAGTGAACCGATGGCCGGGGTCGAGCGTTTCCGCGGCGCGTTCTTCTGCGTCGAGGGGGACAGCAACGCCGTGAAAGTCGCCGAGGAACTCGCGAAAGCCGTTGGCGGAAAGCCCTTCTCGATCCCGTCCGGGTCCAAACCCATCTACCACGCCGCCGCCGTGATGTCCGCCGGGCACGTCGTGGCCCTGCTCGACGCCGCGATCGAAATGATGACGCACTGCGGCCTCTCGCCGGACGAGTCGCGGGAGATCCTGGTCCCTCTCGCGGCCGGGTCAGTCGAAAACCTTAAAGACCGCCGTCCCGCGGCCGCTCTCACCGGACCTTATGCCCGTGGCGACGCCTCCGCATCGGCCCGTCATCTTTCCTCATTCGACGACGCCCGGGTGGGAGAAGAGCTGCGCACCATCTACCTCGATCTCGCCCTCCGTTCGGTCGAAATGATGGCCGCGGAAGGCCGCTCGCTCGAACCTCTTCGCGAAGCCATTCTTATAGCTAAACATAAGGGCGAATGATAAAATGTAGTTATCGATGACGGAGACGAAAGACGAATTCGCGGCCGAGAAGGAGATCTTCAGCGAGCATATCCAGAAGTCCGGCCTGCGCCGGACGGCTCAGCGGGACCTCATTCTCGACATCTTCCTTCGCACGGAAGACCACCTCACGAGTGAGGACCTCTACTGGCTGGTCCACCGCGAAGACCCGTCGGTCGGCCACACCACCGTCTATCGCACTCTCAAGCTCCTCACGGAAGCCGGGCTCGCCCGCGAGGTGCGTTTCGGCGACAACAAGACCTACTACGAGCACCACTTCAACCACGAGCATCACGACCACATGATCTGCGTCGACTGCGGACGCGTCATCGAGTTCTTTTCGCCCGACATCGAAAAGTTCCAGGACGAAGTGGCGGACAAATTCGGGTTCAGGCTTTCGCATCATAGCCTGAGGATGTGGGGCGTTTGCTCGGATTGCCAGAAAAAAGACCAGGGCACTTCCTCAGTTCCGTCGGGAGCCCAGCCTCGCGTACGCGTGAAGACGGTCGTCGGGCCGTAACATTGATATGAAAGAAGCAGAGATCAAGTTCGAGCGCGAAGACATTCACGGGCTTATCCCCGTCGGCACATATCTGGCCGAGGCGGCCCGAAGGCTCGGGATCAGGTTCGTCGAGCCCTGCGATACCGCCAGCGGTGAGCACCATTGCGAAGTTGAGGTGACCCTGGGCGGCGATCTGCTTTCAGAAAAGACGTCCGCAGAAGTGAAGTACTTCGAGGGGAAGGAGAATTCCGAAAATAAACGCCTCGCTTGCCAGGCAAGGATCGAGAAGGAAGGGGAGATCGAAGTGAAAACTAAAGAATCGGAAACTACGAAAGAAAAGAAGGTCGAGACCGAAGAGGAATACCGCAAACGATTTTCCGAACTGCCGCTCGACAAGAAGATCTCCGAACTCGTCCAACTCGAAGCGATCGCGTTGTCCGACACTCTCTCGTTCGTCTTCAACTCGCCCTATACGCTCGGCGATAAGATAATGCACATAATGGCCGGCTTCGGGTTCAAGAAAGAAGAGCAGGAACGTGAAGCCGCCCGCCCGGAAGAGCACCGCACGAACGGGAAATCGAACGGCACTGAAGAAAAGGCCGAAGATAAAACAGGAAAGTCCGAAGATAAATCGGACCAGTAACAGTAGGGATCAGCCGTGAGCGATAACAAACTCGAAAGAAGACAATCGAGTGCCCTCAAGGAAAGAGGGCAGTACGCTCTCGCTTTCGTCGTGGTCGCGGCGATGTTGATCGTGACGAATATCCCCGTATTCGTGATCTTCTTTTTCGGGATCTTCGCTTACTTCATCGTGAAGATGTTCTCCACGGGATCCGGGAACGAAACGCGTGAGATCTTCGAGTTTTATCTGGCCGCCAATGACATTCTCCGCGACGACGATCGCCGGTGGTACGGTTTCGAGATCAAGGAAGCGATCGATAAGGGCGAGGCTATCCTGCAAAGGATGAGTGCCGCTCCGCCGCTCGTGCGATTCACGCTCGGAGCCCTCTACAACAAATTCGGCGACCATAAATCGGCGGTCAATCACCTCTCGCAGGTGGTCGAGAATCCGCACGCCGACGAATCCGCGTACGTATTTCCGTCGCCTGAGCTTCGCAGCTACGTCAAGATCCTTCGCAAGATCGAAAGGGAACCGGCCGACGCCCCGCTTACGTCAGCAGCGGTCCGTGCATTGGAACGTGCCCGGCGTACTCGCGGCAAAGCTCTGCTCGAACACAGCCGAACCGAATTCGCGACTGCCGAGCCAAAGATACTTCTCAACGAAGCATCGGCGAACCAGCCTTCTGAGGAGCAGCATGTCGAAACTCACGAGGCTGTTGCACCCGACCAGAACAACGGGAAGCCGGCTGACCCTCAACCGGTGACAATCGCCCAGACCTTTGGGCAAAACAGCATGTCGAACGGCGGTAAGCGTAAACGCGGAGCGAAGCCGACCAAGGAAGAGGAGTACGCCGATCGCAAGTCTATATCCGAGGTCCTCCACGACATCTACGACGCTCCTCCGTCTTAATCGCCGATCCCGAAGAATCGTTTGATCGAACCGAGCAGCCCCGATTCCTCCACCTCGATCTTCGGCATCGATGCCTCCATGTTCGCCTGAAGCAGTTGGCGGCGTTCCTCCACGATCTCGGAAACGGAGCTAAGCAGTTCCGGATTCGCCTCGAAGATCGGCTTGATCGCCGCTTTTCTGATCTGCAGGACCTCCGTCTCGTCCTCCGCAACCACGTTCGCCGTTCGAGGTTCGCCAGTGAGCAGGCTCATCTCGCCGAAGAAGTCGTTTGCCTGTAATTTGTTGATCGTCGCCGGACCGTTCGTAGTCGGAAGCTGGACGGATACCGACCCCTTCACGATCACGTACATCGATCCGCCTTCCTGCCCTTTGCGAACTATCGCTTCACCCGGAGCGAACACCCGCCTCGTCGAGGTTTCGGCGAGCTTCTGGATCTCTTCCTCACACAGCGGGGCGAAGATCGGCACCTTGGTCAGATACTCGCTCGCCCCGTCGACGTATTCGTCGAACGAAAGGGCGTGCGGCCTTTCTTCCATGTGGATCGTCCGTATCGGGAAGGCGAACGAAAGCCCTTCACGTCGGAACGTGTACCAGATCCGCTGGCGGATCAGTGCGTCTGTGTCGTTATAACGGCTGTAATTCTCGAGCCAGTATTTGATCTCCCATGTGATCCCGTCGTTCGCGAAATCTTTAATGCGGACGATCGGCCTGATCTTTCCCGAAACGTTCTCCACTTGCCTGACGGCATCGCGGATGACCTGTGCGGTTTTCGCAGGCGAGTCCGAGTAGATGGTGCTGAATGTCACGAGTCTCGCACTGACCGAATTCTGCGAAGCGACCTCGATCGTTTCCTTACCCAGCACCGCGTTCGAGATCACGAGAAGTTTGTTCTGGAACGTGCGGATCCTCACGCCACGCCACGAAACACTTTCGACGATGCCGGTACCTCGATTCGATATCGAGATCACATCCCCGACCTGAAAGGACTGATCCGCCTGCAGGGCTATACCTGCGAAGAGGTTCCCGAGCGTGTCCTGCAATGCAAGACCGACCACTATACCGAGGATGGCCGAACCCGTAAAGAGTGGTGTCAGCTGAATAGCCGGGTATTGCGATTGAAAGATGATGAAGAACGCGACGATGTAGACGATCACCGAGACGACCGTCCTGATCAGGGAAGCGATCTCGGACTGCGTAGCATTCTTGAATACGGTTTCCGAGACCAGACGCACCAGCGTACGCACCGTGGAGATCACGAGGATCATCCACAGCACGACCTTGACGATGCGAAGGATATTCTCGACCAGGCTGACGCTGGTGGATGTCACCATGTCCGGTGCCCCGGCCCCGGTCCTTGAGGACAACTGCCCGAGAGCGTCTATCTCGAAACCCCAGTTGGCGATCAGGTAGTTATGGCCCCATTCTTCGACCAGCCTTAGAACGAAAAGGGTCACTACGATAGAGCCTGCCAGGAATAAGTAATAAATGGCTCTTCGACGAAGTTCCGATGCGGACATATGGTAGGTGGGCTAAAACATATCAGCAATCGTCGCCCCAATCAATAGTAAAGAGAGCACGGATACGACCGCGGTTATCGTCCAGGCGAGTACGTTGAACCACGTGGTGTTCTTGAACTCGCCCATTATCTCTTCGCTGCTCGCGAGTTTCACGATGGCGATGAGGATGACAGGCAGGAGCAGGCCGTTAACGCATTGGGTGATCAGGAGGAGGTTGATCTGGGGGATGCCGGGGATGAGTGCAACGAGTGCCCCGATTATCATCAGCGAGGTGAAGATACCGAGGAAGATCGGTGCTTCGCGGAACGAGCGTGATAGCCCCTTTTCGAATCCCAGGGCCTCGCTCAGCGAGTACGCGGTTGCCAGAGGCAAGACGCCCATAGCCAACATGGCTGCACCCAGGAGGCCGACGGCGAACAGATACTTTGCGTATGGCCCGACGAAGGGTACGAGCGATTCGGCCGCCGTGGCGGCAGAATCGATATCGGTTATCCCGGCCACGTGAAGCGTTGCTGCGGTGCAGATGACGATGAAGGCGGAGATGAGGCAGGCGAATAGCGTCCCTACGATCACGTCCGCTCTCGCCAGGTTGAGGTCCTCCTCGTCCATCCGCTTTTCGACTACGGCGGATTGCACGTACACCTGCATGAAGGGCGTGACGGTCGTTCCGATCAATGCGACCACGGTGAAGAGATACCCTAGGTCCGTACTGAAGTTCGGCTTGATGAAGCCTCTGCCGACCTCGCCCCAATCGGGTCCGGCCATGAAGGCTGAAATGATGTAGCCGAAAAAGACGAGCGACATCGCGAGGAACACCCGTTCGACGCTTTTGGCCGTGCCTTTGACGACGAGCCACCAGATGAAGAGCGTGGCGATCGGGATGGTGAAGTATCGCGGGATGCCGAACAGCTCCGACGCCTGCCCGATGCCGACGAATTCCGAGATGATCACGCCCGTGTTGGCGATCAAGAGGGCAAGCATCACGAGTGCCGTCCATCTCACGCCGAACTGCTCGCGTATCAGGTCCGCCAGGCCCTGTCCGGTGACCACGCCCATCCGGACGCACATCTCCTGAACGACCACCAGTGCGAGCGTCATCGGGATGAACGTCCAAAGCAGTCCATAGCCGTACGCCGCTCCCGCGGTCGAATACGTAGCGATCCCGCTGGCGTCGTTACCTGATTTTGCTGCGATTATCCCCGGGCCAAGGATGGCGAGGTATGCGAAAAAGCGATATTCAGACAGGCTCCGCCGCGAACCGGCACGAAACCGTCCGATCCTTCCGGCCAGAGCTCTGGGGGAATACCGCGTAAGGTCCATTCAATCTACTATCGCCTTCGATCATCTTGAACTTCGCTCAAATAAGGAAAAATCGACTATAAACCCCTTTGCAAAGATTGTCCAAATCATTCAGAAGCCTGGCCGTAAACGAGGGCGGGTTTTTGATCCGGGCCATCCAGAAGCCTGCCCGCAAGCGAGGGCCGGTTGATATTTAGATCATTCAGAAGCGGAACTGCTGGAGGAGGCAGGTTTGAATCTGAATTCCGCCGCAGGCGGCACATAGCCCCGCCCTTCAGGGCGTGGTTCCATCGAGCTCAACGTCCCCAGCCCGCTTCAGCGGGCTTACAAAACCCCGGCTTTAGCCACCGATCCACAAGGACGTTAAAACGCCCTAAAACAAAATACCGCACCCCGACCACACCATAAATGGCGTGGCTATGTGCCCTTCCGGTATCGATCCCCGATTTATTGCCTATGTGTCTTTCGGGCATCGAAAACCGATTGATATCCCGTGGGGTCGCCGTTGGCGACTGGGGCATGCAGACCTCTGGCCTCTACGACCAGATATATTCCTCCGCGATCGCACCGTCCTTCCATTTGGCGACGGTGACCATGCGGCTGCCGTCTTCGAACTCGCCGACGGCACAGGTCCATTCTCCGGAACCGAACGAGATCGGGTGGGAGACGATCTGCGGCACCTTTCCTCCGACCGATTCCACGTACGCCTTCATCGCTTCGATGTGATTCTGGATCCCGTGCGTGGGTTTCTGCCCCTTCCAGTCCACCAACACGTCCTCCGTGTGATGATGGGCAAAAACACCGTTCCAATCCGCATTATTCCACCCCGTGAAATCCAGATCATCCATCCCCTTAAGATTCTTCTTCACCTGATCGTCCTGCATATCTTGGATCATCTCCATTAAATTAAATTCATGCCGACTGCCCCTGGCGAGCGGCATTGTAACAGCGGTACCCGTCACGAATTGTTAGAAACAATACCTTGTCATCTCCCGCAAGTGCCCTTTAAATGCATCGTTGATTCGATTCACCCTTCCTGTCGCCAACGGCGACAAACATTAAAGCCTAGGGTGCAGGCCAAAGGCCGAAACCCTAGGTAATGACGCCATTCCCGCAACGCTCGCTGAAGGCGAGCAACATGGTTGCCTAACTGTCCGTCGCATTCGGCGACGGGGCGCCTAGGCCAATGGACCTGGGATTCAATAGCCATCGCCGCTGGCGATAAAATACGCGACTCTGACGCGCCGATTTCCGCTCTTTTTAGATCTGTAATATTATTCCAAAGATCTTACGGTATTTAGTTATGCGAAAACTCTTAGCAGCTTGCGGATTAGCGTTTGCCCTATTTCTTGCACCGGCCTTCGGACAGGTGGACGATCGGGAAAACGGCATCGAGATGTATCGCGTCGGTAACTATTCAGAAGCGGCAGCTATTCTACAAAGTGTCGTGGAGGCCGATCCAAAAGATAAGGTCGCGTGGACGTACCTTGGCGGATCTCTGGTCCACCTCGACCGGGCGGACGAAGCGGTTAAGGCGTTTCGTAAACCTGTCGGTGGACCCAAGTATGACGCCAAATTCGACAAAGAACTCAAAATTATAAAAAGAGAACGAGCCGGCTATACTCAAGAGGCCAGGACGAACCACGTTTCCGGAACCGTCGTGCTGGTGGTCGAATTCAAGGCGGACGGCACCATCGGATTCGTGGTGCCGATACAAAGTCTGCCTTTCGGCTTGACCGACAATTCGATCGCATCCGTAAGAAGCATGAAATTCTCGCCGCCGGAGAAGAACGGCAAACCGGTATCCGTGATCAGAATGATCTCGACGCAGTTCGATATCTATTGAGACAAACCCATCGCCAGCGATCCGTTCATGAGGTCCGCCCGCCGCGGCCGGCCCAAACATGCGATGAGGCTCTTATCGCCAACGGCGACAAACAATAAAGCCTGGGGTGGAGCCGCTTCGGCGGAACCCTAGGTCACGACGCCGATCACAAAACGCTCGCTGAAGGTGAGCCACATCCCCGGCGTCCGGTTCGTCCCCTTAAGCGACGGAAAAACACGCGGACATTACCTAAGGTTCCGTTCGCCTCGCTCTCTCTACACCCTAGGCTTTATTATCCGTTGCCGTTGGCGACGAGAATGTGTTTTAAGGTCACTTCCTCGGACAAGGCTTCACGGCATTAAGATCGAGGACCAGAATGGCGTCTTTGTTGACGTGAGCGTCCATGAAGACGAGTGTTTCGGATGGTTTTATGCCGAAGTCCTTGCAGAAGGCTCGGGCCGTGACGTACTTGCCGTTCGACGAACTGTCGCCTTTGAGCTTTAGCGGGTAGGCCTCGCGGCGGTTTGGATTGCAGCCCATAATGCCGATCACTTTCTTCCGCCGGTCATACATCAAAAGCACCGCCTCGGGCCGACCGAGGGCCTTATGCGTGATGTTGTTGAAATAGATCACGCACTTCGAGTTGATCGAAACGCGTACGCGTTCGTGATACGCAAAGGTGGGTTCCGGTTTGTGCATTTCCCATTGGAATTCCATACGCGGGCGAGTGTACCACGGATGCAACGACCGTTTCAAGGCCGAAAATTCGCTAGGTATAGGTGCCGAATTCCCCGATCTCCCCGACGATCCCCACGCCGCGGAACGACGCGGCTGGCCATAGTCCCAGGCCGAACCTCTTTCGCTACGCGCGTCTCAATCGCGTCTCATTTGTGAGTCTCACGGGTCTCATTTGTGTATCACGCGGTCTCAATCGCGTCTCACTTTTCAACCGAGTCAACAGGTTTTGACCTTGCGTCCGTCCTCCACGGACTTTCTCCCTTTATTCACAGCGTTTAGGGTTGGGGAACGGGGGACCTGCGTAGGTGTTTGGTGGGGAAGCGATGTAAAATGGGGCGATATGAAGCCCAGCCCCTTTTGTAGGTCTTTCACGTTACTTTTCGTATTTTCACTGTTCGTTTCGCTGCTGCCCGTACGTTTTGCGGGAGCGGCCACCCCGGAGCCTGTTCGCGGGAAGCACGCGATGGTGGCTTCGCAGCACGAGATCGCGTCGAAGATAGGCGTGGAGGTGCTGAAGAAGGGCGGGAACGCCATCGACGCGGCCATAGCCGTCGGGATCGCACTGGCGGTGGTTTACCCCGAGGCAGGGAATCTCGGCGGCGGAGGGTTCATGCTGATCCGCTTCAAGGACGGCAGGACCACGTCGATCGATTACCGCGAAATGGCCCCGAAGGCCGCTACACGCGATGTTTTCGTCGATAAGGACGGCAATTTGATCAGGGGCGAAGGCGGTTCGACGGTGGGCTACAGGGCCTCGGGCGTGCCGGGAACGCTGGCGGGGTTCGACATGGCGTTCAAGAAATACGGCTCAGGCAAGGTGAAATGGGCCGACCTGGTCGAACCCGCAAGGGCGGTCGCTCAGAACGGCTATACGCTGACGGACCGTCTGGCGAGGCTTTTTATCTCGTATAAGGACACGCTCTCGAAATACCCTGAGAGCAACAGGATATTCCTGCGTAACGGCAAGTACTTCCAGGAAGGCGACGTGCTGAAACAGCCCGAACTCGCCGAAACCCTCGCCCGGATCAAGACGCAGGGAGCAAAGGAATTTTACACGGGGAAGACCGCCCAACTGATCGCCGACGACATGAAGGCGAACAACGGCCTGATCACGCTGGACGATCTCAAGAACTACGTCGCGAAGGAACGCACGCCGCTGCGAGGCACATACCGCGGCCACGAGATCATCACCATGCCCCCGCCAAGCTCCGGCGGCATCGTAATGCTGCAGGTGCTGAACATGCTCGAGGGCTACGACGTCCGCTCGATGGGGCACCATTCGTCAGCCAAGTATCACGTGCTGGCGGAGGCGATGCGTAGGTCGTTCGCTGACAGGGCGGAATACATGGCGGACCCTGATTTTGCCGATGTGCCGGTGGCTCAGCTGATCGATAAGAAGTACGCTGAACGGCGTAGTTCAACCATCCAGCCGAACAAGGCTTCGTCGAGCCGCGATATCAAATGGGGCGAATTTGCGATGGCCGAAGGGATGGAAACGACGCACTTCACCGTGGTGGATGCCGAGGGAACCGTCGTTTCGAACACCTACACGATCAACGACCTCTACGGATCGCGTGTGACCATCAAGGGCACCGGCGTGCTGATGAACGACGAGATGGACGACTTCGCCGCGAGGCCGGGGCGTCCGAATCTGTTCGGGCTGGTGCAGGGCGAGCGGAACAAGGTCGAGGGCGGGAAGCGGCCTCTTTCGTCGATGACCCCGACGATCGTGATGCGGAAGGACGGTCGGCCGTGGTTCGCTCTCGGAGCACGCGGCGGGCCGAGGATCATCTCGGCGGTTATGCAGTCGGTGATCAACGTGATCGACCACGACCTGGACATCCAGGCAGCGATCGACGCCCCGCGGATCCATCAGCAATGGCTGCCGGACGAGATAATGTACGAGCCGTTCGGGATGTCGCCGGATACCCTCAATATTCTCAAGGGGTTCGGGCACAAGTTCGTGGACCGGCCGGGGAATATCGCTTCGGCGACCGGGATAATGATCGCCGAGGACGGTGTCAGGCTGGGTGCGATAGATTCGAGAAGCGACGGGGCGGCGATCGGTTATTGATCGTGCTCGTTGTGGAGTAACCTGGTGGTGCTGTCGGTGACGCTGCCGGGAGTTTCGAGTTCGTTGGTCTCACGCCAGCGGCCTGTACCAGGCGGAGCGTAAACCGAGGTAGGAATAGTCTGGGCCGGCGGCAATTCGCCGGCTTCTTTCTTGCCCGCGAACAGGTTTTGGGATGCGGCCAATACGTTTCTTTCCAGGCTAGTGCCGGCAGGAGCACCCACCTCGAACATTAACGCGTACGCGATACGGAGCAGCCCCCCGACGGTAAGCGTAACCGCCACGACCGCAACGGGCTCAGGGCCAATTCCTAAGGCCATGCAAATGATCGCCGTAAGCGGGACAAGCAAAAAGGAAAGCAGGAAAACGAACGCCCCCTGCATCACGCCTCGCCTTCTCGGCGAACCCGCGGCAAAAGCAGGGGGAGTCTGAACGGGCACGATTCCATCATTCGCCACCACCTGGGCGATCCCCGTCAAAAGGAATCCGCAACGCGAGCAAAACCGCGTCTGGTCGGAGATCTGCTGTTGTCCGCACTTGGGGCAATGCATATTATTCGTCGCGATTCAGAAGCTTCGTGGTCGTCTCCGTGACGCTTCCCGGCGTACGGGTCAACTCACCTGTATCAGGGGTTCGCCACGCACCTTGAGGGGCCGTATAAGCTTGTGCAGGTTGCGTCTGCTGCGGCGGAAGTGCCTGCTGCACCGGATTCCCGTAAAGTGCCGGAGCGGGCGGTGCAGCCGTCGGCAAACCCTCCAAATGTGCCATCGGATGAGCTTTGGGGGACTTCTTCAACACTCCCAGCGAAAAGATCAGCAACATCAACGATGTAAATAGCCCGAACACCGCTGAGACCCCTGCGGCGTCGTCCTCATTGGCAATGCCAAAGAAGGCCGGAACCATCATTACCCAGAAAATGAACCACAGAGTAGTGAATATAACGCCGTTCTTTCGGGTGAAGAATCGAGGCTTCTGGTTGTAGAGGGCCTGGAGTTGCGGGAGGAAACCGTTGTTCGCGATCAATTCGCCGACGAGCCCCATCTGGAACCCACAACGCGAACAGAACTTAGTCTCATTTGATATCTGTTGCTGGCCGCAACGGGGACAGTACATCAAGAAACACTCCGATTATCGCGAAATTTCGCGGGACCTTGAAGCAAAACGTATTTTTTCACGAAAAAGTTCGCGATGCAAAGAAATTGCTTTTCACGGGTCATAGCCGCGGAAGTTTCTCGTCCGAGAAATATTGGCAGACAGCCGCCGCTCTGCCCTGGTAGTGCTCTGCACGGACGAGGGTATCCAACAAGATCTCGAAAATCGGTTTGATCTCTTTCGGAGCCGGCATTTGTTTATGTAGATCCTCGTCGGAGTTCAGGAAAGCCAAGCCTGTCTGCCGGGTCTGCTCAACCTCTTCGAGATATTCCGTGACGAGAGCTTTGGTGTTGAGCTTCTCCGGCAGCGTCCATTCGAACGGGTCGTCCCAAAGCCGTGTGGTGATGCCGCCGAATGTCTGCTCGACCGACGCCGCGGACCGCAGAAGATACTCTCCGACCGTGAACATCGCGAAGGTCTGAGGCAATTCACGCGGGCGGCGGTAGAGGTTTTCGTCGCCGGTCATCGAAAGGATGTGTAGGCTTCGCGAATGAACGTCGGCGAATTTTCGGTCAAAGATTTCGATGAGTGTCCGCATAAATCGAAAGGCAGCCTGCATTTTAGCCTGCTGCCTGTCGGAAGTTAAATTGTGCTTTCCATCAGCGTCGTCGGATCTTGCGGTCCTGCTCGTACATCCCGAGGCCGTAGTTTCGGCCCTTCCAGTTCACACCGCTGCCGATACGGCCCTTCACGCCGATCTGCGTACCTTTCGACGGTACAACGTCGTCGGTAAAGATCCAAATAGAGCCGGTCCCGTCGCTGATCTTGTAAGCACCGCCGCGGATCGGCGTGCCGGGAATTGCGATCCCGTAACTGTCCTGGACGGTCCCCGCGACTGCCACTTCCTTATCAAGATACCTGGAGGGATTCGCCTCGATGTCAGCGATCGCCACGCGTTTAGGGCAAGCAACTGCGAAGACAGCCGCAAAAAGAACGAGACCCAACAGGGAAAACCTGGTCAAGTTATTCATCGTTACTCCTGAAATTGTAGATTCTCGGGAAGAGCAGTTACCACCTTACTGATTCAGATTCCCCGGAAATGTTTGCCAATATTATCCGATTCTGCGATTCTCTTTCGGAGAAAGCGATCACAATTTCATTATAGTTCCTTAGGATCGGACGTGCCCGTATGGAAAACACTGCCGCATCGAAATTGTCCTTTACCTCCAGCATCGCCGCGGATGTGTGGCACCCGCAGAAGGAGGACAAATCGTACGAATGGTGGTATTTTGACGCCCTTTCCGATGACGGCCGCGAGGCGGTCGTGATCATTTTCCTCGACAATTTCATCTATTCGCCCCGATATAACAAGGAAACTACATCGATCGCAGGGAATAAACGCTGCCCTGCCGTTTCGTTCACATACTTCAAGGACGGCAAGGTTGTGTACCGCTCGGTGACGGAGTTTCATTACAGCGATTTCCGGGCAGCCTTAGACAAGCCTCGCTGTACGATAGGGGATTCGGGGTTCTATTTCGATGCCGCGGCTTACGGTGTTGGGTACTCGGTAAAGGTGAAGGCGTCGGTGCCGGGTGATCGTATCGTCGAAGCGGACCTCGAATGGTTGGCGGTTGAGAGCGATCTGATGGCGGATGTTCGGGAGATGGGCGGAGGAGTCCATTCCTGGAACATGGTCACGCCAAGGGCCGACGTTACGGGGCGGATCACCCTGAAGGAAAAGTCGGGAAAGGAGTTGAACGTCCATCATTTCCGCGGGACGGGGTATCACGATCACAATCTTGATAACCGCTGGCTAGCGAAGACGATCCAAAGCTGGCACTGGGGAAGGGCACATTTTGCCGACTGCACGGCCGTATTCTTTCGGTTTCGGGAGACGGGGAAGGGCGAAGCCACCACCAAGCTCCTTATCATTCGTGACGGACGGATGGAGGAGCGGCAGGTGAGGTTTGATGAGCAGGATTATGTCCGGGACAAATTTGGTATCCGGTATCCATCTTTGCTCAGGCTCGACTCAGGCGACGTGAAACTTACGGTAAAACCGATCGAGGTTATCGATTCGAGTTTTTATTTCCTACGCTTCCTTAGCGAGATCTCGATCACGATCGGCGAGTTGCCGCAGCATTCAACTACGGGGATCACCGAGTTCATCGCCCCGAAATCCCTCAAGTACCGCTGGCTGAATTGGCTGGCGGACATCCGCACCGGGAAGGACGGAAAGTCGTCCTATTTCTAACCGCTAGGTTCCCCCTGAAATTCGCCGGCCTCACCCCATGGTTCAGGTTTGGTGGCACGTGCCACACCGGGTTGTGGCGCGTGCCACATCACTGAACCGGGCCGAAACGCCGCAAAAATCGCGCTTCGGGTGCTTTGTGTAGCGCGTTCCACAACAGATTTCCACAGGGGTTGTGGAAAAAATGGTCAGCTTTTATTGCGAAAGTGGTCAGCCGATTCTGGCGGTTTCGGCTGACCACTTTCGGGTTTATCGTCGGAGGTCCGTTATCGCGCCGGAAGTGGTGAGTTGGTGGAGTTGGCGGAGGTATCCCCACTCGTCCTTCTCCGTATCCTTTCCGTGTTTTCCGTGGTTCCGGGTTCGTATTTCCTCTTTTCTTCTTTCGTGGTCGAAATCCTCTTCAACCGCGAAATAAGAAAAGAGGAAAGAGGAGGAAGATGATGGAAAAATTGAAGAAGTATGAGACAACGGGAGACGCGCGAGTTATGGAAAACACGGACATTTCGTTTCGATGAATCGGCTTATTGCATCGCGCGGCTCTTGATTTCTTCGGTCATCGTTCCTTAACCGCGAACCCGGCTTCGCTTGCGTGGGGTCACCTGTTTGGGGTATATATCAACGCGGAATGAAAACCTACCAATTCGATCTATCCGAAGCCCTCCCGATCGCGTTCGAACGACTTTGACTGCCCACGAGCGGGGTGCCGCTCATTGCCGGCTCGGTCGAGCTGGGGGCAATCGATATCCCCGCGTCAGGGATGGTCGAACTGGACCTTCCTGAGCATCTCATCGCCAAACTCGAAAACGGCTGGGCGAGCGTGCGGCCGCTGTTCCTTCCCTGTCCGCCGCAGGCGACCTGCAAGGGTGCTCGCACGTGTATCGACCGGCTGCGGATAGTTGGTGCCTGAAAGGGGGGGAACCGAAACGCAGGTAATGGCAGACGGGGCTCGCCCGCCCAGCGTTCGCGTCAGCAGACGTATGAATTCTGGCCGTTGATCACGACCTCGAACTCGGGTGTGATCCATGACCTTTCCGACCGCTCGGTGAGGAGCTGGGCCAGCCGCTGGGGATCCAGCGGCTTTGAGAATCGATACCCCTGGCCGAAACCGCATCCTAACTTTTGCAGCTCGATCTGCTGCTCCGTCGTTTCGATACCTTCTGCGACCGTTCTCAGATTCAGGCTTTGCCCCATCGCGACGATCGCCCGGGCGACGGCGGACCCGTCGGCCCCGTTCGTCACGCTGTCTATAAAGGTCTTGTCGATCTTCAGGATGTCGACAGGGAACTGACGCAGGTAACTCAGGGAAGAATATCCGGTTCCGAAATCATCGATCGCAAGTTTAACGCCGATGCGCTTCAACCTGGAGAGTGTGTCGATGGTCTTCTCCGTGTTCGCGAGCATCGCGGATTCGGTTATTTCCAGGACCAGAGTTGAGGCCGGCAGGCCTGACGAAGCCAGCGCGTCGGTGACAGTTTCGACGAACCGGTCACCCTGAAACTGCTGAGTAGCAACGTTCACCGTGAGGCAGAGACCCTCAAACTCAGGGAACACTTTTTGCCAGCCGCGAACCTGTTTGCAGGCCGTTTCGAGTACCCATTTGCCGATCGGGACAATGAGAAAAGTGTCTTCGGCGATACCGATGAATTCGCCCGGCGGCAACATGCCGTGATCGGGGTGATTCCAACGCAGAAGGGCTTCCAAGCCTGAGATGTGTCCGCTTTGCAGGTCGACGATCGGCTGGTAATAAACTTCGAACTGATCCTTTTCGATCGCCGTTCTCAGATCCGCTTCGACCTGAACGCGCTGCAGCACGGAATCGAGCATATCGGCTTCGAATACGACATACCGGTCCTTGCCTTTCGACTTGGCTGTATACATCGCGACATCCGCGTTTTGAAGCAAGCCTTCAGGCGTATCGGAGCCGGCGGACCCTGTCGAGATTCCGATGCTGGCGGAAACGAAAACGCGGCTCCCGCCTAACTCGAAGGGCGATCTGAGAGCGTCGAGTATCCGTTGGGCGGCTTGCACGGCACTGTTCAACCCCCCGACGCCCTCAACGAGAACGGCAAATTCGTCCCCGCCAAGCCTCGCGGCAGTGTCACCCGACCGGAGGCAGCTAGAGATCAAGTCCGCAACCTTGCAGAGCAATGCGTCACCCGCCGCATGGCCGAGGGTATCGTTCACATATTTGAAGTTATCCAGGTCGATGAATAGGACACCTATCGTGGCTTTCGTGCGGCTGATACGTTTCAGGGTATGGCCGACTCGATCGTGGAAGAGCATTCGATTTGGCAGCCCGGTCAATGCGTCGTGAAGGGCCTGGTGGGCCAATTTGTCTTCGAGCGCTTTTTTCTGTGAAATGTCACGGATGATAGCACTTCGCAGAAGCCCCTTGGGGGACTCCCAACTTGAAACGGTCACCTCGAGCGGGAAGTGTTTGCCGTGTGCATCTATGCCAAGTAAGTTCACGCCGCGGCACTCCGCACAAATAGATCCGTTACCGAAGATCTCCCTATAGCCGGATCTCTCACGTTCGCCCGAATCAAGGGAGGGGGCGAACAGATCGGCGAACCGCATTCTAAATAGATCGCCCTTCAGGTGACCGAACATCTCGCAGGCCGCCCTATTCCAATCGGTGATGCGGCCGTCGGGCCCGATCTGGACGATCCCGTCATTTGCGGAATCAACGACGGCTTTGAACTGTTCATCCTTTTCTTTTCGGGCCGTGATGTCGAAAAGAACGCCGGTCAATTTACCGGAAGCGAGGGTGCTTTCCTGATCATCGAACATGCCCTCAGCAAGTGCGATCCCGGTCGTCCCGTCGGGCCGGACGACCCTGAACTCTATCGGCTCCCAGTGGCGCGATTCCAAGCAACGAAGCACATGTGCACTGAACCGCTCCCTGTCGTCGACATGGATATGTTGGCAGGCCATCTCGATAGACACCAGTCCACCCACGCGACGGTCCATCCCCATTATCTTCAGTCCCTGGTCCGAGACTTTGGAGAGCCCGGTTTCCAGGTCCAATTCCCAGTGCCCCATATGTGCAATGGCTTGGGCCTTTGCGAGGGCGGCCTCTCTCTGCCTGAGTTCCTCCGCTGCGAGACGCTGCTCGGTGACGTCATTCTTTATGGCGACGAAGTGCAGTATCTTTCCTGACGCGTCCGGAACGGGAGTGACGGTCATTTCCTCGTGATACAGGCTACCGTCCTTTCGGCGATTGATCAGGTCGCCGCGCCAAACTTGGCCCTTGAGTATCTTTCCCCATAGGTCAGAAAAGAATTCCCTTGGGTGTATTCCCGAGTTCAGGAACCTTGGATTCTTACCAATTGCCTCATCGGGCTCATAACCTGTTAGTGTGCAGAACGCCTTGTTCACCCATTCGATCGAGCCTGAAACATCGGTGATGACGATCCCGTTCGCTGCCGACTCCAGCGCAGCTGTCTGCAAAAGCATCGTCGTCCTGTTTTCGGCAAGCTGCAGCTCCGCTGACTTTCGCTCAGTGATGTCGAGCCATACACCGAGCACTTCCGTGGGGGAGCACTCGCGGTCGAACAGCGTGCGCCGATTGTCGGCAATCCACCGGTAAGACCCGTCACGATGCCGGACCCGGTACTCTAGCTCCGTGAATTGAGATGAGGGAGAATTGGCGGCGGAACGTGCCAGTTCGAGATCGTCCGGGTGCACTGCATCGAACCACCACTGCGGGGTCAGCGCTTCCTTCGGTTTATATCCGAGGATACGGGTAATGTTCGAGCCCACGGCGACGGGTGTCCATACTTCCCCGGTCCGCCTGAGATGGAAACTGACCGCGGGGCTGTGTCTCAGCATCTTTTCGTATTGCAGGTGGGCGGAGCGGAGTTCTTCCTTGACCCGCTTCTTTTCCGTTATATCCCGAACGATAGCGGTCGGTTGGATCCGCCCGTTCAGCATGGACATCGAGAGTGAAACCTGAGCCGAGAATTCAGACATATCCTTTCTTCGCATGCTGATCTCGACGGTCCGCCCGCTCCCGGTCACTTTGCGCCTTTCGATGAACCGACTGAACGCCGAACGGTAGGGCTTGCGTAACCGCTCGGGGGCGATCAATTCGACGAACTCCTTTCCGACGGCTTCCTCGGCCGGGTAGCCCGTCATATGCTCTGCTGCAGGGTTCCAAAACGTGGTTCTTCCGTGCTCGTCCATCATGACGATGGCGTCGAGCGCGGTGTCGGTGATGGCTCGAAGGCGCTCCTCATTGGTCCGCAACGTTGCCTCCGCCTCCGCTCGTTCGTAGCGTTCGACTGCCAAGGCTACGGAGTTTGCAACGGCGACCGCAAAAGACTGCTCGTCGGTCGTCCAGCAGCGGCGTTCGTCGACGCTCTCAAAGCAGATCACTCCGAAAAACTTCCCATTGACCCTGACCGGAACGTCGAGCATGGATTCGATCCGGAAGCACTCCATGTAAGAGTCCGCAAACTCGCTGGTGGCTGGGTGGGAAGCAGCATCGACCGCGACGATCACCTTCTGCTCGAGGACCGCCCGGAAGTACGCCGGGTAATCCTGCGCGGAAAGTTCCGCGCCGGTCGCGTGAGAACCTTCGCTTTTGACGAACAGGTCGAGGCAGCGCAGCGAACGAGGTTCGGGCTGATAAGCCCAGATGCTTACACGTTCAGCATCGAGCGCGTCGGCAGCGAGGCTGGTCAGGAATCGAAAAGCGGACTCGAGATCAGCGAGGTCATATTCGGTGATCTCGATCAGTGCTTCTCGCTGTTTTGCGGGCGATGACTTTGCATCGCCGCTGTGGGGGTATTCGGAATTGTGGCACATTGCGGGAGTTCAGATCTGCGAGTGGGGGTTCTGTGGGCGCCCCTCATTTGGTGTTTATCGAAGTGAGGAAACGCTTAACGGCCGGGATCCTGTTCGAAACGGAGGCGGCTCCGTACACGGGAGCGAGCAATTAACGTTCCACTCGGAGCGGAGTGGAATATGGGTCCTTCACAGTGACCCGAGATGAACGGGGGCAAACGCTCGGCGGAATATCTCCCCGCATTGGGAAGATTTCCCCACGCACAGTTCAAGCAATGGACGACCGGACGTTCGGCAACTATGTGCAGATGTACGATCCGGGCCACTTAGACAGATCGTGCTGATCTCCATGTTGTCCGGACCGCTTAATTTTTATTATGTAGCCCAAATGGGGGTATCCGTGGGTGCGGGTTTGTGGTATTTTATCGTGCAAGTTCGAGGCCCTATCCGAGCCTCGTGTGACGGCGTAATGTTCGACATCCGGGGCAGTCGTGCCCGGCTATTCACCCACGAATGAAAAATAAGAATCTTGCCCCCTTACTCGCAATGGTCCTCGTGACGATCGCGTGTTTTGTTTTTCTGCCGGCTATCGCCTCCGCCAAGGACGAGTGGATACAGGTGAGGTCGAAGAATTTCTTCCTTATAGGGAATGCGAGCGAGAAGGACATCCGAAAGGTCGCGACGAAGCTGGAGCAGTTTCGGGAGACGTTTCGGCTGCTGTTCACGAATATGTCGCTGGCCTCGCCGGTGCCGACGAACGTGATCGTCTTCAAGAGCGATTCGGCTTACAAGCCATTTAAACCGAAACGCTCGGACGGGAAGCCGGACACAGGTATCGCGGGGTATTTTCAGCCGGGTGAGGACGTGAACTACATCACATTATCGGCCGGGGGCGACGACGCTGAAACCTTCGGGACGATCTATCACGAGTATGTGCACTTCCTGCTGGATACGAACTTCGGCAAGTCGGAAGTGCCGACGTGGTTCAACGAGGGGCTTGCCGAGTATTACCAAACGTACGCGATCGAAGAAGACCAGAAGGTGAAACTCGGACTTCCGCAGGGCGAGCACCTGATGCTTCTGCAGCAGAGCAAACTGATACCGCTCGGAACGCTGTTCGGAACGAGCAATCGTGCACTGCATGGTACCGGAGGGCACTCCCGAAGCATTTTTTACGCTCAGTCGTGGGCGCTCGTTCACTACCTGATGCGGACAGGGAAATCTGACGGGCTGGGCAAGTTCCTCAATTCGCTCATCAACGATGTCCCTGCCGAAAAGGCATTTCGGGACGCGTTCCAAACCGGGTACGCCGAGATGGAGAAGGAACTGCGGAAGTACGTCGAGAAGAACACCTACATGTACCAGATGATAACCCTCAGGGACAAACTGGTGTTCGATAAGGAGATGCAGGTTTCGCCGTTGACAGAAGCGAACAGCAATGCCTACCTCGGCGATCTGCTCTACCACACGAACCGTTGGGACGATGCGGAGCCGCTACTTACCGCGGCCCTTGCAGCCGAGCCCAACCTGACGCTGGCGAACACGACGCTCGGGATGGTGAAGATGCGGCAGCGGAAATGGGACGAGGCGAAGAACTACCTCGACAAGGCCGTCTCTGCCGACCAGAAGAACAGCCATGCACTTTACCGGTACGCCTACCTGCTCAGCCGCGAAGGCCGCGACGAATTCGGGATGGTGAGCGGTTTTGACTCGGCCAAGGCAGCGAAGATGCGCGATCTCCTGAGGAAGTCGATCGCGGACAACCCTTCGTTCGGGGAAAGTTACGAGTTACTGGCATTCGTGAGTTTGGTGACCGGTGAAGAATTGGACGAAGCGGTCGAAATGCTGAAGACCGCGTTGAAATACCAGCCCGGTAACCAGCGATATGCTTTGCGGATCGCGGAGATCTATTCGCGGCAGCGGAAGTTTGCCGAAGCGAGGCTGATCGCGGAGAAGATCGCCAAGACCGCCGACGACGACGAGGTGAAGTCTCGTGCGGATCGCCTTGCGCAAATAAGCCGTCAAAACGAGGAATCCTTGGCGAAGTATGAGGAAGCCAGGAAACAATACGAGAACGCCGTCAAGAACGGCGGCACTGGCGGGCCCGTTATGCGCAAGACCGGTTCACGCGAACTGACGCCGGAAGAGCAGCGAAAGTTAGAGGCGGAAGCGAACCTCCGGTCCATCAACGCGTCGATCCGTAAACCCGTTGAAGGGGAAGAGCGGTTCCTTGGGCACATCCAGAAGATCGAGTGCAAGAACGGAAAGGTGCAGATCGGGGTGAAGTCGGACACGGAAACTTTCGTGCTGACTAGCGAGGATTTTCAGGGGCTCGAGCTGAACTCTTGGATCTCGGCGGAGCTGGGCGAGATCGGCTGTGACGCCGACCTGTCGAAATTCCGCGCGGTGATCGCATTCAAACCGGCGGCGAAGAAGGGCGCCCTACGAGGGACGCTGGTCGCAGCGGATTTCGTGCCGGATGATTTTAGGTTCGTGGAGGTGAAGGAACCCGCGGAGAACATGGCAGTGGGCGAAGCGGATGCATCCGAGCCCAAGATGGTGAATACGCCGCCCCCACCTTCGGGCGGCGAGCAGCCTGCGGATCTCGGAGCGGCAAGACGGCAAATGATGATGGACTCGATAAAGCAGAACCTTCGCAAGCCCGCCGAAAACGAGAAACGCGAGATGGGTTTTATCGAAAGATCCGAATGCAGCAGCAAGGGGATGTTCTTTTTCATGAAGACCCCGACGCTGACGCTCCGCCTTTCCGTCAGCCCATCACGACAACCTGAAACCCGCGGCTACACTCCCGACATTGAGGGTCTACAATTCGGCTGCGGCATGAAGGCCGTGGACGTTCCCGTGATCTTCACCTTCGTCCCGAGCAAAGACCCGAAGGCAAAAACTGCCGGGGAACTCGTTGCAATGGAATTCGTGCCGAAGGGCTTCGTGCTGGATTGATCGGTTAACACCCTCCCCTTAGGGCCGGCAATACTTATTTAAGTTTCACCGCTGTGCCGTAGGCCAGAACTTCGGTCGTGCCCTGGGAGAATTCCGTGGCGTCGTAGCGGAAGGCGATGACGGCGTCCGCTCCTATTTCGCGGGCGTGGGTGATCATGAGGTTCGAGGCATCCTGGCGCGCTTTTTCGCAAACATGTGCGAACTCGCTGATGTTGCCGCCGGCGATGGATTTAATGCCGCCGATAAACCCGCGGCCGATACCCGTTGCACGCACCACGATTCCTCGCACCACGCCCAAATATTCCGCTATCTCGCGTCCCGCCACCTCGTTGCCTGTTGTCACTATCAGGTTTTGCATACTTGCCTCCAGGTTTAAGGTCTAACAGCGTTCAGAATATACGGACATGGGGTATGACTTGCAATAGCTCTATTCAGAGCCTGAGCGCGTTATCTGAGTTGAGTGTATCGCCCTTGCTTACGCGCGGGCTTGTGCAAGGAAGACACAGAGAGAAATAGAGAGGACCGCAAAGGGGTGACGCGTGTTACACACGCTGGGGACGGCGCGGTTCGATGGCCTACAGGTTCCGCTCCGCTGCACCTGTAGCTACTGATATTGTCGTGTGCTCCGCACACTACAGTCATGGAGCTCCTGCGGAGCTGGCTGCTCAATATAGACATGTCGCTCCTACAGAGCTTTTGTGAGCCATTGGGCTGCGGTTCTACAAATATGTCGACCCTACGAAGCTGAGATTGATGGAGGCTGATCGCTTCTTTTGGAGATCGAGCGGGACAAACCTGAATACCGTTTCTTATCAAAGATTTACGTGCGGTACGGGCGTGTCGGACCTGCCGGAAACGTATAACCTTGATTTATGCATTATGGCTTTCTAAACTAATAGTTTCGGCGAGTTTTGCCAAACATCTCTATGACACACAATCTCTTCAACACGCGGCAAACGTTCACAACCGGCAACGGGCAGGAAGGAGTGTTTTACTCGCTGCCCCAACTCGAGGCGGAAGGCCTGGGGCAGATCTCACGCCTGCCGATCTCGATACGGATCGTTCTTGAGTCCGTCCTTCGCAATTTCGACGAAGGGAAGCGGGTGAGCGAGGCCAACGTGCGCGCCCTCGCGAACTGGAAGCCTGAAGAAGAGCGAAAAGAAGAGATACCGTTCGTTGTCGCTCGGGTGATCCTGCAGGATTTCACCGGCGTGCCGCTGTTGGTCGATCTGGCGGCGATGCGATCGGCCGTCGAGCGGATGGGCGGCGACGTGAACGTGATCGAACCGCTCGTGCCGGTGGACCTTGTCATCGACCACTCGGTGCAGGTGGACTACTCGGGCAGCGAGGCCGCATACCAGCGCAACATGGAGATCGAGTTTCGCCGCAACGAGCAACGCTATCGCTTCCTGAAGTGGGGAACGCAGGCCTTCAGCGGGTTCAGCGTGATACCTCCGGGGATCGGGATCGTTCACCAGGTGAATCTCGAATACCTGGCGAAGGGCGTCTTCGAACGCGGCGGAGTTTATTTCCCGGACACGCTTGTCGGTACCGATTCGCACACGACGATGATCAACGGGCTTGGGATCGTCGGCTGGGGCGTAGGCGGTATCGAGGCGGAAGCGGGGATGCTCGGACAGCCTGTTTATTTCCTTACGCCGGACGTTGTCGGTGTTCACCTGACGGGTACTCTCCCGCAAGGAGCCACCGCCACTGACCTCGTTCTGCGAATTACAGAGATGCTCCGCAAGGCGAAGGTCGTGGGTAAGTTCGTGGAGTTCTTCGGCGAAGGGGCGGCGGCACTAAACGCCACCGATCGAGCCACCATCGCGAACATGGCCCCTGAGTACGGTGCGACGATGGGCTTCTTCGGCGTGGACGAGAAGACGCTGGAGTACTTCACTAACACCGGTCGTACAAAAGAGCAGGTCGAGACGATCCGCAATTATTACTCGGCCCAGAACATGTTCGGGATCCCAAGGGAAGGCGAAGTAGATTACTCGGTGAAGCTCGACCTGAACCTCGAAACCGTGACGCCTTCCGTCGCCGGACCGAAGCGTCCGCAAGACCGCATCGAGCTATCAAATCTGGACGATCGCTTCCTCGAACTCTTCGCCCAACCAGTCACCGATGGGGGATACGGTAAGCAAAAAGAAGAGATCGAAAAACGCCATGTCGTGACGATGGGCGGCGAGCCTAATGTCGTGGTCACCGGCGGCGGCGACCAGAACCCCAGATCGGTTCCGCTTCCGGTGCTCAGCGACCTTGTGAGCGAAAAGAACACTAACGTCACGACCGAGGTCGAGATGATGAATAATCGCCCGACCCCGGACCGCGTAGATTGCCCGCCCGAAGATGTGCAGCCGGTTCAGACCAACGTCGGCCACGGAGATGTGCTGATCGCCGCGATCACCTCGTGCACGAACACCTCCAACCCGGCCGTGATGATCGCCGCGGGCATCGTCGCGAAAAAGGCTGTGGAGAAGGGCCTGACCGTACCGCCGTACGTGAAGACGTCGCTTGCTCCGGGTTCGCGCGTGGTGACGGAGTACCTTGAAAAGACCGGGTTGCAGCAGTACCTGGACCAGATCGGGTTCAATCTGGTCGGATACGGATGTACGACATGCATCGGGAACTCAGGCCCGCTCGAACCCTCGATCGAGGAAGCGATCGTGGAGAACGACCTGATCGCCGCCTCTGTGCTCTCGGGTAACCGAAATTTCGAGGCCCGCGTGCACCAGAACATCAAGGCGAACTTTCTGATGTCGCCGCCGCTGGTCGTTGCTTACGCCCTTGCCGGTACGGTACTGAAGGATGTTTATCTCGACCCGATCGGTAAGGACCAGGAAGGTAATGATGTTTTCCTGAAGGACATCTGGGCGTCGCTCGACGAGGTCAGGGAGATGCTCCAGTCCGCGACGGACCCGGAGACATACCGCCGACTCTACAGCGAATTTGCGGAGCAAAACCCGTTTTGGAACAGTATCGAGTCCAGCGTCGGTAAAGTTTACGAGTGGGATTCGAACTCGACATATATCCAGGAACCGCCGTTCTTCGAAGAGTTTTCGATGGAAACCGGGGCGTTTTCGGACTTTTCTGGAGCCAGGGCGTTGGCCATTTTCGGCGATTCGGTCACTACTGACCATATCTCGCCGGCCGGTGCGATCAAGGCGAATTCGCCGGCGGGTCTTTACCTGCAGGAGCAGGGTGTTGAGCCGAAGGATTTCAACTCGTACGGCTCCCGGCGCGGAAACGACCGCGTGATGCTTCGCGGGACGTTCGCGAACGTCAGGATCAAGAACACGATGGTGGCCCCGGTGGAGGGCGGCTATACGGTGTACCAGCCGGACGGCGAGCAGCTGTCGATCTACGACGCCGCGATGAAGTACAAGGCGGAAAATACGCCGCTGATGATCTTTGCAGGACAGGAATACGGCACGGGCAGCTCACGCGATTGGGCAGCGAAGGGAACACGTTTGATGGGCGTGAACGCGGTCGTTGCACAATCATTCGAGCGGATCCATCGTTCGAATCTCGTCGGTATGGGGGTTTTGCCGCTCCAATTCAAGGAAGGCCAGTCAGCTGAATCACTCAAACTCGACGGCACGGAGACCTTCGATCTGACAGGGGTGGAAGGCGTCGACGTGAAACCGCGGCAGGAAGTGAAATTGACGATCCACAGGGCCGATGGCTCGAGCGAAACGGCAGATCTGATCCTGCGGATCGACACGCCGATCGAGATCGAGTACTACAAGAACGGCGGGATACTGCCTTACGTGCTGCGGCAGCTAATATCGGGCAGCAAGTAAAACAGGTTGCTTCGGTAAAGACCAAGGGGCGATTCGAGGCTTTCGCGGGTTAACCCGAAAAGTCCGATTCGCCCCTAATTTTCAAATTTATCTTTGATTTTTTACCCGAAAATTGTACCGTAGAGTCGGTAACCCTTCCCTTTTATAGGTTTTACAAAGTTTAGGAGTAGTTCACTTCATGCGAAGAGCAGTTTCGTTTTTGTTGGTCTCGGCGTTCCTCGTCTCGAGCATCCCTGCCGTTTCGGCACAGAGGAAGAAAAAAACAAAGATTCAGGAACCGGTCTGGACCCTTCCAGAGATTCCTTCTCCCAAAACTACACCCCCGGTGAAAGGGAATCCTGCAGCCGATCAAACGAATTTCGCCCTTGTGCGGGCCTATACGCAGGGCAAAGGCGTTTGGGTGCACTGGCAGATGGAATCCGAGATCGAGAATAACGGCTTTTACGTTTACCGGATCGACGGCAACGGCGAAACGCGTATATCCGAGATGGAGCCAGGGGCGGCGTTCAAGTTGGGTGACGGGCCCGCTTACGGTGAAAACTATTCCTTTTTTGATGAGAATGGATCAACCTCCAGTCTTTACTTAGTGGAGGCACGCGGATCCAAGCGCAACGTACGGAGCAGCCTTTTTTCAGTCAGCCCGGTGCAGGACCTGCCGAAGGTCGCCGGGGAGAACTTCTTCGAATACGCTCCGAAGGTGGAGGAGCGTATCAGGCCAACGACGGTAGATCTCTCGTTGCCCAGTGGGCTTCGAGCCGAGGTAAACGCAAATGCCCTGGCCCCGGATCCGAACCGCCACTTGAGTGTGATCTCGCAGCCGGGTGCAAAGATAAAAGCCAAGGCATCGGGATTGATCCGGGTAACGCGGGCGGAACTGCAGGCCGCCGGATTTGACGTTAACAGTGATCCGAGTCGTTGGCAGCTTTACCTCGAAGGCAATGAACTTCCTATGATCATTGGCCCGAACGCAAACTATGTCGAATTTCTCGGTAAAGAACTCGATACGATCGAAAGCGATATCCGGACCTACTACCTGATCGTTGGCGATACGGCCGGAAAGAGGGCCCGCGTCACTTCGCCTTTGCCGCGAACGGGTCTAGTGTTGTCAACGAAGTACAAGCAGACGTTCGTTCGCAAAGAACGGACCAATTACATCAACCAGGTACTCAACGGCGACAGTGAAAATTTCTGGGGCCGTATTGTCGGCTCCGGCGGTACCGACTTCACCTTCAGCCTGACGGGGATCGATCGTACCCCGGGTGAGCGGACCATGACGGTTGCGTTCCAGGGGTTCTCTATAACCGCCCACAATATCGAGATCCGCTTAAATGGAAATCTGCTGCCTAACGCCGTGGGCTTTTCGAGGAGTCCTTTCAAGGAGACATATTCCATCCCCGTATCGTATCTGTTAGATGGGACGAACACTCTCAGCATGAGATCGACAGTGGACGGAGATACGAACCTGTTTGATTACGTTTCGATCGATTTTCCGAGGGCCTATAAGGCGGAAAATAATCGCCTGGATTTCTTTACCGAAACGTCGAGGCGGACGATCGTTTCGGGTTTCACGACCCCCAACGTCAGACTTTTCGATGTTACTTACGAGGGCGAAGTCGTTGAGCTCGTTAACAATCAGATCGTCGAGACAGCAGGCACATTCGGTCCGGTCATTCCTGCAGGCCGGAGCCGTGTTTTCTACGCGACCGAGGCGAACAACTTCTCCACACCTGTGTCGGTGCTGCCGAACGATCCCGGTCTTCTCGGGGTGCCAACGAACGCGGGGACTCTGGTTGTCATCACCCATTCGAGCCTGATGCCGGAGGCACAGGCGTGGGCTGCGTACCGGGCAGGCCAGGGCGTTTCGACGAAGGTCGTCGACGTCGAGGAGATCTTCGACGAATTCAACTATGGAGTGTCGAGTTCATTAGCGATCGAGAGTTTCCTGGATTATGCGAAGAACAACTGGCAGACTCCTCCGTCGTACGTTTTGCTGATCGGCGATGCTACCTACGACCCGAAGAACTATCACGGCAACGGTTACTGGAACATGGTGCCGACGCGGATGGTGAACACCTTGTTCGAAGAGACGGGCAGCGATGAAGCGCTTGCTGATTTCAATAACGACGGGCTCGCTGAGATACCGATAGGGCGTATATCTTCGCGTACCGGGGCAGGTGTGACGACGGTGTTCAACAAAACCGTTGCGTGGGAAGCCGCTCTTACCCCGAACGTATTGGATCGTGGAGCCTTGTTCGCTTATGACCAAACTGACGGTTACGATTTCAAGGCGATGAGCGAGAGGCTAATGGCGAAGTTGCCGGCAGGAATGCCTAAAGATACGGCACAGCGAGGCATCCCCGATAGCACCTCGGCCAAAAGTGCCGTTATGAACGCGTTTAATTCAGGCAAGTATATTGCTAATTACACCGGCCATGGTACGTCTGCGGCCTGGAGAGACACCAATTTCTTCTGGAACGGGGACATACAATCTCTTACGAACGCGAGCACTCCGGTTTTGGTCACCGCGTTGACTTGCTTGAACGCCTATTTCGTGCCGTCGAATAGTAATGACAGCTTCGCCGAAGCGATAACAAAAGCACCCAATGGCGGTGCCGTGGCTATCTGGGCCTCTACGGGCAAGACTACCCCGGACGTCCAGGAGGTGATGGCGCTGCGGTTTTACGAACAGATCACGCTGGGTAATATTACCCGGCTGGGCGATCTGGTCAACGACGCAAAAGCACAGCTTATCGGCGGTGGAGATGTGAGGAGGTCGTGGGCTCTGATCGGCGACCCGATGCTGAAGGTCCGATAGCCGGATCACCAGAAAGGAGAAAAGGCGTTCCGATCATCGGAACGCCTTTTCTATTTATGGTACTCGCGGCAGGAGTCGAACCTGCGACTTCTTCCTCCGGAGGGAAGCGCTCTATCCACTGAGCTACGCGAGCGAATGCTTTTGAAATACTAGCAAGACTATTGCCGGGTTTCAATCCTGATGGACTTTATGCGGACGGGTTCGACCGGACGTTCGCCATCCTTGGGCTGAACGCCCGAGATCGTACGGACATTGTTCATCCCCTCAATGACCTTACCGAAGATCGTGTAGCGTGTGTCGAAATCGGGAACTCGCCTTAGGGTAATGAAGAACTGGGAGTTCGCCGAATTCGGATCGGTCGATCTGGCCGCTCCCACGATGCCCGTTTCGTAAAGGACATCCGAGAACTCGGCAGGGACGTTCGGTTTGTTCGATTTGCCGGTTCCGTCGTTCGCGGGATTGTCGTCCTTCGATAAGGGATCGCCACCCTGAACGACCATCGGGTTGATTCGATGGAAGGTAGTGCCGTCGTAGACGCCTTCTCGGGCGAGGGCCTTGAATTGCTCAACCATCTTCGGGGCGATGTTCGGATAAAGCTCTATCTTGATGGTGCCGAACGCTGCTCCGTTCTCCATCTCGATAACGGCTATCTCTTTATCGGCGACGGGTTGGACGCCCCGTTTCACTTCTGGCGCAGCGGTGCGATTAGAATTGGCAGCGTTACCACCGCAGGACGCCATCGTGAAGGCCAATGTGGCCGAAAGGGCAATTGTTCCGATCTTCATAGGGGTCAGAATTTCTTTTCGCTGTCGAGCAGGATGGTAACCGGACCGTCATTTATCAGCTCGACGTCCATCATGGCCTGGAATCTGCCAGTTTCCACCCTGTTAAGTTGCTTTCGGGCTTCGGCGACGTATACTTCGTAGAGCGTGTTAGCACGGATGGGCGGTGCCGCATCTATGAACGACGGACGTCTGCCCCGCGTCGCATCGCCGTAAAGGGTGAACTGCGATACGACGAGCAACTCGCCCCTGATATCGAGGAGCGAAAGATTCATCTTCTCCTCCGCGTCCTCGAAAACTCTCAAATTCAGCGTCTTGTCGACGAGGTAGGCCGCGTCCTTTTCGGAATCGCGGACCGAGACCCCCAGCAATACCAGCAATCCCTTGCCGATCTCGCCGGTGATCTCGGTTCCTACCGTAACCTTCGCACGCTTTACACGCTGAACGACCGCACGCATCTAGGCAGCCAATTCCTCGATGTAAACGCGGTTCATCACGACCGGCTCGATCGGCTTATCCTTGTGGTTGGTCTCGACCGTGGCGATCGCGTCGACGACGTCCTGTCCCTCAATTACCTTGCCGAACTTCGAATATGACGGCGGCAGCGGGTAATCGACGTGCATTATGAAGAACTGCGAACCGTTGGTGTTCGGCCCGGCGTTCGCCATGGCGACAGTGCCTTTATTGTATACGCCACGATAGAGTTCGGATTCGCGATCGATCTCGTCGTCGAACTTGCCGCCCCAAGCGGATTCGCCGCCGTAGCCTTCGCCGAGCGGGTCGCCGCCCTGGATCATGAAGTTCGGGATGACGCGGTGGAAGATCACGCCGTCGTAATAATTCCGCTCCGCCAGCAGGCGAAAGTTCTCGGTCGTTTTCGGTGCGTCCTCTTCGAGAAGCTCGAATTTGATAATGCCTTTGTTCGTTTCGATAACCGCTGTTCTGTTAGCCACTTAGTTCTCCTGTTTCAAAATGAATCTGTTGATAGCCGCGGCCACGCCGCTTTCGTTATTAGTTACTGTTTTATAGAATTCCTCTCGCCCTAGCAAATGCGGGCTTGCATTTCCCATCACTACAGG
>JAEZJR010000163.1 GCA_023415725.1 Acidobacteriota bacterium
GCCTAAGCGGCCTCCCCATGCCGACAGCTGAGTTATTTCGACAGCACGAGGAACTTTGTGGCCGCTACCGTTTTCGCCCTCACGGGCTCACGACGGCGGGACGCCCTCGACTCCAGTCGGATCTATATGAAACTTCGCATACTTTATCACGGCAATTGTTTCGACGGGGTGTCGTCGGCCGCGATATTCACCAAATTTTATAAGAGCAAGGTCCACCCGGAGGCCGAGGTGATGTACACCCCGACGATGCACCGAGCGGGGAACGCGTTCGACCGCGACCAGTTCGACGGGGACGAGAACGCGATCGTCGATTTCAAATATTGCGCAGACGATCGCTTGACCTGGTGGTTCGATCATCACCAGTCCGCATTCCTCTCGCCCGAGGACGAGGCCCACTTCCGGGCGGACACGAGCGGGAAGAAGTTCCTCGACATCGACAGTAAATCCTGCGCGGAGTTCATCGCCCGCGTCACCCGCGAGAAATTCGGCTGGCAGGACGGCTCGCTCGACGAGTTGGTCGAATGGGCACATATCATCGACGGGGCGCTGTACGAATCGCCCGCTCAGTGCGTCGAGCTTCGCTCATCGGCCCTCAAGCTGATGCAGGTGATCGAGGGGGAAAAGGACCCGGCGTTCGTGGAGAAGATCATCCGGATGCTGACGGAGATGTCGCTCGACGAGATCGTAGCCACGGACGAGATCCGCGCAAAGCTTGAACCCATCCTGGAAGAGCATTGGAAGACCGCGGAAGTGATCAAGGAACGTGCGATCGCCGAAAGGGGCGTCGTCCATTTCGACCTGATCGGGACGGGGATCGAGGGCTACAACAAGTTCATCCCATATTACTACCATCCCGAGGTGACCTACGTCGTGAGCTTGAGCCAGAGCAGCTTCCGCACGAAGATCTCCGTCGGCTCGAACCCCTGGGCCCCGCGTCCGCGCGTTCACAACATCGCGGAGATCTGCGAACGCTACGGCGGGGGCGGCCACGCCGTCGTCGGGGCCGTTTCCCTGAAACCGGAAGACGTCGAATTGGGAAGGAAATACGCGAACGAGATCATCGAAGAACTCCAGTTCGCCGATTAATGACGAAAGCTCGGAGTTCCACCTTTAGGTGGCCCTTTGTTGCCTCTAGATCTCTAGCGGCCATGCATGCCAGCTGAAGCTGGAACTCCGAGCTTTGAGGTTTTAGCCTTTGACGAAAACCAGCGTCGAGGTCTGTGCCCCGCGCGGGGTCGTGTTCTCTCGCTCGACGGTGAGCGTTTTGCCGTCGGGCGAAAGTTTCCAGGTTTCTTTCGTCGTGAGCTTGATCTCGCCCATCGGGCCGTTGAATGAACGTGAGTTGGTGAGAACGAGTGTCCCGTCCGAACCCACGATCGCCTTATAGGTCACCGGCATCTTGCCCATCGGGCCCTCAGCCTCGCCTATCGTTTCCTTACCGTCAAGCGAATACACGGTCGTGGCATCAGTACTACCACCGAATCCGCCGCCGCCGAACCCGCCGCGGCCCATTCCGCGCCCGCCGCGCATTGGCGGCGCACCTTCAGGCGGTGCTGCTACGGGTGGGGGGCCTCCCGCTGGCCGCTCTATGGTAGGTTCAGAACGCTTGGCCTCCGAGACGATCTTGAGCTCTTTGCCCGCTTGCGAAACCGTCCAGGTCAACGAATCAAACATCATCTGCTGGGCCAGCTTCGAATTGGCCTTATCGAGTTTCCAGGTACCGGCGTAGTTGGCGGACCGTTGCGCAAATGCCGAAAACGCGAACAGTCCCAAGGCGCACATCATTAGTAACAATTTCTTCATGGTCTCTCCTGTATGAGAAAAAAATGGAATTCCGCCCGGTTAGACGCAAGCGGAATTCCATTGGTTTTGCATATTCTGTAAAGAAATGTAAATCGCTAGATCTGGTCGCGTTTTGCCAGGTATACACCCGCAAGCCCGACCGCCAACCCGACGAGGAAAAGCCCGATCTCGAATATCTTGATCGTCGTGGCCTCCAGCGTCGGGATGAAATAGATTATCAGGTCGGAAATGAACGAGAACGCTGAGATGCCGAGCCCGAAACCCGACACCGCGAACCCGATCGCCGCCATCACCAGATGGCTGCTGGAGCTCCGCTCGGCACCGGCGGCCGCGGCGAGTTTGCTGTTGGCGAACCCGTACCCAAAATAGATCGCCAGCCCGAAAAGCATCCACACGGCGAACCTGGTCCAGTTCGTCACCCCGAGTTCCGTCATCAGGTAAGAGCAGAGCAGAAGCCCGAGCACGGGGATGAGCGTCAGCTTTCGCAAAAAGCACATCACCGCCATGAAGGCGCACAGCAGCAGGAAGAAGATCATCGGGATCTTGTGGCTGAATGCGCTCAAGGCCGTCTCGCCTTCGGCAGGGTCAACCGTGAAGAAATTCGTGATCGCGTCGGGGTTCATCGCGTAAAGCGCCCCGAGTGCGATCAGCAGCAGGGCCGGAATGATGAACTGGGCGTTGATGTACGGGACGAACCGGTCTTCGCGTCCGAACTCCTTATCCTTGACCAGCACGCCCGCGCAAACGATGACGAACGCGAAGAGCGTCCCGATGCTCGCGAGGTCCGTCACCTCGGTCAGGTTCATGAACAGAGCCGGGATCGCTACCACAAGCCCCGTGATCAGCGTCGCGAACCACGGCGTGTGGAACTTCGGATGGATCGAAGAGAAGACGCGCGGCAGCAGGCCGTCGCGGCTCATCGCCATCCACAGCCGGGGCTGCCCGATCTGGAAGACGAGGAACACCGTCGCGAGAGCGATGACCGCGCTCACCGCGATGATCCCGGCCACCCACGGCAGATCCGCACCCTGCGGGCCGAAAACGAACGCGAGCGGGTCGCCGACGTTCAGCTTTGTGTAGCTGACCATACCGGTGAGCACGAGGGCGAGCATTATGTATAGGATCGTGCAGATCACTAGCGAATACATCATCGCCCTTGGTAGGTCGCGCCGCGGCTCGACGCATTCCTCGGCCGTCGTCGAGAGGGCGTCAAACCCTATGTAAGCGAAGAACACCGCCGAAACGCCCTTCATCACGCCTGCGAAGCCGTTCGGAGCGAACGGCGACCAGTTCTCCGGATTCACATAAAACAGTCCAAGCCCGATCACCATGAGGATGATCCCGATCTTCAGGATCGTCATCGCGTTCCCTGCGTACTTCGATTCGCGGATACCGATGTAAACGAGTGCGGTGATCAGGAAGGTGATAAGCAAGGCCGGAAGGTCCATCACCATGTGAAGCCCGCCGACCTGCGGAGCGTTCGCCCAGGCGGAGTGTGCGTCCAGCTGCGCGCAGCTGATCGCTGCTTCAGCGGCCTCGCACCCCTGAGTGAGCGTGTCCATCGCGGCCCCGCCCGCGACCGCGTCCTGGACGGCGGCGAAACCGCGCTTCGCCGTGAGGAAATCCATCGTGAAATGGAGCGGGACATTGATCCCGTAGCCCTTCAAAAGGCCCGTGAAATAATCGCTCCACGAGATCGCGACCGCGATATTCCCGATAGCGTACTCCACGATCAAATCCCACCCGATGATCCACGCGATCAATTCGCCCATCGACGCGTACGCATACGTGTAGGCCGACCCCGCGATCGGGATCCTCGCGGCGAACTCCGCGTAGCACAACGCCGCGAACCCGCACGCGACGGCCGTGAACACGAACAGGAAGATCACCGACGGGCCGCCGTCGTACGACGCCTTCCCGACCATCGCGAAGATGCCCGCCCCGATGATCGCTGCGATGCCCATCAGCGTGAGGTCGCGAAGTTTCAGCGTGCGGCGCAGGCCTCCGCCCTCGCCGCCGACCGATTCCTGGACGTGCTCGTTCATGCCGGCCGCGGCGTCCGCCTGGATCTGCGCTATCGATTTCTTCCTGAAAAGGGATGTGCTCATTCGTTTTCTATTGGGG
>JAEZJR010000216.1 GCA_023415725.1 Acidobacteriota bacterium
TCCCGTTTTACGTGTTGAATCTCGAAAAGGATTTCGAGCGCGACGTGGTGGAGCCGTTCGTGCAGAGTTATCTATCGGGTGAAACTCCGATCCCCTGCGTTGCCTGCAACTCAAGATTAAAGTTCGCATCGCTGGACCGGATGGCTCTCTCGTTAGGCTGCGAGAAGGTGGCGACGGGACATTACGCCCGGGTCGAGTACGACGAGGCAGCCGATCGATACCGATTGTTCCGCGGGAAGAATCACTGGAAGGACCAGAGCTACTTCCTTTGGGAACTCACGCAGGACCAGCTCTCGCGGGCGTATTTTCCGCTCGGCGACATGCTGAAAAGCGAGGTGCGCGAGATCGCCCGTGGGGCGGACCTTTACACCGCGGAGAAGCAGGAATCGCAGGAGATCTGCTTCGTGCCGGATGGGAAGTATTCGGAATTCATCGACCGTTACCTAGACCACGAGGGCCGGTCGGACGAGATGCCGGAGGGCGGGGAGATCGTCAACTCCGCCGGAGCCGTCGTCGGCGCGCACACGGGCATTCACCGCTACACGATCGGGCAGCGACGGGGCCTCGGCATCGCGCACGAGAAGCCGCTCTACGTGGTTCAGATCGAGCGGGCGAAGAACCAGATCATCGTCGGGGAAGCGGACGAACTCGAGCAGATCGAGTTCACCGCCAAGGGCGTTAACTGGGTCGCGTTCGACGAACCGGCCGAGCCCGTGCGCGCCGAGGTAAAGGTTCGTTACCGACATGACCCGGCGCCTGCAATGATCTACCCTCAACCGGATGCACACGCCCGCATCGTCTTCGACGAACCGCAACGCGCCATCACGCCGGGACAGGCAACGATCTTCTATAGAGGGGACGAGGTTGTCGGCGGGGGATGGATCGTGCGAAGCTGATCAGGAAACATATGGCAACACCAAAAAAGCGTCCCAGCAAGAGTGCTAAAGCGGCTAAGAAGATACTCAGCGATTCTAAGCTGCTCAATGTCAAAAACGATCGAGATTCTCAGAGCGAGTCGGAATTCAAAGGTTCGCTCATTTCGCCGCGCACGAACAAAACAGCTAACAAACCTCGCCCGGACAAGAAACGCGGATAAACAAGCCGATGGCCACAAAATCGGAACTGCGGAAAACGTATCTCGAAAAGCGCCGTGCTTTGACCGAGGCTGAGGTCGAGTCGTGCAGCCGGGTGATAGCCGACATGCTGTTCGCGGAGTTCGACTTCGCGAAGCTGAAGGTGGTGCATTGTTTCATCTCGATCGCGAAGTTCCACGAGGTGGATACGGGCATCATTTTCGGTCGAATATGGGATGAATTCCCGAACGTTCGAACGGCGGTGCCGCGGGTGAATGATTCGACCGCGGAACTAGAGCATTTCTACTACGATCGCGACACCTTGATGGTGAAGAACGCGTGGGGGATCGAGGAGCCTTCGGGGGCGGAGAGAGTGGGCCCGAAGGACATAGACCTCGTTATCGTGCCGCTGTTGTGCTTCGACGAGCGGGGGTATCGCGTCGGGTACGGGAAGGGGTACTACGACCGGTTCCTGCGCGAGTGCCGCGTGGACTGCGTTACGGCGGGGCTGAGCTTTTTCCCGCCGGAGATCGAGATCAAGGACGTCCACGACGGGGACTTCGCGCTGGATATGTTCATAATGCCGAACGGGATCTTCCGGCCGGAGAAGTAAGAACTTTGCCCGCGAATAACGCTAATGAACGCGAATGATCTTTGAAAAACATTCGCGCAGATCTGCGTTATTCGCGGGCAATATCTTAAACCGGTTTCTCTTTGAGGATGTCCCGGATCTCGGTGAGGAGGACCTCCTGCGGCGGGGGCGGGGTCGCGGCGGCGAGACGTTTGAAGTAATCCATCGCGAGCTTCGCGATGATGAACATCACGAATCCGACGATGAAGAAATTGATCAGGTCGCTGATCAATTGGCCGTAACGGATGACGGGCAGTCCGAGCTTCGTCACGGCGTCGAAGTCGACGTTGCCGTCCTTCATCGGGAGCGGCACCGAGCTGAGGTTGATGAACTTGTTCTTAAAATCGACCCCGCCGGTGATCATCCCGATGATCGGCATGATGATCCCCTCCGTGAAGGTGGTGACGATCCGTCCGAATGCTGCACCGATGATGACGCCGATGGCGAGATCGAGCACATTCCCACGCGCCAAAAACGCCTTGAATTCACTCCACATCGAGAAAACCTCCGCTGAAGAAATTTGAATTGAACCGAGAACGCAAAAAGTATAGACGAGTTAGCAACGTGCGGGCAATAAATAATAGAAAAAGGCGAAGCATCGAGCTTCGCCTTTTGGCATTTCGATCAACGGTGTGATCAAACCGTCGCTGTTTCGGATTTCTCCTCATCGGAGATCGAGAGAGCGTCGTCATCGCCGTCGTCGTCAACGGCGGACGTCGATGCGTAACCGTTGGGGTAGCTGGATGAAGAACCGTACGAAGAGGTGGATTGTGTCGCCGCGGCAGTGGTTTGCTTCTCTTGTGCCTCGCGTGCCTTGAGCATCGTACAACCGCCTTCGAAAACGGCTCCGTCCTCGATGACGAGTTTCGGGGTGGTGATGTTCCCGACCACGCGTGCGGTGCGGCCGAGCTGGATCTTTTCGGTCGCGACGACGTCGCCGTTGATCGTCCCGTTCACCTGAGCGACGCCGACCGAGACGTTAGCGTCGAGCTGGCCGTTGTTCCCCACGATCAGAGTCCCGCCCTCGGATGAGACCGTCCCGGTCAATTGCCCATCCACGCGCAGCATCATCTGGAAAGAGGTGTCGCCGGTCAACGAAGTGCCGTGGCCGACGAAGCCGCTCAATTTTCCTTCTTTAATGTCTCTTGCGATATTTTCGCTGTCGGTAGCAGGTCGGGATACTGTGTTCATATTTTCACTTCCGTATTGGTAGGGCGTCGAGCTTGGTTGTGTGGTGGCGGTTTGGGGGTAATAGCTCGACGATGTGTCAGGGGCATCAGAGGTATCGGGTTTGGAATTTCTTCCCATTCTGATCATTTGAACAATCTCCTTTGTGCGATTTTTACATAAGTTGAGGCAGCAATGCGTCCGGGGAGGGACCTGAAGAACCTGGGTTAATTCTCGAATTTGAGAAGCGTTAGTATCGAAAGTGCCTGCAAAGGCATATTAAACGACGGCGTACGGCGGTGTAAAGCGAATTCTAACCGGAAGTTATGAACCGGACGTTTGCATAAGCCCGGACCCATCCGCCTCGGCCGGGGCAAGGGGCACCTGAACGTAAACGGCGGTCCCCTCGCCCGGGTAGCTTTCGATCTGGAACGCACCACCGACGAGCCCTGCTCGTTCGCGCATCCCTATGAGCCCCATCGACTTGGCATCCGCTGACTTCGCCTCGTCCTCGGAGAAGCCGACCCCGTTGTCCTGCACCATCAGCACGCACTCGCCGCGGCGCTTGTTCAGGAGGACTTCGACGCGTGTCGCTTTTGCGTATTTCGCGATGTTGTTCAGAGCTTCCTGCGTGATGCGGTACAAGTTCGTTTCGGCCTCAGGCGTCAGGCAGCCGTTTCGGGCGAAATATTCATCGGACCAGAACTCCGCGGCGACTCCCCACCTCTTTGACCAGTCCGCCACGTAGCGGCGAAGCGCGGGCAGGAACCCTTCGTCGAGGATCGCGGGCCTAAGCTGCCATGCGAGGGCGTCCACGTCGTCGTCGATGCGGCGCATCATCGCACGAGCCTCGCGCAGGTGCTCCGCGGGCTCACTTTCCTCAGGGGAGCTGTTCAACGCCGATCGGATCTTCATGTTGAGGGCGGTCAACTGCTGCCCGAGTTGGTCGTGCAGGTCCTGCGCGATGCGGCGGCGTTCCTCCTCCTGCACGGCGACGAGACGAGCGAGCAGCATCTGGCGTTCGTTCTCGACCAGGCTGCGCCGACGGTTCTCCTCCTGGAGTTCCGTGATCGCTTCGGCGAGCTCATTGGTGCGTTCCTTTACGGTGGCTTCGAGGGTTTCGCGGTAACACCGGAGTTCGGCTTCCGCTTCCTTGCGGGCGGTGATATCGGTGATCGTCCCGAGCATTTTCGGCCCTCTGGCGTCGCGGACGGGCCGCCCGCGATAGTAGACCCATCGCGTATCCCCGTTCGGCCGGACGATCCGGAACTCGCATTCGCAGGCGGTGTTGCTTTCCAAAGCCGAACTCACCGCGTTCGATTCCCGCCCGCGATCTGCAGGGTGGATCATCATGCTGAAGGCCGCGTTCGTCCCGTCGAATTCCTGCCGGCCGACACCGACGATCTTGTATACCTGGTCGGTCCATTCGACACGGTCTTCCGCGATGTCCCACTCCCAGATCCCCGTGGCGGCGGCCTCCGTGGCCAGACGCAGGCGGTGCTCGCTTTCGATCAGGTCGCCGGTCTGTTCGGTGACACGGCGTTCCAGGTCGAGGTTGGCACTTTCCAGCGCGTCCAAAGCCTCTGCTCGCTGCTGTGACAAAGCTGCCACGAAAAGCGCCGACACGGCCGACAGCCCAAGGAAAACTTGAAATCCGACCACGCGGGCGTGCGGTACGTCCGCCGAGGCAACAAAGCCCTCGGTCTCCGCTACGTTGAATGCAGCGGTCAGAAGAGTAAGTAATCCCATGGCGGCGGACGCCCCCAGAAG
>JAEZJR010000212.1 GCA_023415725.1 Acidobacteriota bacterium
AAAAACATAAAACCAATACCCATTAGCGCCCCTACCACACGCCAACATCAGTAGCTACAGGTGCAGGCGAAGCCGGAACCTGTAGACGAGCATGAGCATCCCCCAAGCGTGTGGAACACGCGTCACCCTCCGCGGCCCTCCGTGTCTTCCCTTTGTGCCCTTTGTGTTAATAACTAACTCAGGTATTCGATTTAGTTCCGGACACAATGGCAGCCCCTCCACAGAAAACTACTTCGCAAACACCTGCGAAAGATCCTTGAACGCTTTGAACTCCAGCGCGTTCCCGCTCGGGTCGAGGAAGAACATCGTCGCCTGTTCGCCGACCTCGCCTTCGAAGCGGATCTTCGGCTCGATGACGAACTTCACGCCCTTCGATCTCAGCTTATCCGCCAACGCCTTCCATTCTTCCATCGGCAGCACCACACCGAAATGCGGCACCGGTACGTGGTCCGCGTCGACATGGTTCGTCGCCTTCACGCCCGCTTCCCCGTTCTCCGCCAAATGCGTCACGATCTGGTGCCCGTAAAGGTTAAAATCGATCCACCTCTCCGAACTCCTCCCCTCTTCACACTCCAGCACGCCCCCATAAAACTCCCTCGCCGCCGAAAGGTCATGCACCGGAAATGCCAGATGAAATAAGTTCTTCATATTTTCCTTTCGCCACGAATTTCACGAATTACACGAATTTATTTCTTCGGTGGTACCGAGCAACACATATTGCCCAGGCGCTCCGATTCTACGGATCTTTATTCATTAGTGTAATTAGTGCAATTTGTGGCTAACTTCTCTTCGCCAACTGCCTGATCGCACCGAGATGATAAGCCGTATGTGCGACCATCCCGATCGCGATGCCGACCTGCATCTGGCCCCATTCGCGTTCTTCCGCAAGGCATATCAGCGTTCGCTCATACGCCTTCCGCACACTGCCCTTCAGCGCTTCCCATTCCTCATCGTTAACGGTCTCGATCAGCCAGCTATCTTCCCAATTCACCGGTTCGTTTTGCCCGCCGATGAACTCGCACAGCCGGTCGAGATAGAACTTCGCATGCTCGCTGTGCGCCGCGATCGTCGAACCTTCAACGCTCCGCGACGCGTCGTCAGCCGATAGCCCAGCCAACGTACTGAAGAACCCGACGCCCTTATCCAAAAAAGCGTTCGGCTGCCCTTCGGGAGCTCCCTCAAAAGCCTCCCTCAGCAGAAAAGCCACCGTCTCGACGAAATTGATCACCGGAATGCCGCTCGCTACGTTATCCATCTCAAGCTCTCCCCCGCTTTGCGTCCTTCGCGCCTTTGCGTGAAACTTATCTTAAGGCTTAACCGTGGACGAAACCATCGACAAATTCACCGCCGCGCTCACCGACAGCATCGCCGCCGGCACATTTATAAAGCTGTCACTGGCCAATTATAAGGGCACCGACGAGCATCTACAAAAGATATCGGTCCGCCCCGTCGACACGAAAAAAGGCGCCCGCATCCTCTTTCAATACCGCGGCAAAACGAGCGACCAGGCGAAGAACTTCGCCCCCGGCGAGGCAGGCGAACAGGTCGAACGCCACCTCCACACCGGCTTCCGCAGCGGACATCTCTTCACCACCGAACGCGATCTGCAGATCATTATCGGCAAACGTTCCGCCAAGATCACCACCGGCAAACCCACGTTCAAGACCGTCGAACCGCAAACCCACGATCGCGAAAAACACTACATCGTCGACGTCAACGCGCCGTACCTAAAAGCCCTCGGCATCACCACGGACGACGGCCGCATCCGCGCCGATCAACGCGACAAATGGAAGCAGATCAACAAATTCGTCGAGATCCTCGATCAGCTTTTCGGATCGTCCGATCTAAAAAATAAACCCACGCTCTCCATCACCGACATGGGCTCCGGCAAAGGCTACCTAACCTTCGCCGCCTATGATCATTTCTCAAGAAAGTTGACTGGACCGCAGGTTTCCGGCCTGCGGGTCGCCGGCGTCGAATCCCGCCCGCACCTCGTCGCCCTCTGCAACGAGATCGCCGCCGCATGCGGCTACACCGGGCTTGAATTCGTCCAGGGCGACATCGCCGATCTCGACACCGATCATGTCGACATCCTGATCGCCCTTCACGCCTGCGATACCGCCACCGACGACGCCCTCTACCAGGGAATCGCCGCCAAAGCCTCCGTAATCGTCGCCGCCCCGTGCTGCCATAAGGAAGTGAAAAAGCAGCTCAAGTCACCCGACCTCCTCGCCGGCATCCTCAAGCACCCCGTCATGCTCGAACGAACCGCCGAAACGATCACCGATGGCCTCCGTTCCCTCCTGCTCGAACGCGAAGGCTACCGCACCAAAATGTTCGAATTCGTACCCACCGAGCACACCCCCAAGAACAACATGCTTGTCGCCCAGCGATCAGGCAAACCCGACCCTGCCAAAACGGCCGAGATCGAGTCGCTCATTGAAACCTTCGGGATCGAACACCAACGCCTTCTTGACCGCCTCGAAAACGCGTGACATTCCTCGCAAGCCGCAATATATTCTTAACGCCGGATCCCAAACTGGCAGCTGAAAGCTATTAGCTGGAGGCTGTCTAATAACCGGATCAACAGCATATGCCGTCAAAAACAGAAGAACTCATCGCCGCCCTCCCCGACGACCGTAAAGAGGCCATCAAGAAGCTCCGCGATACGATAAAGAAGAACCTTCCAAGGGGCTTCGAAGAGACCGTCTCGAGCGGGATGATCAACTGGGTCGTGCCGCACAAGGCCTACCCTGCTGGCTACCATTGCGACCCGAAGCAGCCGCTGCCGTTCCTCAGCCTCGCCTCGCAGAAGAACAACATATCGCTCTATCACATGGGCCTCTACGGCGACCCCGAGATGTTGAAGTGGTTCCAGGCCGAATGGGCGAAAGCGTCGAAGCGAAAGCTCGACATGGGCAAAAGCTGCATCAGATTCAAAAAGCCCGACGAGATCCCCTTCGACCTCATCGGGCAGCTAGCCTCAAAAATGTCCCCCGCCGACTGGATCGACCGCTACGAATCCGTCCTCAAACGCTAACAAGTCAGTACCGCCCCAGGTATGGGGCGGATCGCGTAGCGCACCTTCTGCTGCATAGTATTGATATACAAACGAATTCGCCCGCGAAACACACGAAAGAACGCGAATGATCCGGTGATCATTTTCGTGTCTTTTCGCGCCTTTTCGCGGGCCTAAAATATTTCTTCGCGGGCAAAAAAAGCGCCCGGGGCCGCTGTCCACACAAGCCCCGGGCTGTGGGAAGCGCCAACTTTGCCGCACGCGCAGTCAACGCCCCCTCTTTATAATATATATTCACAACCCCTTCAATTCCAATTTCACACCAGCCGTGTCGGCTCCTTAGGCGGCGGATCGCCCGCCGGCGGAGGTTCAGGACGCGGGTCCTCGACCGGTGCGGTGGGCTCCGGATGGTCCGGCGGAACGGGGGCTTTATCCTCTTCTTCCTCAGTATTTTCCGGGTCTTTCATTGTACACACTCCAAGATCTCAAATTTGTCCTCCGTCTGGATGTCCTCCATCTTTTACCTCCCCGTCGATTTACCCTTTGCCGTACCGCGTTCCTCACCTGCGGGCGTGCTCTCGTCGATCTTTTTGGCTGCGTCGTGCGGTATCGAGCCGGTTTCGATCATCGATTTCATCCGCATCAGGTCCTGGTCCATCTCCGATTTCGGGTCCGCCCCGAAAGCCTTCGCGATCGCGTGCCCGATCGCTCCGGCCGGTGGATTGTAGCTCAGCCTTACCGTCACTTCCGTTCCGCCCTGCTCGTTCGGTTCAAAGATCACGTAGCCGGCGTTCGGCACTGTAGCTTCTTGCGTCGATCTCCACGCGATCATCTCGTTCGGTTCCATCCGCGTGATCTCGGCGTCCCACTCCACGGTCGTACCCGCCGGCCCGCGCACCTTCCAGTGCGACATATTCCCCTCACCGCGTTTTACCTCAAGCACGTTCGACATGAACTGCGGGAAGTAATCGAAGTTGGTCCAAAGCGAATACACCACGTCCACCGGCGCATCCACGTTGATCGCCTTCATGATGTCCACTGCTCGATAACCGGAACCGACGCCGAGCAGTCGCTTCGTCTCCATGTTCGTGATGCTTCGAGCCAGCAGCGAGGTCCCCAACATGGTCGTCGCGAGTCCCGCCGTGCCTGCAACGATGCGGGCCGCAGGCGACCAGTTCTGCTGCATCATCTCCGGCCTTGTTCCCTGCCGGCCTTCTGTCTGCAAGTTTCGGAAATTACCTGCGGAGGATTGCCTGTTCAACCTATTCTCGACGCTCTTCACCCCGCGCACCTTCTCCACGCATGCGAGCAGTGCCGGCTCCTCGGATTCGATAACGTCGCCTTCGAGCGTCACGTTGCCGTCCACGACGTTGACCTGCACCGCACCCGGGTGCGAGATCGCATGCCCCATCTTTGAACGCACCCGGGCCTCGATCACCTGGTCCGAGGCATCGTCGCTGCGGAAAAGGTTCGTCGCCTCGGCCCACATCCCGTAAGCCCGGTTCGCCAGGTCCTGCCCAGCGGCTTTCATCATCCTTGGGGCACGCGTTGTCGTCCGCGAGAATTGATTCCCCATCTGGCCGCGTCGTCTCGCTCCCCTCTGCGGGTCGAGGAAGTACATCGCCGCCATCCCGACAGCGGAAAATCCCAGTCCGGTTGCCACGCTCGACATCAGCGATGGCCCCGCCATCTCCGACCGCCCCCGGCCCATATTCGCGCTCCGGCGGTCAAAATTCGATTCTCTACGCTCCACATTTTCTCTGCGTTCCATACTTCGGTACTCCTTGCTTCCGTTAGTGCCTGAATTAAAACTTGCTCGCCCCGCGGCGGTTCCGCCACGCGGCACGTTTGGGGGAAATTCGAGAATTGGTGAGTTTTAACTGATTTTTCCAGATAATTTCATAGCCATAGCCGCCCGTCAGTACGTCAGCAAACAAATTTCCCGCTTCGGCCTGACTGTTCTGCAAAGTACGAAACGCGAATCCATCGCCTTGTATCATGTAAATTCGCGCTCGCAGGGATTCATATACTATTCACCGCCCTCGGTCGCCCGTATTGCTGGAAAAGCTTACACTTCACTAAACAGGACAATTCGGAAGCTGCGGCCCCTCGCCGCTGACGGACCTCGATCAAAGATGAGTTACAAAGGCAACGTCATCGTGCGCAACAACGTAAAAGTTTTCGGCAGCGGCTCCCAGCCGATGGTGTTCGCCCACGGCTTCGGTTGCGACCAGAACATGTGGCGCTTCCTCACGCCCGCGTTCGAACGAGACTACAAGATCGTCCTGTTCGATTACGTGGGCTCCGGTAATTCCGACCTCAAGGCGTACGACGCTGACCGGTATTCTTCGCTCGACGGTTACGCCGACGACGTCGTCGAGATCTGCGAGGCTCTCGGTCTCGAGAACGTAATCTTCATTGGCCATTCGGTGAGTTCCGTGATCGGTATGCTCGCTTCCATCAGGCGGCCCGGATTGTTCGACAAGCTCGTGATGGTGGGGCCCTCCCCCTGCTATATCGACCACCCGCCCGATTACGTCGGCGGGTTCGCCCGTGCCGATATCACGGGCCTTCTCGATCTGATGGACAAGAATTTCATCGGCTGGGCGAACTTCCTCGCCCCCGTGATCATGAAGAACCCGGAACGCCCCGGACTCGCCGCCGAACTCGAGGAGAGCTTCTGCTCGACCGACCCCGTCATCGCGCGCCGCTTCGCCGAGGCCACGTTCTTCGCCGATAACCGTGCCGACCTCCCGAAGGTGACGGTCCCCTCGCTGATCCTGCAGTGCTCCGATGACGCGATCGCACCCCTTACGGTGGGCGAATACATGCATCGCAATCTGCCGTCGAGCACGTTCCACCTCTTAAAGGCGACAGGGCATTGCCCGCATATGAGCCACCCGAACGAAACCGCTGACGCCATCAGCCAATACCTGCGGGCGAATCGAAACTAAGGGCGAATCCGTCCCCCGTAAATGGAAGATATCCTCGAAACAGCACCCTGCGGGTTCCTCACCTTCTCCGATGACGGAAAGATAGAGCGAGCCAACGCGACGCTTTACCGGATGCTCGGTTATTCGAAAGGCGAACTCGTCGGGCGCCCTTTCGATCGCATTCTCCCGCTCGCAGCACGCATTTTTTATCAAACTCACTTCTTCCCTCTGCTCAAACTGCACGGCAGGGCCGACGAGGTTTACCTCACGCTCCGCGACAAAGACGGCATCGACCACCCGACGCTCCTCAACGCCGCACGGCGTGAGAGCGACGGCCGGACCGTTTACGATTGCGTCTTTATCGAGATGAAGGAGCGGAGCGAGTACGAGGCCGCGATACTCTCCGCGAAAAAAGAGGCAGAAGAAGCGATCAGGGCGAAGGACCAGTTCGTCGCAGCCGTTTCGCACGAACTGCGCACGCCGCTTCACGCCGTGATCGGCTGGGTCCATCTTCTCCGCAGCCGCCCGCAGGAACCGGAAGTCGTCGAGAAAGGGGTAGGCGCGATCGAGCGAAGCGCAAATTCCCTGAAGTGCCTCATCGAGGACCTGATCGACCTCTCGAGGATCAATTCCGGCAAGATGCGCATCAATGTAGACCGTGTCGACGTTGATGCAGTTGTCGACTCCGCTTTGGACATCGTCCGCCCGTCCGCGGACGCCAAATCGATCACGCTGGAGCGCACGGTCGACCCGAAGGCCGGCCCGGTCTCCGGCGATATGGAGCGGCTCCAGCAGGTCATCTGGAACCTACTCTCAAACGCCATCAAGTTCACGCCAAAGGGAGGGCTCGTCAGCGTGAACCTCACTCGCGTTAATTCCACCGTCCAGATCGCGGTCACAGATACCGGTCAGGGCATCGCCCCGGACTTCTTACCTTACGTGTTCGATCGATTCAGGCAGGGCGAGACGCGGCCTACCGGCCGCGCAGGGGGACTCGGGCTCGGCATGGCGATCACCAAACACCTCGTCGAGCTCCACGGCGGAACGATCCGGGCCGAGAGCGCCGGCGAGGGCAAGGGTTCGACCTTCACGGTCCTCCTGCCGGCGATGACCGTCCACCGGTCCGAACCGTTCCTCGCCTCCGCGATCGACCGCTACGACGGCCGCCCCGGCACGGGCGAGCTTGGCGGTTTGGAAGGCGTTTGGGTGCTCGTCGTCGAGGACGACGCCCAGGCACGCTCGATGCTCACGACCGTTCTCGAGCATGCGGGAGCTCAGGTGATCGCTGCCGCCGGTGTAAAGGAAGGGCTGGACCAGTTCCGCAAATATCGCCCCCACGTCATCCTCAGCGATATCGAGCTGCGCGACGGCGACGGTTACTCGTTCATCGGCGACGTCCGCTCCATCGAGGGCCCCGGCGTCGACCCCGCACCTGCGATCGCTTTGACCGCCGTCGCCGGCCACAACGAACGCGTCCGTGCCCTCGCCGCCGGCTTCAACATGCACATCCCCAAACCGGTCGAGCCGATCGAACTGATCCTCGCCATCTCCAGCCTCTACAACCCCGCCCGCCTCATCGCCGGTGCGTCTTGAGTCAGAACCGCCCCAAGTATGGGGCGGGACGCGTAGCGTTCCTCGGCCGTCATAACATTCCCAAATGATCTGTCTGCAAATCACGCGAGTGAACGCGAATCTCCTTGAGATCCTTTTCGTGCCTTTTCGCGTCCTTTCGCGGGCCAGCCGTTTTCATCTTTCCGGGTCCTCCGCGTGCATTCCGTGGTTGAATTCTTCCTCCTCCTCGTCATCTTCGTCTTCTTTTCCTGTGGTTTAGAGCTCGACCCACAGAACAAGAAGAATTGGAAGGACCGATCTGAACCACGGAAATCACAGAAAGCACGGAAAGAGCACAGAAGCCAAGGATCGCGGCGAACAGCAAAACCCCATCCAACGCCACTATCTCACCTATCTCACCACTTCCGCCGCGAAAAGCTATGTTCCCCGCTAAAGTCGAAAATGGTCAGCCGAAAATGGTGAATTCGGCTGACCATTTTGAGCACTCCGGCTGACCATTTTTTCCACAGGCCCGAAATTGTGCATACTCCGACATGGCCGGGATTACTTGAGCTCTTCGAAGTGGCCGCCTACGCACGGGAATGGAAGTTGGTCACCCCCGGCCCACCGGGTTCCTTGACCAAATTCCCGCTTTACGGTATCCTTGACGTTTGTCTCTGTAAGGGATTTTCAACAAGGGGTTACACAAAGCAATGAAAGCAGAAATTCATCCTAAGTACGAAGAGATCAACGTAGTTTGCGCCTGCGGGCACTCGTTCAAGACGCGGTCAACACTGGGCGAAGAGCTCCACGTCGAAATTTGTTCCGACTGCCACCCGTTCTTCACCGGCAAGCAGAAACTGGTCGACACAGCCGGCCGCGTGGACCGCTTTAATAAGCGCTACGCCCGCGGAGCCAAGGCTTCGCAGTAGGACAGGCTTTCCGGCCTGTCCCCGCTAATGGTGAGAACACTTAGCCGTTATTAGCTGAACACAACCTGACGCCGACCTTTTGGCGCCGTTAGTTAGGGGTGCGGGATTCTTCCCGATTCGCCCCCGACAGGTGAAAAAAGGCCGGCGTTAGTGCTTTAAATACTGGATGGAGTCCCTTTTCAACATCGACTGGCAGCAGATGTTCGTCCCCGATCAATCTCTGCTCTCGATGGTGATCCGCGGTACTATAATGTACCTGGCGATGTTCACGCTGCTGCGTGTTTTCCGCCGCCAGGCCGGGTCCGTCAGCATCGCCGACCTCCTGCTGATCGTCATCATCGCAGACGCCTCCCAAAACGGTATGGCGGGCGATTCGAAATCGGTCACGGAGGCAGTGGTACTGATCGGGGTCATCATATTCTGGGACTATTTCATTGACTGGCTTGGGTTTAAGTCCGAAGTGTTGTCGAAAGTGCTCGAACCGCAGCCGGTCCTCCTCGTCAAGAACGGGCGGATGATCCGCCGGAACATGAACAAGGAACTGATCACCGAGGACGAGATCCAGACCCACCTCCGCCAGCAAGGCATCGAGGACATCAGCGAGGTGAAGGAGATGCATCTGGAAGCTGACGGCGAATTCAGCATCATCAAACAGTCCGGGGAACCCAAACAACAGGGCAACGATAAAGACAAAGGAGCCGTCAGTTAGTGCGTATGGAAAAGCGTCGATCGCTCGGAAAACTCAAGATCCTCAACACATTCCTCGCATTGGAACGCGACCTCATCGTCGGCGGCCAGGCCGTCGTCGAGGGCGTGATGATGCGTACCCCCTCGGCCTACGCCATCGCCTGCCGCAAATCTGACGGCGAGATCGTCACCACGGCCGAGCGGCTTCCCAAATGGAGCGATAAATACAAATGGCTCGCATGGCCTGTTCTCCGCGGCGGAGCAACGCTGATCCAGTCGATGGGGCTCGGCATCAAGGCCCTGAACTTCTCCGCCAAGATCTACGAGGACGACCTTGAAGCCCAAAAAGAAAGGGCGAAAGCGACCGAACTGCGCACCGAACCGGTCCTCGTCGAGGGGACCACTGACGAAGATTTCACGAAGGCACCTGTAAAGGTCCTGATGCCCGAGGAACCTGCGAAAAAAGAGAAAAAGAGCGGCGGCCTGGGCCCGGCGTTGTCGATCATCCTGGCGCTAGGGTTCAACATACTGCTCTTCATCGTCGCCCCGCTGCTCGTCACCAACGTCGGTTTCATCGCCGCCGGATGGGCCGACGCTCCGTTCATCCCGGCCGAAGCGTCGTGGTGGCAGCAGATCGTCGCCTACACATGGGAGATCAAGCCGCATTCGTGGGTAGCGTTCAACCTCGCGGACGGGCTCGTCAGGATGGTCTTCTTCATCATCATGATCGTCTCGATGTCATATTTGCGGGACATCCGCCGGGTTTTCGAGTACCACGGAGCCGAGCATAAGACCGTTTTCACGTGGGAAAAGGGCCTCGACCTTACCGTCGATAACGCCCGCCCGCAGCGCCGCCAGCACCCGCGATGCGGAACGTCATTCCTGATGGTCGTGATGCTGGTCGCGATCGTGCTCTTTTCGGTGATCAAGTTCGACGCCATGTGGATGAACCTGGTGGTTCGAATCGCCCTCATGCCGCTCGTCGCGGGCCTTTCGTACGAGGTGATCCGCTACGCCGCGAAACGTGAATCCGGCTGGGTCTTCAAGCTCTTCACGCTCCCCGGCATCTGGCTCCAGAACATCACCACCCAGGAACCCGACGCCGAACAACTCGAAGTCGCCATCCGCGCCCTCGACGAATCGCTAAAGCTTGAGCCTGTTACCACTTAAAAGTTTTTGCAACCACAGAGAACACAGAGCTCACCGAGCCGTTTTGAAATTAGGAACTCCGTGCCCTCTGTGTTCTCTGTGGTGAATTTCTTATGTTCGAAAAGCTAGCACAGATCGAAAGATCATACGAAGACCTCACCGCGCAGGTCTCTTCGCCTGAGATCATGTCCGACATGAAGGCCTACGCGAAGACGATGAAACAGCATCGCTCGCTTGGGGAGATTGTCGAAAAATACCGCGAAGTAAAGAAACTGCAGGAAGGCCTCGCCGGCGCCCGCGAACTCCTGGACGCCGCCGACGACGACGAAATGCGCGAGATGGCACAAGCCGAGATCGACGAGATCGAGGCCAAACTCCCCGAGGCTGAAGAAGCCCTCAAAGTACTCCTCCTGCCGAAAGACCCTAATGACGAAAAAAACGTAATCCTCGAGATTCGCGCCGGCACCGGCGGCGACGAGGCCACGCTTTTTGCAGGGGAAATGCTGCGTATGTACGCCCGCTACGCCGAACGACTGGGCTGGAAGTTCGAGATCATGGAGGTCGCCGAAACTGGCGTCGGCGGTATAAAGGAAGCCATTGCGATGGTAGAGGGCGATGCCGTCTACTCGAAGCTCCGTTACGAATCCGGCGTACACCGTGTCCAGCGCGTGCCGCAGACGGAAACGCAAGGCCGCATTCACACCTCCGCTGTTACCGTCGCGGTGCTCCCTGAAGCGGAAGAAGTAGATATTCAGATCAATCAAAACGATCTGCGCATTGACACATTCTGCTCATCCGGACCGGGCGGACAGTCAGTGAACACTACCTACTCCGCCGTCCGCATCACCCACCTACCCACCGGACTGGTCGTATCGATGCAGGACGAGAAATCGCAGATCAAGAACCGCGAAAAGGCCATGAGGGTCCTCCGCGCTCGTTTGCAGGAGATCGAAGAACAAAAGCAGCATGATGCCTTGTCGGCCGAACGGAAATCGATGGTCGGCAGCGGCGACCGTTCTGAAAAGATCCGCACATACAACTTCAAGGAGAACCGTGTCACCGATCACCGCATCGGCATGACCGTTCACCAACTCGACCTCGTAATGGAAGGAGCTCTCGACGAATTCGTCGAAGCCTTGCGCACCCATTACCAGACCGAGAAGTTGAAGGCCGAGACGGTCGCGGCTTGATTCCGCACCCGGATTTCCCCTAAGTCCCTGTTAGCATTTAAGATAGACCCGTGCCGGTTACGAAGCTCTTTCTGGTTAGACACGGTCAATCCGCCGGGAACGCCGAGGGGCGTTTCGGCGGGCACGGGCCTACGCCGCTGTCGGAACTCGGCAAGACGCAGGCACAGTTGACCGCTGAGGCCCTGGCAAAAGAGAAGATCAACGCGATCTATTCGAGCGATCTTTACAGGGCCGTCCAGACCGCCGAGCCCCTTTCTCGATTAACGGGGATCCCTATACACACAAAAAGCGCGTTCCGCGAACGCAACGTTGGCGTGCTTGAGGGGCTGACCTTCGATGAGTCTAAAGTCAATCACCCCAAGGACTACTACGCGCTCGTCAACCGCAATTACCACCACGTTATCACTCGCGGTGAGAGCTATCGCCAGCTCGTTCGCCGGGCGATGACAGAGCTTTGGGATATCCTGCGTAAACATCAGGGCGAGCGCATCGCCGTGTTCTCGCACACCGGCGCTATCTGCTTCATGACGCTGCATTTGATGGGCGCGATCCGCCGCGACACGAAGCAAACACCGTGGTTGATCACCTCGAATTGCGGAATCAACCGATTCGAGATCCGGGGCAGAAATAACGTCCGCGTGCTCGCTTTGAACGACACCCGCCACCTTCGCGACATCACAGGCAACGACTCCTTCGCCGCTCGTTGAAGAGCGCGTCTCAATCGCGTCCCACATCGTGTCTCAACTCGTCTCAGTTCGTGCTTTTCTTGACATTGGTCCCAATTTCTAAAACAATTCCCACACGTTACTAGTTCCCTTCTGCTTATTGTAATTTCGTGAGGTTTTTATGACCCGTTTGATCAGATTCGCAGCCATTCTGGCTCTCCTGCTCGTTCTCTTCTCTCTGGCCCGATCCCAAGGCGACGTCCGCTCCGCCACCGGACTTCCGATACCGATTGGAGCTGCCGTCATATGGGGCCAGATAGAAATAAAGGGGTTGAAACCGGATCAGCCTAAACCTACGGTCTTCGTTACGCTGATGTTCAACGGTGCCCAGATCGGGCGTGTGCAGGCGAACGACAAAGGTTATTACTATTTCCTTCAAAGGGCCCGGGATGGGGCGACGCTGCTGGTGACGGTCGGCGGGTTGGATGTCGGAAGCCAGAACATCACTGCGGCAGGGGGCGACCGCTACGATATGGCGGTCAATTGGACCGAAGGATCGAACACGCCACAACAAACGGCGGTTATCTCTGTAAAAGATGCATATACCAGCCGCTCCGCGACGAACTCGGCATTGATGGAGCGAGCCGCGACGCAGGCCAAAGCGAAAAACGTTTCTGAAGCGGTTAAGGTTTACGAGCAAGTCGTAGCGAACGATCCCAATGATTTTGTCGCCTGGACGGAACTCGGGTCGCTGCACTTCTCCAATTCAAAGGAATCCGAAGCCGAAAAGGCGTACAAAAAGGCGATCACTTTAAAGCCGGACTTCACACTTGCGCTGCTTAATCTAGGTAAGCTCTACATCTCGCAGAAGCGTTTCCCTGATGCCGTGCTGGTGCTGGAGAACGCCGCGATGGCGGACAGGAATTCCGCGGACAGCTTCCATTACCTCGGCGAGGCGTATCTGCAAAACAAACAGGGATCAAAGGCCGTAGTTGTGCTGAATGAAGCGATCCGCCTGGCCCCTGACGAAAAGGCGGAAATACACCTTAGGCTTGCAGCCCTTTACAACGCCGCGGGTGCGAAAGACCGCGCGGCGAACGAATATAAGCTCTTCCTGAAGAAACGTCCCGATCACAAGGAGCGTGCAAAACTCGAGGCGTATATAAAGGAAAACGGTAAATGACCCAGCTTCTGGCAGTGTCGACAGGCGAAAAGGCCCGCGGCGATCGCCGCGGCCCTTTAGCTTTCAAATGTCCATCACTTAGAAATCGTAACGGAGCGCGAATTGCATGACACGGGCGTCACTACGAGTTGATGTGAACTGTCCGAAACCTACAGGTGCTGTCTGATTCAGGCGATCCGGACGGAAGCCCATAGCAGTGTTCGCGTTACCGACGAAGATCGGAGTGTTGGTAACGTTGAACACATCCCAGCGAATGCTGAACTTGTGTCCTTCCTGCCAGGGCATTGCAAAGGACTTCTGCAGGCCCAGGTCCAAGGTCCAGAACGACGGCCACCTTAGCTGATTCCGGTCTCCGGTCTCGCCGGGGTACGGGCTACGGAAACTTCTATAAGCCTCATCCGGGTTGGCGAACATGGTCGGTAGATCGTCTTCACCGTTAAAGTAAATCCCGGTTTCAATGGGTCGTATCTGTACCATCGCACTCTTCAGGTTCCAGTTCGTCGCCCAGCCCGAATTGTCGAAGATCTTGGAACCGGTACCATGCGGTTGTCCGGAGTTGTAGCGGAAGATGCTGGCAAGCTGCCATCCACCGACCAGAGCGTCCACGAATCCATTCGCGTCCGAGAAATAAGCCCGGCCGCGACCGATCGGGATCTGCCAGAGGCTATTGAAGTTGACGATATGCCTCATATCAAAATCGGAGGAGGCGTAGTTGTCACTTTGCCTGATCGGATTAAGTATGAACGCCGATCCGAACGACCCAGCGGTCTGCAGACCGGAGGTGTCATCCATCGAGTGCGAGTAGGTGTAGTTAAGATCCCACGTCAATCCACTCAGACGCTGGCGAAGCGAGAATGCTCCGGCATGATAGTCAGACCTGGCGATCGACCCGAAGGAATCCAAAGCCCCGTACTGCGTATTGTAAAAAAGCGGGTCGCGCCCTGTAAGGGCATTGGCAAGGTCAAACCAGAATGTCGAATTGTCATAACTTGTGGCAACTGCGGTGCCAGCGGTTATAGGCTGGTTCGGGGGAACACTTATCCCTGCCAGTCGGAAGAATGCCTGTGAGTTGGTAAGACCTACCCAAGATCCCCCCCTCGCCTGGCCGATAATTCCTGGAGCCCAGAGATTATTGAAGAACGGGATGTCCGGCACGGTGCCTAGAGTGCCCCCTGACTGCGCGTGCCTCGCGATGATCGCCCCGGCCTCGTAGTAAGTCATACCCGAGAGCGGGTCCGTCAGATTGTTCGCCGCCATCACGTCCCGCGTCGCAAGCAGATTACGAGCGGTGCGATTGATGTAGGAAGCTTCCAGGTAAAGCTTGCCCGGGAGATCACGGCCAAATGTAATATTCGTGGAATAGTGAATCGGCGCCTGGATGCCCCGGTCGATCGAAGATTCGATCCGCATCCCGAGGTCTTCCGGTTGTTGAAGCGGGAATATAAGCTGCCCAGGAGCGACAACATTCGGGAACGACTGAACATTCATCCCGGTACCGTCCCAGGCCGGTGCCGGATTGGTAGTGAGATTGAAGGTATTGGCTGGTGTCGTGTAGTTCGAAAGAAAGCCGAGCGTGTTGTTTGCGTCGAACGAAACGGCCAACTGCTGTCCGTAATAGTCATTTGTGATCGCAAATCCACCTCGAAGGACGCCAGATCCGTTCTTGCCGAAAATGAACGCCCCCAGACCGCCCTCGAATCTCGGCGACCAAGCGACCGACATACGGGGTTGCCAGTTATTCGTATCCGCGTTGTACATCGGTGGCTTCCCATTCTTTTTACCGGAAAGCTCGATCAGCAACGGTTCGGTGTAGTTCTTGCCTTGCCTTGCGGCCACAAGACGACGCTCGAAATACTCATCCAACGCAATATTTGGAGCAGCCTCCAACCCCTGCGTTTCGTATACCGGTGTGGAGTAACCGTATCTCAAGCCCATATTGAGTGTCAGGTTGGGCCTGATCTTCCACGAATCCTGGAAATAGAAGTCGTACTCTTCTGTTGCAAATTCCCTGATCGTCGGGGTGTTCGGAACGGGGTTACCGGCTGCGTCAAAGTTGAATCGCGCAGTGTATTGGTTCAACCGTCCAAGAAGCGCGACCAGTGGCGATTGGGCCGAACGCAGCCAAGCGCTCGAAACCCGGGTGCCATAAGTTGATTGCAAGTACGTATCTACGATGTCGGTCACTAGAGCCCCACCGTTGTCGTAGAACCCAAAGTTTGTGACCGCGCTGTCGTAGGCAGCCGTCCAATTGGTGCGCTTGTTCCGAACGATACGAATGTTCGTTCCGAACTGCATCGTGTGGCTGCCCTTCACCCACGTAATATCGTCGGCGAAATTGTGGGTCGGATTGACGCGGCTGAATGTGCGTGAGAAGTTTACCGGCGAAAAAACATCACGAAATGTGATCGCATTTTCTCCCGAATCACCCTGATTGCTGAACGCAAGCCGCGTAAGGCCGTAACTGAACCTATTGGTGATGCTGCTGGAGATAAGCCACGTATGGCTGGCTGCGATCCCGAGCGGGTGGCTCCACTGATCTGTTGTTGGAGTGTCAGGAAATGCCGATGCGTTGCCGAACAGATCCTGTTGATAATTCATTCGACCGCTAAGAGTGTGCTTTTGGTCGCCGGTTGCATTCCAGTCAAACCGAGCGGTATGGGTACTTAGCTCGACCGGCAAGGGAGCGTTCCATCTATAACCGCCGGTGTTCTCGCCATCACCCAGCTGTGTGTTGTTTGAGGGGTACCTCTGTGCCGCAGAGGCAAAGAGCGAAACAACATTCGGATTCACATTAACGACAGCGTCACCATTCGGATCAACAAAGCTGTTGATCGTAGGAATGTCGATCGAACGCATTACTCCGCTGGTATCCCTGAACCTAATGGTTCCCTGGCCGAGGGAAGCGAGTGGAACCAAACGGTTTACGCCCACGCTCTTAGATTCCCTCATCCCCTCGTAGTTGTAGAAAAAGAACAACCGGTCCTTTACTATAGGGCCGCTGAAACTCCCGCCGTAAAGATGGCGCTTGAGAACCTCTCTATCAACTCCGGAAGCGTTGTTGAACCAGCTATTCGCGTTGAAATAATCGTTGCGATGGTACCAGAACAAATTGCCATGGAAATCGTTCGTACCCGATTTCGTGACCAGAGAGATCTGCGCTCCGGACGAGCGGCCACGTGAGGCATCCGGGTTGGATGTCGTCACACGAAATTCTTCTACAGAGTCAGGCGTGACACGGAGAACCGGCGAAAACGCCGAAGCATCTTGCTGGTTGTTCACGTCTATGCCGTCGAGAGTGATGTTGGCCTGATCGGATCGTCCGCCGGCCACGGCACCGCTCGGGGTTACGGCCGGCTGAAGGCTGAGCAGGTCTGCAACGTTGCGGCCCTCGAGCGGAAGTTGGGATATCTGTTGTGACTGGAAGTTGTTACCCAAGCTGGCATCGCTCAGGTTCTTGATGCTCTCGATCCCACCTGCATCTACGGTCACACTCACGGCAACATCGCCGACCTCCAGTTTGACCGGGATCGTAGTGACACGGTCGGTCAGCGCGTCGAACGGGGTCGTGACCGACTTGTTGAAGCCGCTGGCCTCGACCTCGATCGTGTACGAACCCGGCTGCACCGCGGTGAACGTGTACGTCCCGCTTTCGTTAGTAACGACGGTACGTCGAGTTCCCTGTTGCGCACTGACAAGGGTAACTGTCGCACCTACGACGGTCTGGCCTTGGGGGTCCGTAACCGTGCCGGTGACGCCTGACGTACCGGCCTGGCCGAATGCGGACAGGGCCAAGATCGCAAAGACAAAACACATGGCGATAACTTGCCGTGCCTTTGTCTCGAAATAGCTAGTTCTCATAGCTCCTCCTAGTTTTAAGATTGCAGATGTACCGGGCTGAATTAGCTTGACTATATGCACGAATCATTCCTTATAGACCTGATCCTGTTAAATAGTGAAAACACAAACACTTCGGCGATTCTTGTTTAAATCAGAGACGCCGATCTGCACAGTTTTTTGAATTAAATTCAAATTTTCGGGAAAAAGGAACTGGCCGCATTATACGGTTTTTGACGAGGCAAGCAAGGAAAATGCGGATTTTGCGGCTGTGGCGCCCATGCCGACGGCAGTGGCGATCGTGGGTGAGATCGGGTTTGCGACGTCGCCGATGGCATAAACGCCTTCGATGTTCGTCTTGCCGAGTTGGTCGACCAGAATGTAGCCTTGGCTGTCAGTTGCCAGTTGGGAATTGAGGACTTCGGTGTTCGGAGTGACGCCGATACGGGCGATGAGATACTCGGCCTCAATTCGCGAGCGGTCGCCGATCCGCGATTTGATATCTACCCATTTGATGCGATCAGTGCCGCCGATCCTAGCGATCTCGGATTCAAGGACCAACTCGATATTCGGTGTCGAGAATATTCGGTCCTGAAATTCCTTTCGCGCGGTCAATCTGTTACGTCGGTGAACGAGAAGTACGCGTTCGGCGTGTTCCGAAAGTAAGAGTGCATTCTCTGCAGCGGCGTCGCCGCCACCAACCACCACGACCCGTTTGCCCTTGACCATTTCTCGTTCGCCGGTTCCTGAACGAAGTATCCCTTTTCCCTGAAACTCAAGTTCACCCGGTACCCCGAGCGTTCTCCGCCTAATGCCGGTGGCGATGAATATTGCTTCGCCCGTGTAAACTCGGCCGTCAGCGAGGCTCACTGTCTGGGATACACAATCGACAGTCTCGATGGATGCTCCCGTAATGACTTTAACACTCCACTCAGCAACCGATCGATCCAACAACTCGATAAATTCCGCTCCATTTCGGACATTGACGCCTGGGTAGTTCCTGATCGGGCCGTTGATCCAACGAAGCTGTCCGTACAACTCCTCCGCTCTTTCCAGGATCAACGACGTCATCCCAAGGTCCGCACACCATATCGCCGCGGATATTCCCGCAACTCCTCCCCCGATGATCACGACGTCGAATTTTTCTTGAATGGACAATGTGGTTCTGTGTGTTTCGGAATTACGACTTTTGTCAGAATGACATGCCGCTTTTTGTCACTTTGAGACGATTTCAATCTTATTCAAAGGTCCAAAAAGCATGACTCATTACTCTAAATTCAAGTAAATACAACATTTCCGCTCATACTGCCACCTTGGCATCTTGATTGCTTTCGATTGCGAGATGAGCTGGGAGTGTTTTATTTGCTCCCTACCCTCTTCTGCAATTCCCCTTTTTTTCCAGCTTTCCGCTCCAGCCACCAAAATCTATGCGACTTGATGCCGAAACCGCTTCCTCGACATACGTGGAGAATATTGTCGCCGACGCAGCGGTGAACGAACGCTCCCTTGAAGCCAATAATGCCCTTCGCGAAGGAATACGAGCCGCTCAGGCGGGCGACCGAGCCAAGGCCCGAACTGCCTTGCTCCGCGCCAGCGAGTTGGATTCCCAGTCGGAATCCGCCTGGCTGTGGCTCGCGTCAATAAGCGAGTACCCAGAGGAACTTGTCGTCTTCCTCAACAACGTCCTCGACATCAACCCAAACAACGCCCGTGCCATTGAATGGATGGCAGCAACCAAGGGGCTGTTGGCGAAAACTTTCGTCCAGCGTGGTATCGACGCTATGGACGGTGGGCAGAAGGAACTGGCTACCCAGTATCTCGACCAGGCGCTGGAGCACGATCAGAAGAATACGACCGCTTGGCTGTGGCTCGCAAATCTCGCCGATTCCAATGAGGGGAAATTGTCCTACCTAGAGAAGGTCCTCGAATTTGAGCCCGACAATGCAGCCGCAAGAGCGGCTTTCGACCAGGCGAAGCACGAGATAAACCAAGCGTTGCTCGCCGAGGCACGTGCGGCGGCCGTTGCGGGCCGCAAGGCTGAGTCGCACGATCTTCTCGACGCATTCATCGCAGAGAATCCCGAATCGGAAGATGGCTGGATACTCCGATCGCATCTCGCCGACGGCTTCGCCGAGAAGATCGCCGCCTTCGAAAAAGTACTTTCTATCAACCCGAACAACCTCGTGGCCCGCTCGGGACTCGACTCGCTAAAGGCCATAATGCAGACCGTCGAGGGCACTGCACCCTCGACTCCTTCCGAACCTCAGCGCGACGAGCCGGATACGATGGAGAATACCGCCTTCGCCGTTGAGCAGGAGCGTATTCACGAAACAGAAGCCATTCCCGATAGAAGCCCCACCCAGGAACTTGAATTTCCTGAGGCAGCATTTGCACTCGCTCAGCAACACGAACCCCGCGCCGAGGAAGTCGCGGTCGAAGCTCCGTTGTTCGAAGAGACTGCCGCTATTGCTGAACCTGCCCCCTCCATGGATGCCGGTGTCGACTGGTCGATGAACACGGTGTCTTTCTCCTTTGCGTTCCCGGGAGGCGAGACCGAACCCGCCGCGGCCACGCCGAATGTCGTGGAGAGCGATTCGTTCGAATTCTCCGTGAACGGAACCAACGACCATCCCGCAGATGCTTTCGTCGAAGCGGACATGGTCGTGGAAGAGGCGGCACCGGCCGTGAGTTTTGATGTAACCCCCGAGCAACCGCAGCAGATGGGAATGGGCGATACCTTCGCGTTCGTCCCAGTCACGCCGGAAGCTGAACCGGTGACCGAGGTTTCTATCCCGATGCCGGCGAACTTCGACGCGGAACCGGTTTGGAAGCCCACCGGCTTTGAGACGAACGTCGTTCGCGAGGAGCCTGCCACGACGGAAGTCGCCGCGACGTCGGCGTGTCCATACTGCGGCGGAGAGAATCCCGCACAGGCTTTCACATGCGGAAACTGCCTCGCGACGCTCACCTTAGCCGACGTCGAGATGATGCTGGCCAATACGCACGCGGATAAGACCCTTGTCCGCAGTGCTACCGAAAAGCTCGAAGGGGAACGCAGATCGAGAGAGTTCACCGAAAGCGACCTTATTGTACTCGGCATTGGACATCTGAACCTTCGGAATTTCCAAACAGGGTACGATTACCTCCTCGAGGCGTCTCAATTGAACCCGAACAACTTCGTTCTGGCGAGCCAAGTGAACGCCCTCCACATCCGTTTTGAAGAGATCAAGGATCAGGAGGCGGCGCACGAGACGATGCCGAAGGGGCGGTCGATCCTCGTCGTTGACGACAGCGCGACCGTGAGGAAACTGATCGCCGGTAAGCTCGAAAAATGCGGCCACGAAGTGTATTGTGCGGCCGACGGGGTTGAAGCTCTTGAGCAGCTCGATTCGGTCGTGCCGGATCTCATCCTCCTCGACATCACGATGCCGCGGATGGACGGTTATCAGGTCTGTAAGGTGATCCGGAGCAAGGAATCGACGAAGGATATTCCAGTCGTGATGATCTCCGGCAAGGACGGATTTTTCGACAAGGTGCGCGGCCGAATGGCGGGAACGACCGGTTACATCACGAAACCGTTCGGCCCGGAGACATTGATGAAGGCCGTCGAAACGTACCTGAAGGGCCAGGTCGAAACCGGGGAATGATAAATATGGAGATCGGAAACGCAATATCGCCCCCATCGGAGGCAGTTCCCCCACCAATCTCCGCTAACGAAACGCAAACCGCCGCCCGCCCCGACAAATTTGTCACGTTCCATCTGGGAGAAGCGACTTACGCGGTCAGGGCCGCGATGGTCGCAGAGGTCGCCCAGGTCCTTCCCTTGACCCCTCTGCCTGGCACGAAACCGGGCATTGTCGGTATTTCACCTCTGCGTGGTGAGATCGTGGCAAAGATCGATCTTCGAACCATGCTCGGCGAGCGGCCGGCGAATTCCGGCAATCCTAAGGTCAAGGAGATCGTTCTCAAGCGGCCGTTTCCGGATGCCGTTCCGGTCGCGTTCGCCGTTGACCGCCTCGGCGAGATCGCGACGCTGGATATCGCCCAGATCCGCCCCCTCCTGGACAACAACGGCCTATTCATCGGTGAAGTCAGGTGGAGCGAACGTTCATTAAGGGTCATCGACCATAGAATGTTGCTAGCCTCGATCGAACCGGACTGACGCCCGCTCCCCCTCGCACCGAAATGGCATCCTCAAACGACTCAATTCTCAATTCCATCAAGGGCCGGATCTGGCTTTCTGTGAGCGCTCTCGCGGTGCTTGATTGTTTTTGCGGGCTTGGCGCGTACCTGGCCGTGTCGTTCCTCGTGACCGACACGTTCGTGACCATATTCGTAACCTTCTTCGTTCTTGCCTTCGCCACAGTGGTATTCGGCTGGTGGCTGGCGAACGATGTGATCCGCCCGCTCGATTCCGTTACGCTGCTTGCAAAAGCGTTGGAACGTAGCCCGAACGCCACGATGCCGAGGACGACCGGTGCGGCCGAGACGGACGAACTGCTTCGGACCCTTCACCGTAACAGCCAGCAGCTTCAGAACCTTATTTCGATGATGGACGACGTCTCCTCAGGGAGGACCGACGCCGTCACAATGCCGCTGGAGAATTCAGACAAGCTGAGCACTTCGTTTCAAAAGCTTGTTTCGCGGGTCACGGAGTCGATCACTGCTAAACGCGAGTTGGACGCCCTTCAGAACTCGCTGATCGCGATAAACTCCGACATTGCCGGCATTCGCGGCGGCAAACTGGACGCACAGATACGGGCAGATCACCAGCTCACAAGAGAGATCGTCGACACGATCAGATTTCTTACGAACCGCCTCGGCCAGTTGGCGCGTGGTGTACAGGTGAGTTCCGTCGGTGCCGGCAGCGCGGCGGCGGAAGCGAAGCGGGTTATGCGTTCTGTGCTCGAGTCAAAAGACCAGCGCTCCTCCAAAGTTTCGCGTGGGCTTTCAGCCGTCGACGAACTTCCCGGGAAAGCTGACGCAGTGGTTCGAGCAACTGAGTCCGCCCTAGACTCGCTCGAAACAGCAATTTCTGCCTCCGGGAACTCAGACCCGTCGACTGATATATCAAAGGCCGCCCAGCTTCAAAGCCGAGTGACCGAGACCGCCCGGAAAGTCCAGAAACTTCGAAGCAGCGTTGCGGAACTCCCCAGATTGGGCCGCACTGCCAACGAGATCGCACGAAAGTCGCACCTGATCGCGCTCAACACGGCGATTCAGGGCGAAAACGACAACACAGGCTCCGAGCCCTTCGGCTTATTGATGTCAGAGGTCAATTCCCTTTCTCAGCGGGCAGAGGCCCTGAGCAAAGAGATCAGAAACCTCTCCGAGTCGCTCACAAGCGAGGTCAGCGAGATGGCTTCGGCCTTTGTAGAGATCTCGTCGGGATCGGGCGATGCGACGCGCGGGCTCGAACGTACGGCTCAGGCATTGATCGAGTATCGCGATCGTTGCGGTGAGGTCACCGGGATACGTCCTAAGCTCACCGAGTTCAAAAAAGAGCACGCCGCCGAGAGCCAAAAGATCGCGGATTGGTTGCGCGAAATTTCCGCCGACCGCTCGGATGAAAATCAGATCCGCGAGGCGGAAATGCAGCTTCAGAAGGTCGTGACCTTGGTCGAGAACCTTCGCGATTCAGTGTCGGATCTGCGAGGCTCGGGCACGATGCAGCCGCCAGCGACGCGGAGCGATACGGTCGATTCGACCCCAAAATTTGAACAGCCGGGTGCGAAGGCTGCGGGCTTCGTCGGGGAGAACTAGCAAGAATGGAAACACGACTTTGGAATCTGATACT
>JAEZJR010000254.1 GCA_023415725.1 Acidobacteriota bacterium
TTAGATTCTGTCGTTGCCGTAACGCGCCGCCCAAGCCGCTCACCTCGCTTCCGACGTACCCGGCAAAATAGATCATCAGACAGATAGGCAAAAATCCCCAGAACAGCCACGGCGAGACGAACTGGAAAAAGTACATTGCGAACGTGAAGGCGGGCCACCCCAGCGCCACGCAGGCAGCCGCGACGCCGTACGAAGTCCCGAATACAGTGCGCACAGCGAACAACATGAATACACCAAATAGAAGTGCACTTGCTGCCCACATTGCGAAATGAATGGTCGGGTCGATCTCGCTCCCGAAGACTGCGATCCCCGCCAGGGCGAGCGGGAGGTGAGCCGCCGCCCATGCCATAAGAGTGCACGTGGCGAGTACCGCGTAATCCCTGCGCAGCAAAAGCCCGAAGCTCCCGATCCCCGCGAAGATGGAAACCAGCAGCAAAAGCAATGGAACGTAGAAAAGCGAGATCGCAATTGCCGGACGATAAAACCCTGTCGGCTCGAATGAGAAGAACTGGAAGAACCTATCCCCAACAACCGGCACCGACCGTCTGTTAGCCATGGCGTTTCGATAGTTCCTCACTGCTTCCTCGCGGTAATTCTCTGCGACCTCCGGGCCGATCTCCGAATAGATGGTCTCGTCGTAATATTCGTGCAGCGCGGGCACCCGATAGGCTGCATCCAGCTTTGCATTCACCGTCGCGAAGAAGGGGACGGCGATCAACACTGCCAGCCCGGCGGCCACGAGCCAACTGCCCCGGTCCATGATCTCGCTGAAAGCGAATGCAGGCCTGATGTACATCAAGAAAAGGAGCTTAAGGTTTTCCATACGCAAGTTCGGTGGGCCAGGAGGGACGTCGCAGCCGATAAAGCGTAAATCCAAGGCGCGAGCAAGTCAAGATATTATTGAGGCCGCTTTACACCGTTCAGCGAATCAATATCGAATAAAGTAAAATGTAGCCGAATATGAAATTATCTGGTAACAAGATCCTCATTACCGGCGGGGCGTCCGGTATCGGTCTTGGGTTGACGCGCCGGTTCGTTCAGGAAGGGAACCAGGTGATCGTCTGCGGGCGGCGCGAATCGGCCCTCGACGAAGCTGCCGCGAAGGTTCCGGGGATCTTCACCCGGGTCGCAGATGTTTCGACCGCAGCCGGGCGAACGGATCTGTTCGATTGGATAGCCAGCGAGCACCCGGACACGAACGTTCTGGTCAACAACGCCGGCATCCAGCAATGGATGTCGATCGAGGATGACGACTTTTACCAGCGTGCCGAGATCGAGATCGCGACCAACATCGAGGCTCCTGTTCACCTCACTTCGCTGTTCCTTGATCTGGATTCGCTCGATACGGTGATGAACGTGACGTCGGGGCTTTCGTTCGCCCCGCTCGCGAGAACGCCGGTCTATTCCGGAACGAAGGCGTTCTTTCACTCCTTCACGCTCTCGCTGCGGTACCTGCTGGCACCGAAAGGCATTGAGGTGATCGAGATCATTCCGCCGGCGATCAATACCGATCTCGGAGGCAAAGGGCTGCACGATTACGCCCCGCCGGTGAGTGAGTTTACCGACGCGATCTTCGAACAACTGAAAGCAGGAAAGGTCGCCCTCACATTTGGCCTCAGTGAAAAAGCCGCTAACGCCGGCCCGGCAGAACTCGAAACTATCTTTAACACTCTTAATCCACCACAAGATCGATAAAAAGAAATGTCAAACACAGCAACTAAGCAGAATGTCCGTATTGAAACTGATTCGATGGGCGAGATCGAGGTGCCGTCCGACCGTTATTGGGGAGCGCAGACGCAGCGTTCATTGAAGCATTTCAACATCGGATTCGACGTGATGCCGCGCGAGGTCATTCGTGCCCTCGGGATATTGAAGAAGGCCGCGGCGATCGTGAACTTCGACCTCGGAAAGCTGCCCGAGGACAAGATGAAGCTGATCGTTCAGGCGGCTGACGAGGTGATCGAAGGGAAACTGGACGATCATTTCCCGCTTCGCATCTGGCAGACCGGTTCGGGCACGCAGACGAACATGAATGCCAACGAGGTCATCTCCAACCGCGCGATCGAGATCGCCGGCGGCGAGATGGGTTCGAAGACGCCGGTGCACCCGAACGACGACGTGAACAAATCGCAATCCTCTAACGACACGTTCCCGACCGCGATGTACATCGCCGCTGCCGAACGACTCACCGCTCTAATCCCGGAAGTGCAGAAGGTCAGCGACGCGATCAAAGCAAAGGCGGAGGAATTCCGCGGCGTCGTGAAGATCGGCCGGACGCACCTGCAGGATGCGACGCCGGTGACCGTGACGCAGGAGTTCACCGGATGGGCGAGCCTCGTCGATCGAGATATCGACCGGATGCGGGTGGTCCTTCCGGGTTTGATGGACCTGGCGATCGGCGGCACCGCTGTCGGAACGGGCCTTAATGCACACCCCGAGTTCGCAGACCGCGCCGCGGCTAAGATCGCCGAACTGACCGGGCTGCCGTTTAAATCACACCCGGACAAGTTCGCTGCACTTTCCGCCCACGATGAGGTGGTGTTCGCATCCGGCGCTTTGAAGACCCTTGCCGCAAGCCTGATGAAGATCGCAAACGACATTCGCTGGCTAGCCTCGGGTCCGCGATGCGGCATCGGCGAGCTCACCTTGCCCGAGAACGAACCTGGGTCATCGATAATGCCCGGTAAGGTCAACCCAACGCAGAGCGAGGCAATGACGATGGTCGCCGTTCAGGTTTTCGGTAACGACGCCGCGATCGGGTTCGCGGGGTCGCAAGGGAATTTCGAACTGAACGTGTTCAAGCCGGTGATGATCCACAACTTCCTGCATTCCATCCGGCTCATCCACGATTCCTGCCACGGATTCGTCGATTACTGCATCGCCGGCATCGAGCTCAACCGCCAGCAGATCGACCGCTACCTGAACGATTCGCTCATGCTCGTGACGGCACTGAACCAGCACATCGGCTACGACAACGCCGCCAAGATCGCCAAGCATGCGCACAAGAAGGGAATTTCATTAAGGGAATCGGCGGTCGAGCTTGGACTGCTGACCGCCGATAAATTTGACGAGCTTGTTAAACCTGAAGAGATGACCCATCCTTAAGCGGTTAGCCGCCGATCATCACCGTCGGGCAACCCATAACGATGACGCCGCCGTGCGCGGTCGGATCGCCTATTCTCGCTGCGGGGAGGTATCCGATCTGCACGGTGGCCGAACCTTTCGCGATCACATCCACCGGGCCCACACAGGTCGCCATGTCCGAAAACCGAGCTGCCGGCAAGCCGCCGATCAAAACCGTCGGACACCCCGGCGGAAGGATGGGGCCTCCAACGTGCGGCTTCGGTCCATCTGACATCGGACAAGTGTGCATATCTGAAACTCTTGCGGCTGGCGGCATGGCTGATCTCCTTTTCTATGCGGTCGCGGCCTGTTGCTGCTGCGGCTCGCCAGCGGGGGCTCCCGGCGGCGGCACAACGCTTTCGATCTCGGCCTCCACCTTGATCCCTTCTGCATCCTCAACTCGGGCCTTTACGGGGAACTCCGCGTCCTTGTCGTTCGGCTGGTAAAAGGCGTCGAGTTTGTCCTTTTCGGCCTGCTGTTTCTCGCGCTCCTCGCGCCGTGCTTTCGCCTCCGGGCTTTCTTCCGTGACTGAGTCCTTCAATTCGCCGAGGTCGGACAGGCTGCCGACGCCGGACGCCATCTTGTCAGAAGCGTGCCCGGCTCGAGCCTTGTAGTCCTGTGCGGTATCGACGAAATTCTTCCCAGTTTCGAAAACGGAATTGACCTGGCGGACGACATCCGCGATCGAGGGATTGATCTGCTCGAACACCTTCTCGATTACGAGATTCCAGATCGGGAAGAACGTATTCTTGAACATTATCGCCGTGAACCACGGAAGCCTGCCGAGCATGACCTCCATCGTCTGGGCCTTCTCGTCCGCGGCCTTCTTCCTTGAGGCCTCCATCTGCCCCGCTAGGTCACCTATCATGTAGTTGATCACCGGGTCGACGTAATGGATCAAGTTGTCCTCTATGAGCTTGGCTATGAATTGCTGCGCGCTCAGGGTCTTTCCGCCCGGCAGACTGAACGAGAAGTCTCCTCCGCCGGGAAGTACGCCCGCTGCGAGTTCGCCCATCAGCGAGACTATCTTCACGGAGAGGTGACGGCGCCCGGCCATCACCAGGACCATCGAATCGATCGGGCCCTCGCAACCCGCCGCCATCATCCGGGCGTAGATCTCTTCGAGCAGCCCGATGTTCGCGTCGTTGATCTTCACCATCACCTTCTTCACGTAGGGTGGGATCCCCTTAATGTCCTGCATCGCCGCATCCATACCTTCGATCAGGCAGGTGGATGCCGAGGGTACCGCATCGGGGGTGGTTTCCTCCGGGCCTTTTAGAGAGCCAAAGATCGATTTCAACGAATCGGTACCCGGCGTCTTCTTGGGAGCGCCGTTCACACCGAGGAAATCGTAAACGTCGTTGACCTCTTCCTCGACGTCCTTCTTTACCTCGTCGACCTTGTCGGTGACCGGTTTCAGGAGGTTATTGTCGTCCCCGCTTTCTTCCGGTTTCTTCGTCTGCGATTCAGGCCGCTTGAACCAGATCGGATAGGTGAAGGCGTAATCCTTGTACTCAGCCTTTATCGCCTTGATGGTCAGATCGTGGGCGCCGGTTTCAACGCTCTTCTCATGCGTTTCGCGGAGCTTCAGGTACCCGGCCAGGTAAAGGTCGAAGTATTTGAACGCGAACCGCTGCACGGTCGCCATGATGTTCCCGACGCCCGGAATATTCGCGATCGCACCGGCCGCTGCGTCCAGCGGATTGCCTTCCGGCGGTTTCACGTAGTAGTCGTTGAGCGATTGGCAAAACGCCGCGTAGGTGGCACGCGTCTCATGTAGTTTCTTGCCGGCCTCGTGGATGTCCGGGTATTTGAGCGTCGTCGTGTTTACCGTCCCGACGGCACTGCTGATGTCGGATAGAAATGTATCGAGCTGTGTCGGGTCGGGAGCGGCACCGCCTCCACCGCCGAGCATATCGGACGCCATATCGACGACCGCGCCTACCGCGCCGCGGCTGCCGGTAGCGTCCACCAGTGCCTGCTTCGTCGAGGAAACAAAGCCGAAAAGCATAATGGCTTCGCGCTCAATACCGTCGCGGAACATTATCGCGTGGCCGTCCGGCGGGTCGGTCGCCCCGGCGGGTTTGTAGCTGATATGGGGGAACTTCTTCCCGATGTCGGGGTGCGCCTTGCCGAAATGGACGAATTCGGTCGGAATCCCGGCGTCCAGCGGGTTGGGGTTATCGTCCTGCCCGGCGTAAGAC
>JAEZJR010000266.1 GCA_023415725.1 Acidobacteriota bacterium
CGTGCAGCAGCATCTCCTTATACTCCGGGTTCGTCGAGGTTTCCGCCGCGATCGCGAATCGCTCCGTCATCGAGGGGATACCGGCCGAGAGCATCGCAAGCGTGCGAAGCGTCTGCGCCGCAAAGTACTGACGGAAAAATGACCCGAATATCGGCCACCTTAATGACTTAACTTTCAGTTTGTCGAGTCCCTGAGGCGACCGCGCCCAGCTGAAGAACCAGATAGAGAAAATCAAAACTGCTAGAAGAAATATCAGGCCATACCAACTCGTTAGAAAATCCGATCCGGCTATCATTACCCGCGTCAAAAAGGGTAGTGTCTGGTCCTTTCCCTGCAGCAGGCTAGAATAAAGCTCGACCATCCGCGGCATTACGAAATAAAGCACCACCCCCATCGCGATGAAGCAAAAAGCCACAACCGCGATAGGGTACATCAACGCGGAGCGAATATTGTTTTTAATTGCTTCGGCTTTCTTCTGAGCCTCTGCAAATCGCTGCAGAGTTAATAAGAAGGCATTTCGGGTTTCACCTTCCTCATCCGTCGTGGTGCCGACCTCTTCACCGATTCGCAGTGCGCAGATGAACGTAATAGGAAATAGCGGCTCCCCTTTATCGTCACGCTGCACTTCGAACGCTTCGGCGATCGTGTAGCCGTTCATGATCCGTTCAGCTGCATCGATCAATGCGTTCGAAAGCATCTTGTTCGTCTGAGTGTAGGCGAGGAGCCGACAAACCTGCGTCGGGGCCTCCCCTACTTCCATCAGGTCGCCGAATTGCTCCGCGAGTTGGGCAAAATCCGTCATTGTTGGCCGACGAGCCTTTTGCCGCAACGCTCTTCGAGGGCTTATCGACACCACGTCGATCCCTGCACGACGAAGCTCTTTCTCTGCGAGATCGGCGTCCGGGGTTTGGACGAATCCTTTGACCGTCAATCCTAAGCTATCGATTCCCGTATAGTTGAACCCGGTCGCCGATCTCCGCTCCGCCAGATCGATCTCATCGCCAAAGCCCGACGCACTCGGCGCAGGAGCAACAGGCATCCGATTCTTAACGGGCATCCCCGGGCCGGTCTGCACCGCCCCGCGTGCCGCCCCCGGAGCATACCCCGGCGTCGCCGACACCCGCTTCCCACCCGGCTCAAACAATCTCGGTTCGTTCATACTTCCTCTCTAGCAGTGGTCAGTAAGCGGTAGGCAGTAGGCAGTAAAGATTTACCATTTACCATTCACCACTTACCGTTCTCATCACCGCTTTCCTCTTTATCCGTGCCTTTCCGTGCCTTCCGTGTGTTCCGTGGTTTCTTCTTCTTTCTTCTTTTCTTATTTCGTGGTTAAAAACTCTTAACCACCGCAAGAAGAAATTCGCAGAAACTCCACAAACTCCCTAAAATTTCACCCCGCCCGTCCCACGCGGTCCAAAACGCGTCTCATTCGCGTCTCACTCATCACTCTCGCGGTCTCACTTGTCACCCTCACGCGTCTCATTCGTGACTCTCACGCGTCTCATTTGTCGCCCACGCGGTCTCACTTCTGTATTTCTTTGATACGTTTCGGTCCCACTTTTTTCCGATCCGATCGCCACAATGGCACGCAACGGCACCAAACCCCACGACCGCCCCGACCCCCTCAACAGCACCAATCCCGCTCCCCGCTTTTCCGCCTACCGCCTACCGCCTACTGCCTACCCCACGATCTCCCCATCCACCGTCACCGCCCCTTCGGCCCTCGGGTCGTGCTCCGCCGCGGCCGCCGCCCTCGAAAAGGCCTCGTGGCTGTGCTGCCGCTTGCTCTCGACCAGGCCCAGCACGGCCGCCACCTCGGTCTCGCTCGTGATCCCGGCGAGCACCTTTTGGCGTGCGACCTCGCGCATCGGGATCAGGTAACCCTTTTCCAATGAACGGTTTATCACCTCACGGGCCGATAGCGATCGGTCCTCAACCCACTCCTTCACCTCTTCGTTGAAGTAGAGCAGCTCCGCCATCGCGGTCCGCCCGCGCGTCCCCTTCCCGAAGCAGTCCGGGCACCCCACGCCCTTGTAAACCGGCCGGTCGTAAACCTCCGCCGGGTGCGGGTCGACCACCTTGCACCGCTCGCACAGCTTCTTGATGAGCGATTGGGCCAGGATGAGATTAAGCCCCGTCGACAAATTCTCACGCGGCAACCCGAGCGAAAACATACGCGAGAGCGTGTCCTCCACGTTCGCCGCGTGAAACGTCGACAGCACCAGGTGCCCCGTCAACGCGGCGTTTATCGCCACCGAGGCGTGCTCCGCCGAACGCAGCTCCCCAATCCCGATGATGTCCGGATCCGCCCGCAGGCACGAGTAAAAAGCATCCCACCAGGTGAACGGCGTGTTCGGCCGCAGGGACATCTGCGTTCGCCTCAAGGACCGTATCTCAATGGGTTCCCCGATCTCGATGATCTTGAACCGGTCCTGCTCCTCCAGCTGCGCGTAGATCGACTCGAGCGTGTTGGTCTTACCCGACCCCGTCGCCCCCGTGATGATCAATATCCCCCGCTTCTGCGAATACGCCGCCTTCAGATCCTCGATCTGCCGCGGCAAAAACCCGACGGCGTTAATATCCCTAATAGGCTTCAATTGCGACCGCAAAACTATCGATGGCGAATACAGCGTCGGCTGCGACACAAACCGCAACTCCACCTCCGCCACCCGCCCATCCCGCATCGCCCGCACCTTCACCGTGCTGTCAATGTCCTTGAACTTCATCTGGGTGGCGTCCTTCCGCGATATCTCCGCCATCCCCATAGCGATCTGCCGAATTTTAATGAAGGGTATATGATCCCAGCGGACGAACATTTCTGAATCGTACCGGAATCTGATCCGCCCCGTCGGCTGCCCCGCCTCGATGTGCATATCCGACGACCCCGAACGCAGGAACTCCATTAGAATCAATCGGATAAACTCCTGCGTCGTGAGTTCCGATTCGCTCCGACGGATGTTCCTCTCGTACTCCTCAGTGTCGGTCAGGTCGATCCATTCCTCCGACTCATTCCGCAGATCCGCCTCCGACGCGGCCTCGGCGGTCAGGGCCTCTTCAGCCGAGAGCGTACGCTCTCCTTCGCCCCAGTTCTTGGTCTTTTGTGACTTCTTTTTCTGCTCCTGCTCGAGGACGAAAAGTTGCGTGCGCTCGCTGTAAATATGCGAGTGCATGTACTCGAAAAAAGCTTCGTTAAGCTCGATGAAATCTACATTGAAAGGCGAAACACGCAGGGCGTGGATCACGCCGTTACGATGTTCGGGATTGCGGACATGGACGAGACCAACCTCGAAATGAGCATTCTCAGCGCGATCAAGGTAGCCACCAGAGACGTTCAGTACGATCGCCTGATAACGCGACGAGGATTCCTTATTGAGGTAATGCGAAAAAGGCAGCGACGACTTTACGCTGTATTTGCGCTCGGGCGCCTGAACCGCGAGCGAAAGGTCCGGGTTCGACTGATTGCCGTTGAGGTAGAATGCCCCGCTGTCAGTAGTATGCATCTCCCACTGGTATTCCGATCCGTCAGTCGGAAACTGGCTGCGATCGAATTCTTCAAAATCGTTGTACTGCATAACCCAAAAGCCCTTGAAAAATTACACCTTTGCCGAACGACTCAGCCCACCTTTGTCCGGTACGGACAAACTTCCGTCCGAAACGGCGGGGGCCGAATTCCCTTGGTACGTACTACTTATGCTGGATAAGACGTACTAAGATGCGGCTTTTTCGTAAAATTTGCATTTAAAAGCCGCATTTTTCAATTTTTCCCACTCACGGCCCCGTCGTCGGAGTCGGAAGCGCGATTACCTGCTTCGGCTCCATCTTGTCTCCCTGGCGCTTTTGCTCGGGCGTGATGGACGGCGGCTGCGTTGTCGCGCCGGGCACGTCAACGGTCTTGATCGGGTCCGGATAGGTGATCACGTCCACCGAGATCGCGAAATAGAGCCTGTTCACGCGGGCATCACGGATGCGGCGGCGGAACAGTTCACCGATGATGGGGATATCGCCAAGTCCCGGCACCTTACGGTCGGTGCGGCTGTCGGAATCGACCGTGAACCCGCCTAGGATCGCGGTCTTGTCTTCATTCAGCAACAACTGAGTCTGGATCGAGCGTGCGCTGATCGCCGGAACGCCGCGGGCCGTGACCGACGAATCGATGTCGTTCGCGGTGAGCCGCAGCTCGAGGGTTACGGCCATCGGGTTGCCATTCTCGTCATCGAGCACGTACGGAGTCACGGCGAGGTTGTTAGCCGCGTTGACGAACACCACATCGCCCTGTCCGCCGAGCGTGCTGTCGATAACGATGGGGAGTTGGCGGCCGACGTCGAGCGTCGTGCAGAGCCCGTCGATAACGGTCGCGAAGGGACGCGATTTGACCGAAATGATGCCGTTCTGCTGGAAGGCTGTCGCCTGAACGTTAAAATCGAACGTACCGATGACGGTCGAGAAATCGAACAGCGTACCGACCCCCAGCGTATCACCGAAGACGCCGCCGGTCGTGCGGCCGTCTGCCGTGCCGCCCGTGATGGTCGTCTCGACGCCGATATCGCGGATGCGATCCTGGTTCGCCGTGTAAACGAGGCCCTTTATGACCACCTGGAACGGCGGACGGTCTGCACGGCGGATGAACTCGTCGATAAGGGCGTGCTCTTCCTTAGTGGCACGGATCGCGAGGATGTTGCGGCCAGGGATCTCAGTGACGAACCGGTTGGTGCGGATGACCTCGGGGGCTTCCTGTTGAGCACCCCCGCCTTGTCCGCCGCCTTGCCCGCCGCCGGAGCTCTCGGTCATCGACCGAAGTCCGAGGATCTTCTCGATCTCAACTATTAGTTTGTCGTATTTGTTGTTGGTCAATTGCCCGACGGTCTGGCCCTGCTGCTGGCCGCCGCCGCCCCCACCGCCGCCCGCCACGGACCCGGACGTGCCGCCTTGATTATTACCGCCGCAACCGCCGCCCTGGCCACCCTGATTGCTACCCTGGCTGCGGTTTGCGAGGTCCACCGTCCCGCTGCCGGTGCGCTGCAGGAATTTCAATTTGACGAAACGAGTCTCAACATCCGCCATGTCCTGAAGGTTGGCGACGGCGGCGTTGCGAACGAGTTCGACAGTGTTGTCGTCGATGCAGCGCGCGCGTACACCTGAGACGAACAACTGTGATCTTAGAAGTACGTTCCACGGAATGCTGCCAGCCTTAACGTTCATGGGCAGTTCGCTGACACCTTCACCAAGGATGAAGTTGACCCCAAAACGCTGGTGGAGCTGATTGATCAGGTCCTCGAGTTTCAACTGAACAGTCTGAGAAAAGCGGATCGGCGGGCCGACCCAGTTCGGGTCGCAGTAGTTGTTTTGACGCTGCAGAGCGGCGAGTTCTTCCTGGCCGGTGAGCTTGGCGAACGGGCTGATCGTGGCGGCGTTCATCGGCTTGAGCAGGTCCATCGCGAATTCGGGGCGCCCAGAAATGAGCACCGGTGACGGCTTCGCGGGAGCATTGGCCGGAGCGAGCATTCGGTCGAACTGCGTCGAGAGATCGCTGTGGTTGTTCGCTGCTACTAACGATTCGTTCGCGAGCGGGGCATCGACGAGCACTTCCCTGTCCATCGGGGTGAGCATCGCCGTGTTCATCGTCGTGCTCGCGGTGATCGCGAGCGGCACTGAGGCAACAGAATTGCGTTCCGGGGCTCCGACGCCATCGCGTTCGGTAACGGAGGCGACCGCGTCGGAATTCGAAGTGTTATGGCTTGCGGTGGTTTCCGCCGGCGGAGTCACGACCAGAGCCTCGGGAATAGCAGACGGACGAAGCGACTCGATAACGCTGCCCGGTATCTCAGCGATCGCCGAAACGAACTGAGAAAATGCGGAACGCGGAGCTGTTTCGGCCATCAGGCTTCCATCGCGATCCTCGGTGACGACGGCAGTGGAATCTGAGTCAGCGTCGTGCCCACTAAACGCAAAAGCTGTCGGAGCCGGCGCCGCCGGTTCGGCTACCAAGCGTGGGCGTTCGAAGATCGAAACTGGGGTATCGTTAATGGCCGCAATAAAATACGGAAGCGCCGAGCCAGAAGAAGGGGCCGGGGCATTGGCGACGCGTGCTTCATCAAAAGAGGAAGATGAGTTGTACAGCGCGACGTGCTCGTTGCTGATACCTTCAGGAGAATCAAAGACCGGAGCCGCGGGAGCGCCAACGATCCGCTGACGGGTGAAATCCGCCGACGGAGCGTCGGATACCGCAGCGACGGAATCCGCAGGTACGGCGGCGTTCGCCCGCTCCAGTTCGACGGCGGTGGTGCGGCCATCCGCATCGATGCGCTGATCATTCGAACGGGCAGCGTGCACGTTCAAGGCGACGGCTTCAGGTGCCGGAGCCTTGGGCATTTCGGGCGTCGGCTCAAGCGAACGGCGAGAGAAGATCGCCTTCGGCAACTCGGCAAGTGCGGTGATGAAGTAAGGCAGCTTGCTGCGCGTGGCGCTGTCCCGAGCAATGTCCGCGCTCGCGATCCGTTCGTCAACCGGTTTGGTCTGAGCGTCGTTCGCGAAACCCAGGTAATGAGCGGCAGCCATCGGGACCTCGGCCCAAGTGCTCATGAAGAGCGATTCGGAAGCGGAGGTGTTTCGAGCGATGTCGGTCGATTCTTCGCGGACCTCGATCGGGCTATATGCGGACTCGCCCTGCATTGCCGTGTGATCGCCAGCGGCAGCATCCTCAGCCAACGGCAACGCGGCGACCGGCTGCATCCCTGCGAGGGGCTCGCCTGAGAGACGGGTGGCAACTGCGGGGACAAAGCTGAAATTCACCCGGCCCGCGTTGGGTCGGGTGTCGAATTCGCCTATCTCACCGGCGACGGTGGGGGCCGTCACGTGTAGGAAATTTCCGCCCATAACGCTGAACGCAGTCAATGAAAGAAACGCCGTGAACAATACTCTTCTCATGGGTTTTCGTAATACCGATCACGCGATCGGACCAAGCCGCCCTATCGGCGGCGAATATATCAACTAGCCGACATTGCGGAGCGAGCGCGCCCACGAACGGAGGCGATAGGTGCGCCGTGCGTCTTCGCCGGTGGCGAACACTACTCCCTCAGGACGAAGCTCGGTGAGCCACCCGTCGGCGAACAACGTGCCGACGGGGAAACTCAAAGTTCTGCCCGCGGCCTCGGAATAAAAGAGAACTTCCTGACGGCCGTTGCCGCCATCGACCACGCCGACCGGCATAAGGTCTTCGATCGAGAAGATCTGCGGATCGAGCGGGATCTCACCGGTCGCAGCGCGCTGGAGCCACGCTTCGTAACGCTGCTTGGTGGCCTCGTTCGCGGAAAGCTGTGGCGCGGCGGAACCGCCGTTACTTCCGGCGGACGCTCCCGGAACAACAGAGGTACTGTTGGGACGCCCGCCACCCGTGTTCGACGCCACCGTCGAGGGCGACCCGCCGCTTCCACCGGTGGTCGTCACCACACCGCCGACAGCCCTTTGGGCATTCGATAGACTGACGATGCCTGTTCGGTCCGCGAACGGGTCTTTAACGGCTACGACCTCAGGGACTGTGGTCAAAGACATGACGCTGGCGAGTTCGTCGCGAAGCTTCGGGTCGATCACGACCGGCTGCTGGCGTGCCTGCGCGGCCGCTTGCGCGAGTTGCCCTTCAACGAAACTCATCGAAATGCTCCAGGCCCACAGGGCGAAGAACAGAAGCAGGAACACCGCGAGGAACAGGAGCAGGAGCCTGAATGAAAGGCGGTCGATCAAACGTAAACGAGCCGGAGCAGTGGTAACTGTGTTCATTGTTTTGCCACCTCCTGCTGGTCGTTCTGCTGTGTTCCCGCAATAGTGGACGGCAGCGGCGGCACCTCAGCCGGCGGCGGTGCATGATACGCGACAAGAGTGAATCCTGCCGAGACGTTATTCGCCAGGGACGCGACCGAGTAATCACGCACGAGCAGTATGCGCGGCATCTTCGAAATGTCGTCGAAGAAGCGGACCACCTGCGGGTAGGGTCCGGTCACAACCGCGGGGATCTCACGCTCGTAAAGCTTCGCGGCCTTCGGGGATTTGATCGATTCCTTAACGGCTTGCAGGCCAGAAAGCGTGACCCCGTTTCGGCGTGCCGCGGTCTCCACCTGTCCAAGCACGTCTGCGACCTCGGTCTCTTGCGGGAGGAGCGGTTTCGCTTCGGTATAGAGGTCGGCGACCTTTTTGAACTCGGCCAGGAACTGCGGCTCGCCTTCGACCATCTTCTCGGTCACGGCGTTGTCGGTCTCCTTCTTGACGACCGCCTGACGCAGTTCGGCGTTTGATGTCGCCCAATCCGCGAGCACGAAGGCATAGATGAGGTAGGCGAGGCCGCCGGAAATGAGCGCCATCACGAGGAAAGTGACGATCGGGCCGTATTTTATGGACTCGACCAGGATGCTGTTTCCGGCGGATTGCAACGAACTTTGCTGCTTCGGGTTGCGCATAACTACTTCACGAACTCCTTATTTTGCGGGTTGAGCGGCCGCCGGCGTCTGCGCGGCACCAGGCTGTTGGCCTGCTGCGGGTGCCCCCGGAGCGCCGGGTTTGGCGTTCGGGTCGGGCGGGGCGATCGCCGCGACGGGCAAATAGATCCCTTTCAGACTCCACGTAACGACGCCAGGGGCGGCGTTGGTCGCGGTAAGTGTCGATCCGGGCATCTGCGGCATGTTTGGCCGCTGTGCGTTGGCCTGCTGCGCCACGCCTTCCTGCACCTCGTATGCGAGATTGCCGAAAAGCCGCGAGCCGCTCTCGGCACCGCCCGCGAACTCGAGCGAGCGTAGGAACGCTGCAATGGCGTCTTTGTTTTTCGCGAGGCCCTTCACTTCGATCTCACCCTTGGGATTAAGGCGCATCTCTGAGATGTAGAAGGAAGGGTCGATATTGAATGGGTAGTTCGAATCGAGCTGGTATAAAAGGCTAGTGCCGACGGGTTGCTGCTTGCGAAGCAGGCTGACCTGCTTGACAAATTCCTGATACCAGATCAGGTTCGCTTCGTAAGACTTGCGGCGGTCGAGAGCCGGCTTCAGCCGTGTGGCTTCTTGGTCTGCATTGGCTTCGCGGAAAGCAAGGTAAACACGCTCGCGGACAATGTCCGCCGCGAATGCCGCAAGAAGAGCGAACGCAATCACGGGAGCAGCCAAGATCGCGAATATCGTGCGGTTGCGCCGCTTCAGTGCTTCGAGCTGCTCGAGTCGGCGTCGTTCGACCTCTTCCGTGTCCGCGTGGACCAGCAGGTCGCGAGCGAGATTTACGACCGGAAGGACCCGAGGCCCAATCGCTTCCGGATTACCGAACGAGAACGAGCCGAGCAGAAGGCCGTTCGCGATAGCTTCGTCGGCCGGGATCGGGATCTGGAAGAATTCGATCCCGCTTTTATCACCGTACTCTTGAGCGATCGGTGCGACGCGACTCTCGAGGGCCGCTTCGCACGCCCAAACGATCTGGGCGTAGCTGGTCAACTCCAAGGCTTCTAACCGTTCCGGCGAAAGCTGCAGGAACAGTTGATCGAGGGCCTGTTTGATGTACGCATCGAGACGTGAATCGCTGACGTCGGCGTTGGAAAGCTCCTGGGAGCTGAGGAACGAGTACTCGCTGAAAAGACCTGCTCGCGGTGCCCAGAGGCCGATACTGAAACCGGCGCGGTTAACGAGAAGGAACGCGGTTACCTCACCTTCCTTGCCCGGGCGTCGTATATCAGAGCCTTCCGGAAGCCTTGCCAGGAAGAACCTGGCTGCGCAGCGGACCGGGGTTTCTACGATCAGGTTGAGCGGACCGCCCGCACCTCCTACGATCGATCGCATCTGCTCCCGCACCGCGTTCACGTACTCGCGTGGGGTTTCGGTGAGCGTGACCTGGCCGTTCGGCAACCGGCTGATGGAGCTTGCCGTGTCCTCGAGCGAAGTTTCGAAAAATTGGATGACTGTCGGTGCCAAGCAGCATTTGCTGTTCGGCGTTGACGAGCCACTCGGACAGGGTGTCTTCGTCGTAAGCGAGACGCTCACCATCCAAAGCGAGAATGCGCGTTCGCTCACCAAAATTGGGAGCGACCGTCGCCAGTACCGTCCGCGGGGAGAGTTGGGGAAGTCCGAGTTGGTTGCGCCGGCGGATCTCCAATGTCGCCCCCAGATTGAAATCCGCGGGGAATCGGGCCACGTCGATGGAATACGTTCCGCTCGGGCCTGGCTGGGGAGATGCTGCGACCGCTTCTCCGTCACTCCAAACGACCGCTAGCTGATCTTGGGAGTTTCCGAAGGTGGCGAACTCATAGCTCAAGCCCATGTCGACCCCACGAATCGGTTGCCGCTTTGCGGCGTAAGAACTTCTCATAACAAAAACCTAGTTCCTAAATTCCTTCCCGATGGATCGGATCAAAGTGTCTCTCTGAATCTCTGCAGTGCGTTCGCCTCCACCGCCGCCTTCGCGGTCGGCCGCGTCTGATGGCCGACAAGGTCCATCAACTCGTCGATGTTGGAGGATATGGACATCGCGGTCTCCATTGTGATCTGGCGTTTGCGGTAAAGCGTTGCGAGGGATTGGTTAAGGGTCTGCATGCCGTACTTATCCGAACCGGTCTGCATCATCGAGTAGATCTGGTGGATCTTGTCCTCTCGAACGAGGTTGCGAACGGCGGAGTTAGGTATCAGGATCTCCAGCGCCATTACGCGGCCGTTGCCGGCTGCGTTGGGGAGCAAGGCCTGACACATAATGCCTTCGAGCACATTGGAAAGCTGAGTCCGGATGTTCGCCTGCTGCCCTGCGGGGAAAACGTCGATGATACGCGTGATGGTCGATGCGGCCGTGTTCGTGTGAAGGGTTGCAAATGTTAAGTGGCCCGTCTCCGCGACGCGGAGGGCCATCTCGATCGTCTCCAGGTCGCGCATTTCTCCGACCAGCACTACGTCCGGGTCCTGGCGGAGGCCCGTACGTAATGCGTCCGAGAATGTGTTTGCATCCGTACCCAACTCGCGTTGACTGACGACGCAGTTTTTGTGTGTGTGCAGATACTCGATCGGGTCCTCGATCGTGAGGATGTGCTGGCGGCGGGTCGTGTTGATCCGGTCGATCATCGTCGCGAGCGTGGTCGATTTTCCCGAACCTGTAGGGCCAGTAACGAGTACCAATCCACGCGGTTTTCGGCAAAGGTCCGCGACAACATGCGGCAGCCCCAGGTCGTCGAACGATCTGATCTCGTAAGGGATCACCCGGAAGACCCCGCCGACCGTTTCCTTCTGACGGAAGATGTTCACGCGGAAGCGCGACAGGCCCTCCAGTCCGATCGAGTGATCAAGCTCCTTATTTTCGTCGAACTGTTTCGATTGCTGCGGCGTGAGGTGGGCTCGTGCGATCTTATCTGTTTCTTCTGGAGTAAGAGGGTGCCACCCTTCGAGGGGCTGCATCAATCCGTGGATCCTTACCTGTGGAGGAGAATCGACACGGATGTGGAGGTCGGAACCTCCCATCTCTACGGTTTTTTTGAGCAGACCTTCAAGGCTTGCTCGGGGGTCGTTCAGGATGTTCATGTGCCAATACGTCGGAGACGTCTAATACGGTTACGTTGAATGCGGCAGCTCAAACGAGAGCGCTCCAAAAAGCTCGAATCCCGCAACAAAAGTCCACCGGCACACTTTCGTCTAAATGCGCATCCAGCTAAAAGCCCAATACCCGCTTGTTTCCAGAATAAGGGTTCTGTAGTGCCTGCTAGTTTGGACGAAACGTTTAACACAGTCAATGTTTTTTTCAGCCATACTTGTGGTTAATCTGAGATCGAACCCCAGATATTGGGGTGAAATCCGACTTTTGTGCCGGTGGTGCGGGGACTTTCGCCAAACTGGTAGCACAATCGAACAAATTTCTTCGAAATAAAATGTATTTGTTCTATTATCTAACCCGAATTTTCCTCAGATAAGCTGGAACCGAACCGAACTAATATGGAAGTTGTTGTGTTTTAGCAGTTTGCGGCAACTATGGCGATTCCCAGCCCGAAGCGAGATCCTGACGAGGCGGCGGTGCACGAAAAAGCTGTTCGTCTTATCGTCGGACGCGTAGCTCTCGTCCTCCTGCTGCTACTGGCAAATTTTTGGCGCACCGGCGGGTTGCCGGATCTGAACACCCACGAGAATCCGGACGGATTACTGTTGCTTTTCGCAGTCACGTTCGCCCTTTCGATCGTCTATTACGTAACCCTTCGCTGGGGCGTTGCGGCGCTGTGGCAGGTGCGGGTGCAGTTCGCGGTCGATATAGTTTCGATCACCTGGCTGGTTGTGAATACGGGCGACATAATATCGCCCTACGTAACGCTTTATGTGGTTTTGATCAGTGTCGCCGGCTTCTTTCTCGGGAAGACGGAAACACTCGTCCTTGCTATCTTCTGTGCGATCGCGTTCACTACGCTCTCGGTGCTGGCGGCGAACGACCTCTTGAATTCGGCCGCAGCGGAACAACCGCCGGCAAGGGTGATCCAGATCATCGGGGTAAACGACATCGCTATCTTGCTTGTAGGTTTGTTAGCTGCCCGACTTTCCGAACGACGGCGTCTTAGCGAGGAACTGAAGCACACCGAAGAAAGCTTCGCCGATCTTCACGTGCTGCACGAACGGATCGTCGAGTCGATAGGGTCGGGACTTGTCACTACTGACATGTCCGGGCGCATTTATACTTTCAATCGCGCTGCCGAGATGATAACCGGAATGCGGGCCGCCGACGCGATCGGAAGACGAGTTACCGAACTGTTCGGGAGCGATGTTCAGGACAAATTGGAGCAGTGCCTTGAGGGCGTGCGGGCCGGCGCTAAATGGGAAACTCAATTTGATGCCGGATTCCAGAACGGCAGCGGCCCGCCTCGGTTAAAGGCGGCCTGCACCGTCGTTCCGCTTCTCGGCAAATCGGGATCAACGAACGGCCTGATCGTTATGCTCCACGATGTAACGCAGATGCGGGCTTTAGAGGAAACGGTACGTCGCTCGGATCGGCTCGCGGCGGTTGGCCGGATGGCGGCCGGGTTGGCGCACGAGATACGCAATCCTCTGGGTTCGATGAGCTCGGCACTACAGTTCCTCCAGGAACGCTCCGCGCGGCCCGAGGACGAGACCAAATTGATGGACGTGGTGTTGCGCGAATCGGACCGGATGAACAACATCATTACGAATTTCCTGGCGTTTGCGCGGCCGGCCGCCATCGGAAACGAAAGAAAATCCGAACTGATCGATGTGCGTGCGGCCTTAAGTGACTGTATTTCTCTGATCAAACACAGCCCGGAAGTGACCGATCGGCATCAGTTGGACATCGACGCGGAATATGAGCTTTTTATCAGAGGTGACGAGACCCAATTCAAACAGGTCTGCTGGAACCTCGCGCGGAATGCGATCCAGGCGATGCCTAACGGCGGAAACCTGGACATCAGGGCATACCCGCAAGACAGTCAGATCGTGCTTATCTTTCAGGACACCGGGGTCGGCATGGACCGGGAAATGATGGATAGACTTTTCGAGCCGTTCGTTAGCGGCTCAGGCGGGTCCGGTTTAGGATTGTCTATCGTGCATCGGATCGTGCAGGAGCAAGGAGGACGTATCAGCGTTGATAGCGAGCCAGGGGCCGGCACAAAGATCAGGGTAGAATTCCCCCACGAAAGAGTTTGACAGATGCCTAATCTCCTAATAGTTGACGACGAAAAAGGCTACCGTGAAGTGCTTACCGCGGTGTTCGAGGCCGAGGGTTACGCGGTGGAAACTGCACCGCATGGCCGTTTTGCGATCGCCCACGTCAAGAAATCACCGGTCGATGTGATCATCTCGGACGTCCGAATGCCGGATATGGACGGGATCGAACTGTTGAAAAAAGTGCGAAGCATAGATTCCGACGTTGGGATCGTGCTGATGACGGCCTACGGGACCATTAACACGGCCCGCGAAGCATTCAAGCTCGGTGCGGACGACTTCGTCCAGAAACCGTTCAATAACGAGGAACTCAAACTGATCGTCCGACGCACGTTGGAGCGGCGGGCGCTTGTGAATGAGAACCGTGCCCTGAAAAGGGCCCTACAGGCGAGCGGGAGTCTGCAAAATATCATCGGGTGTTCCCGGGCTGTGCAGGAGCTGACCAGCATGATCAGCACAGTGGCTCGGGAGCAGGCGACCGTGCTGATCACGGGCGAATCGGGGACCGGTAAAGAGCTAGTGGCGCGAGCGATCCACGAACTGAGCCCACGCTCCGAAAAGCCGTTCGTCCCGGTCAATTGCGGCGCAGTGGCGGAATCGCTGCTCGAATCCGAGCTATTCGGGTTCATGAAAGGAACGTTCACGGGGGCAGACCAGAACCGCGCAGGAGTGTTCGAGGCGGCGGACGGAGGCACGATATTCCTTGATGAAATAGGCGATATGCCCGCCTCAATGCAGGTGAAAATGCTGCGGGTGCTTCAGGACGGCAGGGTGCGGAGGACCGGAGCGCAGCACGAGATCGAGGTCAATACGAGGGTGATAGCGGCGACGCATCGCGACCTCTCGGCCATGGCGGAGGACGGGAGTTTCCGGCAGGACCTTTTTTACAGGATATCGGTGATACCGATCCATGTGCCGCCGCTGAGGGAGCGTCGAGAGGATATACCGATACTTGCTGAACATTTCGTTAAAAAATTCAGTGCCCGGTCGGGCAAATCGGTGGGCATCTCGGATGGGGCGATGGCGATGCTGTCGGAGCGGCCGTGGAAGGGGAATATCAGGGAACTCGAGCACACGATCGAGCGATTGGTGACCCTGACGCCGGACGGCGGGGAGATCTCGAGGGAAGCCTGCGCGGTACCGGCAAACGGCTCAAAGCCCCTAAATATCGCCATTCCGGACGGTGGGTTGGACGTCAAGACCTTCCTCGAATCGGTCGAGCGCGACCTCGTTAGGGAGGCGATGCGCAAGAGCGGGGCCAATCAAACGAGGGCCGCGGAATTGCTGAAGATGGAGGTCCATCAGTTCCGTTACCTGCTGAAGAAATACTCCGCGTGACGGTAATGTGGCACGTGCCACAAGAGTTCAAGAGGATCATGAAGCTTTGATGTTCCACAGCCCTGTGGAAAATCTTCTGTGGAAAAAGTGGTCAGCCGAAAGGCCGAAAATGGTCAGCCGATCTTGCCCAAATCGGCTGACCATTCTTTGTGATCGGCTCGCCTTATTGCGGACTAAGTATGGGCGTGAAGTTCATGGAGTTAATAGGGATGGTGGACGACGCCGAAATGGCAATGAGGGATCGAAAAGTTGGACGAGATCCGAGATACGAGCGAGACTGAAAACCAGATCAATATCGAGGGGATCGACAATTCCATCTACATCGAAAATTAAGAGATTTCGACCACATCGATGAGATAAAGCGCACTGAATGGCAGCAAATTAAGCGAATGCTTTGGGTGAAAATCGCGCTTAATGAAAGTAGTCGAGGGTACACAGAGCCGCGCCGGTCGGGAGTAACTTGAGAATCGACCTCGCAGAGCGGCGAAGCGGGCCGAACGGGAGGCGGCATCAATAGCTCCGGAGCCACCGCCCGACACCCGAGTCAACAACCGCTGTGTGTAGTTCTCCTTGTGTGCCCTGGCCTGACGACGGCTCGTCAGAATGCACGCGGGAGGTCCCGAGGGGGCAGATCAGATCCGCGTTTCGCCGTTACGCGCTTCTTTGATGGACCCAAGGCCGCCCGCGTGCCGCCATGTTTTCATGGCTTGCTCCTTCTTTTGGGCCCGACCGCGCTCACGCCTTGTCTGTGCGGGTGACCGACGCGTCGTGCCATTGAATGTCCGGACCTGCGGTTGGGAGAGCGCAGATCCGGGCATTTTTTTGCGCCACGCAAATTGTTCGATTCAGATCCAGTTCAATTCGATCGAAATTATCTGGCCGTCTTCGTTGAAGATCTCGTCGAGGCGGAACGGCCTGCCCGAGTCCTTTAGTGCCTGATGAAGGAACAGCTCGATGAGGCCGCTCGCGAGTTGCTCGACCCGCCCGACCAGGGTCTGCCCGACGCGGACGTCGAGGGCGGAAGCGGCCATTCGTGTTACCGGCAGGTCGGTGATGATGATCCGCCCCGTCGACTCATCCCTCTCGAAGTCCAAAGACATAGAAATTTGACCCAGAGCTTGGAGTGTCTTCGTCAATGATGCCGTTTCAGCCACCTGATCGCGTCCGAACGATCGAAAAAGATCTGGTGCGGCGACCCCTCCCGGGCCAGAAGCTGAAATTGCCTCGCGCTGTCGAATTGTTTAGGGTTAGCCACCACGACCGCCATCACCAGATGCCCGGTCCTTTCCGCAGGCCATACCTCCGTGGCGAGTTTGACGAATTCCGCCTTGGAGATCTCTATCATCGACTTGCGCATGTCGATCAGTATGCGTCCGCCGTCGAGCACCTTGGCGTCGGAATAAATATCATCCCAATGCGCCGTGATGTCGTCGTAGGTGACCGCCCCGGTAAAGGTAACGATCGTTATCTCACAATCGCAATCGAATTTGTAAGAGATCGGCAAAATCGGCCTCACGGGCCACCACGCTGCCGAGCCGCCCCGGAGCCGATCACAGAACCCCTTCTTAGGTCGGCACCTTTTCCGGATGGTGGGTCCGGTGTGAAGCACTTGGCGGCCCGATCGTGCGTACGTGGAGCCGCGATTCTATATTTAAATCGAATTAATATTCAAGCGTTATCTGCAAAAATTTAGAGTGCTCCCTGTCAGCCTCCGTTATTGTCACTTCTTCGAAGGGCGAGCCGGGTGGTTTTCCCAGGTCTGAAGCGTTCCTACCACCGTGCTGAAAAGATCGGTTTCCTCCCTGTCTCGCCCGCACATCTATAGGCAAACAAAACAGTTTAAATAAAAAGTATGCCCGCTGACGTTCCGGGAAGGTACGGATGGCGCGTCGGTACCACCCGCAGTAGCGGGTGGGGCATTTTGCGTGTAGCATCTATTCGATGTGGAACAAAACTGACCGGATCACTATGGGATGGAGGATCTGGCCGTCATCTCAAAGAGCTAGCCCGCTACGGCGGGTGGTACCGACACTCGTCGTGATCTTTCTGTGTGCCGCATGGGCGGGGGCACAGGTTTGCACGGTGGAGGAGGTTCCGGAGGTCAGGGGGTTGAAGTTGGGGATGAAGCGGAAGGAGTTCCTCTCGAAGTTCCCCGGAACCAAGCCGATCAACATGTTCAACCGGCAGGAACTTTCGCGTTTTCGGGGGTTCTCAGGGCTGGAGATGCTGGCGTTCAGGATCAACAACCAAACGCTCATCCTCGACCAGCTCGAGCTGCGATACGCGGGGCTATCCGGCGGGATAGACCGCCTCACTATGCGAGTCGGCCGCGAGCTCGGCGTGCCGCAGGATGCGTGGAAGGTCGACGGCGACAAGGCCGAGATGCAATGCCTGAAATTCGGCGTCAGAGTGGATGCCTCCAACAACGGCTTCACCATCACCGACACCGAAGGCCAAAAATACTGGGACCGCATGCGTGAAGCCTCTGAGAGGAGCAACCGGTAAGAATTTCATCCACAGGTGGCCATAGTTGAACACGGATCATTCGTCCGTGTTTTTTTGATCTGCTCCGTGTGTCCCGTGCTTCAGGTCTGTTTTCTTGTTTTCTTCGTTCGTGGTTGAAAAAGAGTTCTGAACCACAAAAAAGGAAACAAGAAAGAGGAAGAATTGAACCACGGAACGCACGGAAGGACACGGAAAGAAGAAGAATGTTTTTGCCCGCGAAAGGGCGCTAAAGGGCACGAAAAAGATCTTTAATTAAATTTTCGCGTTCATTCGCGTGATTCGCGGGCAAAGATTTGTGTTGATGCGGAGGAGGCGGGGGCGCTAACGCGATCCGCCGCATACCTGCGGCGGTTCTGACAGGGGCGGTTCTGACTTTATGTGGAACTAGCGGGGGCGGAAAAGCGTAGGGAGCGGTATGTTTTGTCCGAGGTGTGGGTTGGCCAACGGGGACGAGGTGATCTTCTGCCGCGGGTGCGGGCTCGACCTGGTCGAGGTTCGGGTGGCGATCGTGCCTGACAAGCTCGAACCGCAGAGGCCGGCGAGCCTGGCGGAACGCCTGTCCGAACGCCGACGCATCCGCCGTGCCGGTGCCGAAGGGATCAGCGACCCGCTCGCACTCGAAGAGAAGTCCATCGCCCTCGCCAGCCGCGGGCTGATGAACGTGCTGGTCGCCGCGGGGCTCGGCTACATCACGCTGATGGTCTATTCGCGGCCGCCGGTGGACGGCATCTTCTGGCTGCTGCCGCTGCTTTTCACGATCATCTTCGCCTCCGGTGCACTCGGCCGCTTCGTACAGGCCGCCACCCTCCGCAGCCTCGCCCGCCGCCACCGCGGATCCGCCGCACTCCCCCAACCCCGCGAAGACCTCATCACCCCAACCCGCTCCCCCTACC
>JAEZJR010000334.1 GCA_023415725.1 Acidobacteriota bacterium
CCCCTGGGGAACGTCAATGTTCGAGGGCCTTCCGGAAGGTGGCGAACACCCCGAAGACACGCACCTGCCCACAGTTCAGCTTTTAAAGAAGCAGGTGCGCGGGGGCCTTGTCGATGGGCCGATCGCCGCTCAAACTTACAAGGGGCTGATCGGACTAACTTTGCATCAACCGGACGAATTCGCGATGTTCCAGCCGCGTGATGTCGTCTATCACGATGACGTGGGAGATTACTCGACCAATGAACCCACGATGGACGGCACCGCCGACGCGATACTCGTGATGGCCTTGTGGAGCGAGAGGCAGAACCGCCCACGTGAGCGGGCAACATCCTCTGCCTCGCCAAACCCGCGCTTCACATACGTCGAGGGCGGGATCATCCGCGGCGACAAGAATTCAAAGAAGATGGCGCTCGTGTTTACCGGTGATGAGTTCGCCGAAGGCGGAACAGTGATCGCGGACGCTTTGCAGAAGCACAATGTGAAAGCTTCGTTCTTTCTCACTGGCAGATTTTACAGAACGCGCACCAATCGTCAGTTCATCGAACGCCTGATGAAAGACGGGCACTACCTCGGGCCTCATTCCGATGCTCATCTCCTTTACGCCGATTGGAGCGACCGCAACAAAACGCTCATCACCCGCGAACAATTCGAACGCGACCTCAACGACAACTTTGCTGCGATGCGCCCCTTCGCGATCGACCGCAGCCGAGTGCCCTTCTTCTTGCCGCCCTACGAGTGGTACAACCGGGAGATAGCCGGCTGGGCAGAAGCGATGGGATATCGCATCGTGAACTTCACGCCTGGCACTCGGTCTAATGCCGACTACACCACCGACGACGACAAGAACTACATCTCGAGCGATGCGATCATGCAGCGCATCCAGGAACACGAGGCCCAGGACCCGCACGGCATGAACGGCTTCATACTGCTGAGCCACATCGGCTCCGGCCCGAAACGGACGGACAAATTTCACGACAAGATCGAAGAACTCCTCTCTTTGCTTATCTCGAAAGAGTACGAGCCCGTGCGAATTGACGAATTGCTCACTCCGTAATGTATCTGACGGTTCGCTTGACGCGAGGGGTAAAATGTAAATAAGGGGGTTTTTATGAACAAGGATAAGCATTACTCCACGGACGACGGGAACGGAATGAAGGTCGTCGGGGTGATAATACTCGCCAGCATGCTTGCGTTCATGACAGGAATGCTTGTCGCCTATAAATTGGTGATACGTACATGCATCCGTCATTTAGTGCCGCTTCGCCACGGAGCTATACCAGGTAGCGACGAACTTCAATGGAGATATTGCTAATGGGCCGATCTGGAGTTTATCGGCGCTGCGGTGTTTCTGGATCCTAGACATGAGGAGCCCACTCCGATCCTCATTAAGCCGCATTATTGCCGTGGAGATCCGGTCGAAAGTTCTGCTCCGCGGTGAACCTCCCAAAATACTGTCTTAGTCCATTCACAAGTACCCTTGCTGGAGTTTGTTTTGGTTGATTCGAGAGGACCGGCAACGCTTGCGGAAAGGCTTACCCAAGCATTGAGTAGATCTTAGGTACACACGCCGGCGGGATGCGACATTAGCTCGCAAACCGTTCTTTCCAGCTCTGCGGGTTCGAACCATCATCCCGGCGTTCCATCGTGATGGCGCCGGGTGAGGGGCAGATGAGGTAGCAGAGGTTGCAGCCGACGCATTCTTCTTCGATCACGCGAGGGTAGTGGTGGCCGCTGGATTCGACGAATTCGAAACTCTGATGGGCGCCGTCTTCGCAGGCGACGTAGCAAAGGTTGCAGCGGATGCAATTCTCCTCGTTGACGTGAGCCTTGACGACGTAGTTGAGGTCTAAATTGCCCCAGTCGGTCACTCGGTTGACCGATGCACCGATGATGTCGTTCACCGAAGCGAAGCCCTTTTCGTCGAGGTAATTGTTCAGCCCATCGATCATGTCCTCAACGATCCGGTAGCCGTAATGCATCACCGCCGTGCAAACCTGCACGCTTCCCGCACCGAGCAGCATGAATTCGACAGCGTCGCGCCAATTCGAAATTCCGCCGACCCCGCTGATCGGGATGTTGAATTCATGGTCGCGGGCAAGTTCGCTGACCATGTTCAGAGCGATCGGCTTCACCGCCGGTCCGCAATAACCGCCGTGCGCCGCCTTCCCGTTCACGTTCGGGTGCGGGATGAAGGTGTCGATATCGACCCCCATTACCGAGTTGATGGTGTTTATCAGTGAAACCGCATCGGCATGGCCCTTCATCGCGGCGCGTGCGGGCGGAAGGATGTTAGTGACGTTCGGCGTGAGCTTCACAATAACGGGGATCTCGGAAACCTCCTTTACCCATTCCGTCACCATGCACGTGTATTCCGGCACCTGCCCCATCGCCGAGCCCATTCCGCGTTCGCTCATCCCGTGCGGGCAGCCAAAGTTCAATTCGAAACCGTCGCAGCCCGTGTCCTGCGCACGCTTCACGATCTCGTGCCAGGCCTCACGTTTCGACTCGACCATCAGCGAGACGATGACCGCGTTATCGGGATATTTCTTCTTGCACTCGTAAACCTCTTTCAGGTTCACTTCGAGCGGGCGGTCGGTGATCAGTTCGATGTTGTTCAGCCCGATCATCCGCATCGCCCCGTGGTCGATCGAAGCAAGCCGCGACGAGACGTTAATGATCGGCTCGCCCAAAGTCTTCCACACCGCCCCTCCCCAGCCCGCGTCGAAAGCGCGCTCGATCATCGACCCCATATTCGTCGGCGGCGCCGAAGCGAGCCAGAAGGGATTGGGTGATTTGATCCCGGCGAAATTGATACTTAGATCAGCCATATTTTTATTGCCGCAGATCTTCGCAGATGACGCTGATCAAGAGATTTATTCTCAACTCTTCGAAGCTTTGCGTTCATTGCCGAAAACTACCCTCTTGAATTCCGGCTTCGATCCAAAATTTAGGAGCAGTCCTACCTCAATGTCGGTTGCTTTCAGGTAATTTGACAACTGGGCCAAATGGGAAGGGTCGATCGCGCGAACAGCCTTCAATTCCAAGAACACCAGTTTATTTACGAGCAGATCCGCGTCAAAGTCACCGACCAAGATTCCGCGAAAATAAACCGGGATCGCGACTTGCTGCAACACCTCAAATCCTTTGGAGCGTAATGCTATCGCCAGCGCCTTCTCATAGACCGATTCTAGGAACCCATGCCCGAGTTCATTGTAGACTTCGTAGAATGTTCCGATGATCGCCTTTGTAAGTTCAGCGTGACGGAATTGTTCGTTTCTTTCGTCCAGTTTGAGTTCGTGCATTATCTATATTTTATCTGCGTCATCTGCGAAGATCTGCGGCGAAATGTGTCTCCATAACCTCCCCGGCGAGATGGACGCGCTCCCCTGTGAGTGTTAGATGTATCCCCTGGGCAGCACGTTTACCCATCTGGGCCGCCTCAACGGCTTCTCCGCCACCATTTACGCAATCCCCGCCGGCGAAAACCTTAGGGTTCGACGTTTGCATCATATCGTTCACGACTACACGGCCGAGTTCATCGGTCACGACCTCGCAGACATCGGTGAAAAACGACCGCATTTTGTTTTGGCCAATGGCCTTGATCACGACGTCGCAGGGGAGTTCGAACTCGCCGTCCTGACCTTTACAGACCAGCCCCGCCACGGTTCCGTTGCCGTTCGACATTACGCGTACAGGTTCCGTTTTCCAGAGGAACTGGATACCGTCCTTTTTTGCGAGTTCGAGTTCGTAATCGTATGCCGGAGCGTCGGCCTCGGTGCGGCGGTAGATCAAGAGCACGTTCTCCGCTCCGACGCGTTTCGCTTGTGTCACCGCGTCGATAGCCGTATTCCCTCCGCCGATAACGGCGACGGTTTTTCCGATGGGAACGGTCGACCATTGACGCGTTTTCACGTGCTCGATGAATCGCAAGGCGTCGTAAACGCCACGCAGTCCTTCGCCGCCGATATCGAGCCGCCGCGTCTTGCCGAGCCCAACAGCTACAAAGATCGCGTCGTGCCGGGCGAGCACTTCTCTGAACATCTTATACGAGCCGCCGCTCGCCCCTGCGGACTCGATCAACTCGGCCTGTTGCTCTGCCAGATAGACCGCAGATGTTATCGTCGTATTAGCGAGAACCTTCACGCCCAAACGTTCCGCTTGAGCGACCTCGGCTAGCGATACCTCCTGCGGCATCTTGTACTCCGCCATCCCGTAAGTATCTAGCCCGCCGGGCAAGGCACGGCGCTCATAAACGGTGACGTCGTAGCCCAGTCGAGCGAGGTAAGTCGCACACGAAAGCCCTGCCGGCCCTGAACCTATCACGCCGACTGACTTCCCGTTCGCCTCACCTTTCTGGAATAGCTGCTTGCCGTTCGAAAAAACGTGATCCGTCGCATAGCGCTGCAGGCGACCGATCTCGATCGGCTTGTTCATCAGCGTCTTCTCGACGCAGGCACCTTCGCACAGCACCTCAACCGGGCACACGCGAGAGCACGTCGCCCCGATCGGATTCGCGTCGAAGATTACGCGGGCGGAGCCGGTCAAATTGTCACTGGCGATCTTCTTGATGAACGACGGAACGTTGATGTGCGTCGGGCACGCGTGCATGCACGGCGCGTCGTAGCAGTACAGGCACCGGTTCGCCTCGGCGATCGCCTCGGCGCGCGTCATCGGCGGGTTGATGTCCGCGAAATTTGCCTCGATCTGTTCTACTGAGAGGCCCGGCATAATTGGGTCTAACCACTGAGGTCACAGAGAGCACAAAGTCCATTACTGAGACTGACGGATAGGATCGAATTTCACCTTACAAATATTTTCAATTTTCTCTGCGTCCCCTGTGATCTCTGTGGTGAAGTTTATCTTTAAAGTTCCGCGTCCGCCTCGATCTCGATCAACATATCGGGGTCGATCAGTTTAGAGACCTCAACCATCGTCGTCGCGGGCATTATCTCACGAAAAAATTCGCCGTGCGCCCGACCGTATTCTTCCCACCGTGAAATATCGGTCACGAACATCCGCGTCCGCACTACATGCTCGAGAGTGCAATCGAACTCCTTCAACGCCCGCTCGATATTCTTGATGCATTGAACCGTCTGCGCGTATGCGTCGCCGACGCCAACGATATCGCAGTTTCGGTCCGTAGCGGTCGTGCCGGTGACGTAAATGCGATCGCCCACTCGAACCGCCCTCGAATACCCAACTACCGATTCCCACTTCGCACCCGAAGAGTATCTCTGCCTGTGCTGCATCAGCTGACCTTTACGAAATGCGTCCCGTTGAAACGGTATGTGATGAACTTGTTGGTTACGCGGCCCTGCGGCGTTTCTTCGTCCTCTATCACGACCGGAAATTGGAACTCCTTCCGTGTTTCGTTGAATGTGAACAACCTTACCGGCCTTTCCGCCCTGTCCACAACGGTGAAGAAATCGTAAGCGAAGCCGATCGAATCGGTCACCCCACTGCCGGTCTTGAATATTTTCGGGTTTAGTTCGAATTTGTCGCCGACGATGCGGGCCGCCCGGATCGTCTGCCCGTTCAACGAGCTCGACGCTATCGAAGTCGAAACCAGTAAATATAGCGGTCCGCGAGCGGAATTGACCTGGAACACGTCAGTGTAAAAGGCCCCGCCGCCTTCGTTCTCGCCATCGTTGTCCGACCACGCTATCGGCTTACCGCCGTTCCCAACGTACTGGATAACCCAGTCGTAATCGTGCATCGTCCCGCCGGTCTGCAAGTCCCACGAATAAACGCGGAACTTCCCGTCCTTCGACGTCGCGATGAACATCTCCTTACTCAATTTCGGGAAATTGTACTTAATTACATCTTCTCGCGCAGCATAGCGGATCAGCTTTCGCTTCAGAGCTTCGGTCGCGGGCCCGAGTTTCGCATCGTCATATCCACCGCTGTAAGAACCGCTATTAGCCATCGTAGTTAAATAGCCAAGCAACTCCTTCTCGATCGCTGCCGGCGTTTGTGCAGCGATGGGGAGGGCAATCAGCAGGAGGAGCAAAACTGTTCGGAACATAATTTCCGGCGAACTTAACACGGCCGTATTCATGGATTTAATCCGCTACGATCTGGCCGTATAGATCCGGCCGGCGGTCGCGGAAGAATTGCCAGGTGTTGCGGACCTCGCGGATCTTATCGAGGTCGAGGTCGGCGACGACGAGTTCCGTCTTGTCGCGCGAGCCTTCGGCGATTATCTGCCCGCGCGGGTCGCAGAAATAGCTTTGCCCGTAGAATTCCCCGATGTTCCATGGAGCTTCGACTCCCACTCGATTGATCGCCCCGACGAAGTACCCGTTCGCCACGGCGTGCGCCGGCTGTTCGAGTTTCCAGAGATATTCACTTAAGCCAGCTACGGTCGCTGAGGGGTTGAATACGATCTCCGCTCCGTTCAGCCCCAGGCATCTTGCGCCTTCGGGGAAATGCCGGTCATAGCAGATGTAAACCCCGATCCGCGCGAAGGCCGTATCGAAACACGGGTAACCCAGATTGCCCGGGCGGAAATAGAACTTCTCCCAAAAGCCTGGCGCGACGTGCGGGATGTGCGTTTTGCGATACTTGCCGAGGTAGGTTCCGTCCGCGTCGATCACCGCGGCGGTGTTGTAGTAGATTCCGGTCTGTTCCTCTTCATAAACCGGAACGATCAGCACCATTCCCTTCTCTTTCGCCACCTCGCGCATCAGCGTAACGGTCGGCCCGTCCGGCACGCGCTCGACCGCCTCGTACCAGCGCGTCTGTTGCTCCGCGCAGAAGTACGGCGTCGTGAAGATCTCCTGAAAACAAAGTATCTGCACTCCCTGCTCCGCCGCCTGCTCGACATATTCGAGCTGGTTCTCGATGTTCTGCTTCTTGATCTCGTCGATCGGCATATCGACGGGAGCGATATTGTGTGCTTGTATGAGTCCGGCTTTTACTATTCTAGACATGGATCATTTTACGGCAGCCGGTCCTTTTCGAACCGGGGCGAGCAGTTTCGTCACCTCGTCAGTACCGGCGGCAACCTGGTCGAGGATCTTCTCGAATACCTTTCCTGTTAGCGGCGTAAGGTCTTGTTCGGTTTGAACACGGATCGATCCGAGATCGCTTATCCCTACCTTTATGTAGTCCACGTGCATGTTGTACTGCAGCAACTTTTTCATCATTTCAGGAGTAAGATCTATCTCCTTCCCAGCTGCGACATCAGCAAACATTAGTACCGACTCGTCCGCTTCGATCAGGATAACGTCGATTTGCGGCTTGTCCTTTCCTTTGTAGGTCACGACGAACGTCCTAGGTCCCTGAAATGGCATATAGTTTGCCGAAGTTTCCTTTAACAGCCGTTCAAGTTTTGATTCTTTGGCAGGCGCCGTTTTCGCCTGCGCACTTACACTCGTCACCACTGTAAGCATCAGTAGGATCAGCCCAACAAGGGCAGGAAGATGCGGAAATTTTATTTTACTCATTCAGTTACCTAAGCGGTGCCCCGGATGGTCACACTAGGGACTCTTCCGCGGAAACTTCTAAAAACAATGATCCTCAAGAAATTTCTCGTGTGATAGATACGGTCGCGGCATTCTTCATCAACAGATAATACAACACAAACGCAACCCCGAACGTGACGAACCACGCGTAGACATACAACGTATCGAAAAAGCTCAACTCCGCGACTTGCCCGCCGGGCGTCGTTGCGGCCCGCAGGAAACCCGGCACGACCGGGACGATCGCAAGAATAAGGGCGACGATCGCCCGCCAATTGAAGCCGCTCTCGTAGTAGTAGATCCCATCCACCTTGAACAGCTCCGCAAGATCGAGACGCCTGTTCCTGATAATGAAATAGTCGCAGATCAATATCCCGCCGATCGCGCCCATAAGCCCCGAATACCCGATCAGCCACGTAAAGATGTACGCACCCATCGATGAGAGCAGCTGCCACGGCATCATCACGATCCCGATCACGGCCGTGATCAGCCCACCCGTAACATACGAGATCCGCTTCGGGTCGAGATTCGAGAAATCGTTCGACGGCGAAACGACGTTCGCCGCCATGTTGGTGGAGATCTGTGCGAGGAAGATCACTAGCATCGCGAAGAGGATCACGAGCGGGTTATCGAACTTCTGGATCAGTTTCACCGGGTCCGGGATCGCCTCGCCGTAAATTATCACCGTGGCGCTGGTCACGGCCACGCCGATGAACGCGAACGCCGTCATCGTGGTCGGCAGGCCGAAAGCCTGCCCCAGCATCTGCGAACGCTGCGAACGCGCGTATCGTGTGAAATCTGGAATGTTAAGGCTCAGCGTCGCCCAATATCCGACCGATGCGGTCAACGCTCCCGGGAAAATCGTCCAGAAGTCGCTCTGCTGTTTCTGCAGCGATGTCACGCCGCTAAGAACCTTCCCGAGGCCGCCCGCCGCATTCGCCGCCCAGATCAATAGAACTAATCCGCCCCATAGCAACAACGG
>JAEZJR010000023.1 GCA_023415725.1 Acidobacteriota bacterium
CCCCACGACTGCACAAGCTTGATGAAGTCCGGTTCCTCGCCAGCATCCGATGCCCTCTTGCGTTCCGCACGGACGGCACGGCCGTGATCGAGGAACTCCCGGATCACCATCAGCTCCTCCGGGTCGAACTGCTTCATCACCTGCTCTTCGCCGAACTCCGCTACCACCGTTTCGTATTTGTCGAGCATCTTCTCGACCTGTATCGGGTAGTACGCGAAGATCTCGGTAGCGGTGTCGATGCCCGTCAGCCCGCCGCCGATCACGACGGCCGGAAGCCGCACCTGCAAGTTCGACATCGTGTCCTTCTTAAACGCTCCCGTGAGCTGCAGGGCCATCAGGAAGTCCGAAGCCTGTCGGATGCCGCGGATCAGGTTGTTCCGCAACGGCACGATGGTCGGCCGGCCCGCGCCGGTCGCGATCGCGATGTGATCAAAGCCGTAGCTCCACGCGTCCTCGATAGTGACCGTCCCGCCGAACCGCACGCCGCCGTACGCCCGGAACCGCTTCCTGCGCGAGAGCATCAACTGCATCATCGTCAGGAAGTTCTTGTCCCACCGCACCGTGATGCCGTATTCCGAAACGCCGCCGAAGCCCGAGAGGATACGCTCGTCCAGGCTCTCGGTGATCTCGGTGATGTCCTTGATCGGTTTCGGGCACGATCTGCCGTGTTTGCCGGTCCATTGCTCCGGGAGCGGCTCGATCTTCAGGCCGTCCACCCCGATCACCCCGAACCCTTCGTTCAGCAGGTAATGCGAAAGCGTATACCCCGCGGGGCCCATCCCAACGACGAGCACGTTCTTGCCGTTATACGGCTCCGGGTAAGGCCGCCGGGCGTTGAGCGGGTTCCACCTCGACAGCAGGTGATAAACCTCGAAACCGTAGGGGAGCGCCAAAACGTCCGTCAGCGTGTGCGTCTCGGCGAGCGGGATGTTCACCGGGTCCTGCTTCTGGAAAATGCACCCCTTCATGCAGTCGTTGCAGATGCGGTGCCCGGTTCCCGCGCACATCGGGTTGTCGATCACGACCAGAGCGAGCGAACCGATCGAATCGCCCTGCCTCTTCAGCAGGTGCATTTCGGAGATCTTCTCGTCGAGCGGGCACCCGGCCGCTTTGATCCCGAGCGGGTTGCGCTTTATCGAGCCGTCCTTCTCGTGCATCCCGGTCGAACAAGAGTCTTTATCGCGCTCGTGGCAGATCATGCAGTAATCCACCTCGTAAAGCGCGTCGCGCATCGTACCGCGGTCGTCCGTCAACTTGAAGCCGACCCGCCGGCGCATATCATGGTCGGGCCCGCGCATAATGTTGTGCAGTTTCGGCTCCGGGTGGATCAGGTGCACCAGGTTCTGGTAGTCCAGCGCGTGCGGCACCTTGAACGACGCCCATTTGCGATCCTTCTTATGGAAATGCAGTGCGGACCACTTCTCCACGATCGCGAGGGCAGCCCTGATCTGCAACAAGTCACCGGCGTCAGGCAGTTCCAGCACCGCTTCGCTGAAAAGCTTCCCAAAAGGCCGATCCTTCAGTGTGTCGAACGCCGCCTTAATGCTCTCGACTGCGGCTCGCACCTCGGCCGGGGCGTCACCCTCGGGCTTCGCCAGGAATTCCTCCGCGGCGGTGAGCTGCGTCGTCATCCAAGCGACAGCCAATTCCTCGTCGTACCGCAGCGAATTGTCGAAGCCCTTGTTGCGAAGCTCGCGGACCGCTTCATCCAGCTCGAACTCGTTCACGCTTGCCAGCTCTTCGATCGTTTTGTACTTCTTGATCGCGCGCCGTTGAACGAAGAATTTGTATTTCCAGATCGGGTTCTGCTCGATGATGGTCCGGCCCAATTCGTCGCGTTCTTTCTCGATCCTGAATAGCCGGGCGACGAAATCGGAAAGGAACGGGGCCGCGTCGGTCAGGATCTTAGATTCGACCCGCTTCTCGTACCCTTCGCCGCGTGCACTGATATACTTCTTTAACGCATCGCCGAGAACGGGCTCCCGCTCGTCCAATTCGGCGTAAAACTTCTCGGCCAGGGCCTTCAGCTTCACCGCATCATAAAGATCGGAATATCTGTAGCCGCTTATACCGAGTTCGAGATCGAAATCATTTAACATATGATCGCTGTGGAAGTCTGACATTGAAAGGCGTAAAGAGTCGATAATTAACCCTCGGAGCAAACTTAAATTTTAACACCCGCCCCGCCGCGCCAACAAAACACTTGGCGGGAACGCGTTTTAGCCTCAGACCGCAACTTTATTAGATGCAGTTAGTTAGCCGAAAATCCGTGTAATTTTGGGTTGGATATGGTATAAACCAAGTTTAAGCTCGAATTTAGAAAAGTGCGCAGGATCCCACTCGCACACCCAGCATTACTGGCAGTATGGAACAAGATCAGCGGCTGACCCCGCTACCTAAAGCAGCGGAGATCAGAGCGGCAAGCACAGGCGCTTATCCGTCCTCGTACCCGGCTTTTTACGATGACGAATTGGTCGAGGGGAAGGTCTCGATCAAGCAGTACATAAATGTAGTTTACAAGCGGCTCCCGCTGATCCTCGCCCTCGCGATAGTCGTGACCGCAGCGACCGCGTTCTACATGTACCAGCAGCCGTCGCAGTATATGGCGACGACCCAGATGATCATCGAGCCACGCAGGCCAAAGATGACGTCTAAGGACTCCATCAACATCAATTTCGGCCAGGACGCCAATTACTACCAGACGCAGCTCCGGCTGCTGCAGGGCCCTGAATTGATGCGCGAGGTGGTCATCCGCACCGGCCTCTACCGAGAACCGAACCTCTTCGATCAGGAGAGCAAAGGGATGCTCACGGTGCTCCAGTCGCTCTTCTCCAGTGGGAGATCCAACGCCGGCGGCGACGCCCTGGCGATGATCACCGACATCGACTCGGCCGAGGGTAAGTCGCCGGTCGCCCTCTCCCCCGAGGAGGAGAAACGCGTTAACGAGTACACGACCAAGCTGGCCTCCGGGCTCAACGTCAATCAGATCGAGCGTACCAATCTCGTAACTGTCGGCATCACCAGCACCAACCCGCAGGTCGCCGCCAAGGTCTCGACGCAGCTCGCAAAAATATTCAAGGCGAAAGACGCCGAGCGCGAGACCGCCGGTGCCCGCAAGGCTTACGAAGACCTCACGAACTCGATCGACGAACTCCGCGGCCAGATCGCCGCACAGGAGAACGAACTCCTCGGCGAACTTCGGAGCAACGAGCTTCCGCTCCAGGAAAAGGGGCAGGACCTCGCCGCGGCGCGTCTGACCTCGCTGAGCGAAACCTGGCTTAAATCGATGGAGTCGCGCCGCCAGCTCGAAAGCCAGTACAACGCCGCTGCGGCGGCGAGCGCTCGAGGCGAGGGGCAGAGCATCCCGCAGCTTACCGAAAGCAAGATCTACCAGGACGCTGTACGCCTCAGCACCGAGCGGAAGGCAAAGCTGCAGGACGACATCCGCGGCATCGAGAAACAGATCCAGACCGCCGAGACCGAAAAGGCCGAACTCCTCGTTCGATACACCCCTGAGTTCGACGCGGTGAAGAAGATGGACGAGCGGATCGCGTCCCTCCAGGCCGCGAGGCAGAAGATGGAGAAGGAGGTTTCCGAGATCATCGAGCGCGATAAAAAGGCGATCGACAAGGACGCCGTTAGCGGCGCCCTCGTCTCGCTCCGCTCGCAGCTCGAATCGAAACGCCGCGAGGAGGCACAGGCCCTCGCCGCTTACGAAAGGGAAGCCGCCGCCGCTAACGTTCAAGGTCAGGCACAGACCAAGCTGACCACCCTGAAGCGCCAGATCGAGACTAATCGCAACCTGCTCGACACCTACATCCAGCGTCAGAAGGAGCAGGAACTCGCCATCGCCAACACTGAGCCGGACAACATCAAGATCCCGATGGAAGCGGCTGTTCCAACCAGACCTGTGGGACCCGCTCGTGAAAGGAACATCCTGATGGCGTTCGCCGTCTCGCTGCTCGCCGGCATCGGCCTTGCATTCCTTCTGGATTATCTCGACGACTCGGTGAAGAGCTCAGACGACATTAGCCGCCACCTCGGGCTTCCGACCCTGGCCCTGATCCCGCATTACATCTCCAGCGAACGTCGCAAGCTGCTGAGCACGGGGGCTCCGGCACCGGTCGGCCCGTCGACATCGCTGATAACGCTCGAAGAGCGCCATTCGCCGATGGCGGAGGCGTACCGCCACCTTCGCACGTCGCTGCTATTCTCGTCGGCGGGGCGGCCGCCCCAGTCGATCCTCGTCACGTCGTCGCAGCCCTCTGAAGGGAAGACGACGACCGCAGTCAACACCGCCATCACGCTCGCACAGGCCGGCACTGACGTGGTCATCATCGATTGCGACCTCCGCCGCCCGCGTCTGCACAGCTACTTCGACCTTGAGAACACCAAGGGCCTAACGAACTACCTCTCCGGCGAGCGTAACACGGAGAATTTGATCAAGCAGTGCCGCGATCTGCCGACGCTCAAGGTGATCACGAGCGGGCCGATCCCGCCGAACCCGACCGAGCTGCTCAGCTCGAACGAGATGAAGAACCTGTTGCAGTTCCTCCGCGGCCGCTACAAGCACATCGTCATCGATTCGCCGCCGGCGATCTCGTTCACCGACGCGGCGATCCTCTCGACGGTCGTCGACGGTGTCGTGCTCGTCGCGATGGCCAACAAGAGTTCGATCCACCTGATGCGGCGGTTCAAGCAGCGTCTCGCTACGCTCGGCGCTCGCATCTACGGCGTCGTGCTCAACGGCTTGAAGTCCGGATCGGTTGAATACGATTATTACGGTTCGGGCTACTACGACTATTATCGCTCGGGGGACGACGACGTCACAACGCCGATAATGGAAACCGAAAGCGTCGGCGCCTCTACGAACGGCAAACACTGAACGATCGCGGCCTATAAGATCAGCCGTCAGGAAG
>JAEZJR010000049.1 GCA_023415725.1 Acidobacteriota bacterium
GCCTTGCTGTCTTCCGGGTGTACGTAATCGTGCTTGCTGAGATCCGCGAACTTCTTGTGCCCTTCGTTCGAGAGCGGAAGCTTGCACTTCCCACAGTTCGCGTCGCGGTTCTTGTACCCCTCCCGAACGGTGTTCTTCTGCCCGCAATAACGGCAGCGGACGAAGAGGCTCTTGGTCATCGATTCCGACTCGTCTTTCTTCTTAGCCATAGAGAGAGTTTAGTTTACGCGGTTGGCGCACTTCAAACCGCGGACCGCTCAAGACGTGCTATCACCTCGACGTGATGGGTCTGGGGGAATAGGTCCAGCGCGGTGATCGAGGCGATCTCGTACCCCGCCTCAACGAAGCGTTTCAGGTCGCGGGCGAGTACGCCCGGATCGCAGGCCACGTACGAAATGTGCGGTGCCCCGATGCGGATGAGGTTCTGGATCGTCTCCTTCTCGGTCCCGGCCCGCGGCGGGTCGAGCAGGATGAAATCGATGTTCTGCGCATCGAATTCCGAAAGGAACCGCCGCACGCTCTGAGCTCTGAACTTCACGTTCGAAAGGCCATTCAGCTCGGCGTTCTTTTCCGCGAACTCGACCGCCCCGGGATGCTCCTCCACGCCGATCACGTTCTCGAATACCCTTGCCATCGGCAGGGCGAACAACCCGACGCCGCAATACAGGTCGAGAGCGTTCCGCCCTTCGGCTCCTGAAATTGCCGTTTCGATAAGCTGCGGGATCAGAAACTGGTTCCCCTGAAAGAACACACCGGCCGAATAGCGGAACGTCTCACCGGCGGCTGTGTAGCTGATCTCCTTCGGGTCGCAAATGCCGGGCGAGTTCATCGAAACGCGGCCCTCGTCGCCCACGCATGCGTCGATGTAAACCTTGTCCGACCACACCTGTTCCCACGGCATCTCCTCGCGGAGCCGTGCGAGCAGGGCGTTCAATTCGGGAACGATCTTCGGGCAGTGATCGATCGCGACCAGATCGCGAGATCCGCGTCTGTAGTAGCCGATCTCGCGAGTGTTCGGGTTAACGTGCCATTGCACCCGTGAGCGGTATCCAAATTCCTTCGGCGAGCCGATGATCCCGATCGGGATGTCCTGCTCGATACGGCCGATACGCCGGAGAGAATCGCGTATGATAGCGATCTTCGATTCCAACTGCTCCGCGTAGGTCATCTGCTGGAAATCGCACCCGCCGCAGACGGTGAAATGAGGGCATGGACCCGGGACACGGTCAGGCCCGCCCTCTATCACCTCGTCGATCTCCGCGAATGCGATGTTCCCTTTCACCTGCGTCACGCGAACGCGCAGCCGATCGCCCGGTGCCGCGAGAGCGACAAAGATCGTCTTCCCATCCGCGTGCGCGATACCGAACCCGCGCGGTATGATCCGCTCGATCTGCACCTCAAGCGTTTTGTTTTCTTCGCCGATGTTCACAGGTAAAACAAACTAAGCCGCGGCACGCCGAATTCCTCACGCAGCCGCTTCAGCAGCATCAGCCGCAGAGTAGATTCGTATGCGCTCTTCTCCATCGTCCCCTTATACGGTCTAAGCTGTGCCGCAACTTCCGATTCTACCGACTTGAATGTCTCACGGTTGGATTTCGTCAGAAGAGCCTCGTCGAGGAGGTGCTCGACGTCGCTGAGGGATTTATCTAATAGTTCGTGGTTGCCGTTGAGGTTATCTTTGAGTTCGCCCAGGCGAGTGCAAGCCCGTTCGAGATCTTCGGCCAACTCAGGTTGGTCTATCTTCTTTAGCGAATCGACAAGCCCGCCGATATGTTCGCAGACGAACTCGATCGAATGATGGTCATCCGCTTTTTCGCCTTCATCGCTCTTGCCGGCCTGTGCCTTCAACCAGTCTTCGTATTGGGCCTCGACCTCTTCGCGGCAGAACATCAGCCCCTTGATCGTCCGAGGGCTCGGGTTCTTTTCGAAATTGTCGAAAACCTGCTCGATCGCACGTATCACGACGTGAAGAGGAATTCCCTTCTCCTGCCACGTCTCCATCAAAGCCCAGTCTATCGGGCTTAGAAAGAGATTCTTGCCGCGGCGGCGGATGAACGTTTCCTCGATCTCGGTGAAGTAGTTGTAGTAGTTCAAACGGGTCAATCAAAGGCCTCGTTTGAAATAGTACTAACTAGCACACACGAACGCGAGTATCCGTTAATCCATCGAGCATAGGACGGTTGAGGGTAAGGTCCATCTTCACCGTCATGTCCGGGACGTAGCCGAGGAACTGAAGGTTCTGCAATGCGTCCTTCACCACCGGGCTATCGTCCACCGAGTCCTTCACCGCCTGCACTAACTGCTGTACGGCCTGTTTTGTAATATCATCCGGTTCCATGGTCATAACCGGTTGCAATGGACGTGCCGCTGAGGGGCATATGGTAAGCTAGGCTACGATATGGCAGAGCTTCGACGGGGGAAATTCGAGACTTCTTCAGGTATCGAACTCCCAAACGACTTCAACCCCTCAAACACCGCACCGATAGAGTACGAAGAGCAGCTAGGCGAGCCTGGTACGTTTCCGTACACCCGCGGCGTGCGTCGCAACATGTATCGCGGGAAGTTCTGGACGATGCGGCAATATGCCGGTTTCGCTACCGCTGAAGAATCGAACGCGAGGTATAAGTACCTTCTTTCGCAAGGGACTACGGGGCTCAGCGTAGCCTTCGACCTGCCCACCCAGATCGGCCTGGATTCGGACGACCCGCTGGCATTGGGCGAGGTCGGTAAGGTCGGCGTGGCGATCGACAGCCTCGAAGATATGCTGACCCTCTTCGACGGTATCCCGCTCGATCAGGTGTCAACGTCGATGACCATCAACGCCACCGCCTCGACGCTGCTTTGCCTTTACCTCGCCGTCGCGCGGAAACAGGGCGTCGCGTTCGACAAGGTGAGCGGAACCATACAGAACGACATCCTGAAGGAGTACATCGCACGCGGAACATACATCTACCCGCCGAAGCCTTCTTTGAGATTGATCACCGACATCTTCGCCTACTGCGCGCAAGAAGTGCCGAACTGGAACACCATCTCGATCTCCGGATACCACATCCGTGAAGCGGGTTCGACCGCCGCCCAGGAGATCGCGTTCACCCTGGCCGACGCCATCGCCTATGTGCAGGCGGCCATCGACGTCGGGCTAAAGGTGGACTACTTCGCTCCGAGGCTTTCGTTCTTCTTCAACTCGCACAACAACCTGCTCGAGGAAGTGGCGAAGTTCCGCTCCGCCCGAAGGCTATGGGCAAGGATAATGCGCGACCGCTTCAAGGCCGAGAACCCGAAGTCGATGATGCTCCGGTTCCACACGCAAACGGCCGGCTCGACCCTCACCGCTCAACAGCCGGACGTGAACGTCGTACGCACGACAATTCAGGCCCTCGCGGCCGTCCTCGGCGGCACGCAGAGCCTGCACACCAACTCGATGGACGAGGCTCTTTCCCTGCCGACCGAAGGTGCCGCCCGCCTCGCATTGCGGACGCAGCAGGTGATCGCTTATGAGTCGGGGGTGGCGGACACAGTCGACCCGCTCGCGGGGAGCTACGCGATCGAGGAGATGACCACCCGCCTCGAAGAGCTCGCCGAGGATTACATCAAGAAGATCGACGACCTAGGCGGCATGCTCGTCGCGATCGAGAGCGGCTACGTGCAGCGCGAGATACAGGAGGCGGCCTACGAATACCAGCGTGCTGTGGAAACCGACGACGCGATCGTCGTCGGCGTCAACCGATTCCGCGCCGACGAAGAAGAACCCATCCCCACGCTCAAGGTCGACGAACGCATTGAGCGTGCTCAGGTCGAACGCCTCCGTGCCGTCCGCGAACGCCGCGACGCCAACGCGGCCGAAGCCGCTCTTTCCGCCCTGGAACAAGCCGCGAACGGCACCGAAAATCTCATGCCGCGTATCCTCGAATGCGTCGAAGCTTACGTGACCGTCGGCGAGATCGGGCATCGTCTGAGGAAAGTTTGGGGCGAATATCGTGAGGCAGTGACCCTTTGACTTCCAATAACTTACCTTTTCACAACAAATAGCGGCTATATGCCGCCCTCAGCCGCTTCATATTTTTAATGACAAACATTGTTTGTCCGTGATATTCTTTCCCTTCGGGGAGCCCCACTCTCCCTTTTTCCACCTGCCTCTCGATCATTAAATTCCGATCCCGCATATTCCAACTTCCATGATGGAAAAGCTCAACGAATATCTACAGGCGCTCGTCTCGTCTTCGAGCTATGAGCTGCGGCTTGAGCCGAACAAGGTCCCCTACACCGTATCCGTGAACGGCACGGCGGACGTGTCGGCGGAGACCCTGCAGGGCACGCAGATCAGCATGATGGTGTTCCCGTTGATCCCGAACGACGTGAGGATGCAGCTGCCGTCGCAGCCTGAAGTGCAGTTCACGCACCCGCACAACCTCGGCAAGTTCACTTTCACGGTGACGAAATCGCCCAACGGCTTCATCGTCGCTGTGCGCCCCTTCGGCGTCGATCCGAACGTAATGCAATCGGCCGCCGAGCAGCACGAACTGGCCGCGCCCGAACCGCAGATGCCCTCCTTCGAATTCGAAAGCTCGTCCATCGGCGTGCAGAACACGATGAGCGAACCGGCCGCGCCTTCGACCGCCCTGCCCCAGATCGAGATCGAAGACCGCTTCGAGTTGCCGGTGATCGACGCTCCCGCGGGCGGCCCGTCGATCGAGATCGTGGACGTCAACGATCCCGGCTTCCAGACCGTATTCTCCGACACCTCCACTTACGAACCGCCGATCAAGCGGCAGGAGTTGGAGATCGACCCGACGGCATTCGAGCAGCCTGTGCAGCAGGTCGCACCGCCAAAGCCCAGCGGTTGGATACCGCCGGCTGAAGAATACGTCCCCCCGGCGGCCCCGGTCGTCGAGATCGTGACGCCGGACATGCCCGACGCCGATCGCCGTTCCTACACCGACCGCCGCCAGAAGAATACGATGATGACGGCCCGCATGGACGCGATGTTCCACCGCATGGCCGAGGTCGGTGCATCCGACCTTCACCTTTCCGTCAGCATGCCTCCGATGGTCCGCAAGGACGGCAAGATGCAGCCGATGGAATGCAGCGAGGGCGTGCTCTCGCCCGAGATAATGCGCGAGCTGCTGCACTCGATAATGCCCTCGAAAAATATCGAGGAATTCGAACGCCGCAACGACACCGATTTCGCCTACGAGATCGAGGGACTCGCCCGCTTCCGCTGCAACATCTTCATGGACCGCAAGGGGATGGGCGCGGTATTCCGCATCATCCCGACGAAGATCCTCACAGCTGAGCAGCCTGGGCTTTCAAAGGCGATCATGGACCTTTGTACGCTCTCGAAAGGGTTGGTAGTGGTGACGGGCCCCACGGGTTCCGGTAAATCCACCACGCTCTGCGCGATGGTGGACCACATCAACAAATCGCGCGAAGACCACATCATCACGATCGAGGACCCGATCGAGTTTGTGCACGACAATCATCAGTGCCTCGTCAACCAGCGCGAGGTGCACAACCACACCGACTCGTTCAAAGACGCCCTCCGAGCCGCCCTTCGCGAAGACCCGGACATCCTGCTCGTCGGCGAGATGCGCGACCTCGAAACGATATCCATCGCGATCGAGACGGCTGAAACCGGACACCTCGTTTTCGGCACGCTCCACACGACGACCGCCGCTTCGACAGTGGACCGCATCATCGACCAGTTCCCCGCCGACCGCCAGCAGCAGATCCGCGTTATGCTCTCCGAATCGCTCAAGGGCGTGATCGCACAGACCTTGCTGCCGAAAAAAGGCGGCGGCCGCGTAGCCGCTCTCGAGGTGCTCATCGTCACGCCAGCGATCAGCAACCTCATCCGCGAGGGCAAGACCTTCCAGATCCCCTCCGCCATGCAGACCGGCAAGAACCACGGCATGGTCATGCTCAACGACGC
>JAEZJR010000130.1 GCA_023415725.1 Acidobacteriota bacterium
CCGCGGATTACGGCTACATCTGGCAGCCGAACGCATCGGCGATCAGCGGGTATCGCGATTGGTCACCGTACCGTTACGGCAGCTGGCGCTGGGTGCCGCCGTTCGGGTGGACATGGGTGAACGATGAGCCGTGGGGGTGGGCAACATATCACCACGGCCGCTGGATCTGGTACCGGAACAGATGGGTATGGACACCATATGGGTTCTACCGCGGAAATCGTAGTTGGTGGCGTCCGGCACTGGTGGTAGTTCAGGTGATAAACCAGAACGTTTGCTGGTACCCGCTCGGCTATCGAAATCGATATTACAGTTACAATCGCCGATATCACGATCGGCTCGGTGACCGCGATCGCAGGGAAGATGACGATCGTCGCCCGAGGATCGGCCAGCAGGGGCGGCCGGGTAGGCTCGATCCTGCCGACCGAACACCGGGCGGTGGCACCCTGCCGACGGGCCAGCGAAGACGGAACCAGGTCGACACAACCGTTCCGCCTACCGGTGTCGTGACTGTTCCCGCCGACACTTTTGGTTTAAGGCGGAAGTTCAGCAAAACCGCCCCACTCGATATAGCAAGGACGGCCTTAAAGACGAATCTGGAGAACGAACCGGACGCTCCGGAACTTCCGGACCCGCGAACTTTGCGCTCGCGACCGAATCGGGATTTCACGGCCCAACCGCCACCGGTCGTTACGAACGCCCCGGGCCCGACACGGACGGGAGCCGGTCAACGCCAACGCGGGGTGGCACTCGACGGAGAACTGCGGAGAAGCAGGGTATTCGGGAATCGTCCTCCCGTCCAACCGGTGCCTGCGAAACCGGATATTCAGGTGCAGCCAGGTGGGCAGCAAACGCCTAGAAGGACCGGTGCGGTCGGGCGGCCGACGTCGCCGAGGCGGAATACCGAGACACCGCGAGCGGATGCCCCCCGGACTGAAATACCGATCGGGTCGGCTCCGACCGTATCGGTCCCGCCAGTCGATCCGCGGCCGAGATACATACCGCCGCGACGGGACGCCGCTAATCCGAGAGAGGCCAGCCCTGGTCAGGAACAGGCTCCGAGGCTGGACAGGCCGAGGCCAAGACCAAGGCAAGACGTGCCGCGGAACGAGCCTCAGTCTCCCAGTCAGGAGGTCCCGCGAAAGGAGCCGCCGGCGAGAATCGAACGGCCTGCGCCGAGGCAGGACTCTCCGCCGCAGCGTACTGCTCCGCCGCCGAGGCCGAATCCGCCGGCACCTCGACAGGAGGCACCTAGGAGTGCACCGCCGAGGAGCGATACCCCGAGGGTTGAAGCTCCAAGGCGGGCTCCGCTCGGAGGAAAAAAGCAGGCACCGATCGACTAGATGAAAAAGGCCCCGTGATAACGGGGCCTTTTGTTTAGGACTGGGGTACGAAGACCGAGCGGTTCAACCCGCTCGTGTCCCCGACGTAGGTGAAGCGGATGTTCCGCATGTACTTGTTGGAAACGGTTCGGAGGTCTTGCGGGGTCACCTTGCGGACGCCGTTGATGAACTCGAACGCGTTGCGCCAGCCGCCGCCCACGAGTTCATATCGCGCGAGCTCTCCGGCCTGTGCGGCACTCGTCTCCTGCTCCATGTAATACCTCGTAAGGAAGAATGCCGCGATCTCTTCGATCACTTCGGCCGGAAGCGTTCGTTCCTGAAGCAGCCGGATCTGATTAAGCATCGCGACCGTGGCCCTGTTCGGGTCCGTTGTGGAAACGGAGATGTTGCCGGTGTTAGCGGCGAAGTTTTCCATGTCGGCATCCGGCGCGTACGAAAGCTGCAATCGCCCGCGCACTTCCTGGTAGACGAGCGTCTGGAGCAGCGACATCGCGACGCGCATCGCGTAATAATCCGGGCTCGAAAGCGCCGGAGCCGCAAAGGTGCCCTTCACGTAGTTCGTCGGCACGGTCCGCTGGACCGTATCGAGCGAGCCGCCGTTGAATTGCAGTGCCGGCATCGGCGTGTCTTTATAGGCCCCCTTCGGGAGTTTCCCGTACTTCGCAACGATCATCGACTTGAGCTTCTCGGGCTCGATGTCACCGACGAATACGAAGAGCAGCCTGGACGACTCCATGATCTTCTTGTGATAAGCACGAAGATCGTTGGCGGTGAACGAAGCGATCGTTGTCGGGGTCCCGCTTACGTCGTTGGCGTAAGGATGGCCGGAGTAGACGATCCGTCGCTCGAGATTCGCGAGGGCCGCCTCCGGGACTGAGCTCGATTCGCGAAGAGCCGCAAGAAGCTGCTCACGGTTCCGGTTCAAGTCGTCCTCCGCGAAGACCGGATTCAAAGTAACGTCGGAGAAAATATCGAACGCCCGCTCGAAGTCCGGCCGGGTCGAAGCGATGCTAATGACGCTGTAGTCGTTCGTCGCGGCACTGCCGATCCCGCTTCCCATCCTCGAGAGTTCGCGGCGGACGGTCGCACGGGGGGTGTTCTTCCCGGCTTCGATCGCGGTCGCGAGCGTAAGCCGCTCGATGCCCGCGGTCTTCTCGTCGATGTTGCGCGCACCGCCTTTGATGAATAGCCCCCCGGCCACGGTCGGCGAATTCGGCCGACGCTTGAGGATCACCTTGATCCCGCCCGCGTCGAACTCCGAAACGAGCGCGGCTTGGCTGGAGATGTTGTCGACCTGCCCGAAGGCGGAGATCGCGAACGCGAAGAATACGAATAATAAAGAAATGCGCTGCTTCATTAGTTTGAACCTCCGATGAGGTCGGCCTCGGCGAGTGCGGCCTGTTTTTTGGCGTCGGCGGACATCAGGGCGACGACGACGTGGTTCTTGCCCTGCACGTACGTTTTGAGATAACGGTCGATGTCCGCACGCGAAACCGCACGCAGTTTGGCGTGATAGCTTCGGAAGTAGTCTATCCCCGTCGAGGACCACCAGAAACCGAGCGTGTGGGCGTACTCGCTGGCTTTTTCGCGGTCGAAAAGATCGTTGTTCTCCAGGATGGTTTTCGCCGCCTCAAGTTCTTCATCCGTGAAATAATTCGGCTGGGTGAAGGCGTTGATCTCTTTGTATGTGGCGGCGAGGGCGGCCTTTGCCTTTTCGGGGCTGGTCGTGAGCACCAACTGGATCGGGCCGACGTTCCGCTGCGTGTAATAACCGAAGTTGACGGAGGCGGCGAGGCCGCTGTCTACCAGGTTGCGCTGGAAGCGGGAATCCGGCTGGGTGATGATGTACGAGAAGACGTCCGCAGCGTAGGTCGCCGCGTCGTCCTTGCCGATCGAAGGCCCATGCCAACCGATCTCGACGAAGACGTTTTGCCCGCCGGCGTCCGAGGTTAACGTATCCGCAGGGCGCTCAATGATGACGGCCTCGCTCTTCGGCAGCGGCGGGTGCTCTACGAGTGGGAATTCCTTGAACGGTTCGACCGCGCGGCGTTCCCAGTTCCCCATCACTTGCTCCGCTACGTGGAACACGTCTTCAGGTTTGGCGTCGCCCGTTACGATCAAGGCCGAATTGTTCGGCACGTAGTAGCGCGACTGGATCGTGCGCATCTTCTCGATCGTGGCGGTGTTGATCGATTCGCGCGTGCCGGCCGGGTCTTTGCGGGTGGGATATTTGAAGAAAAGCTTCTGCTTCATCGCGAGATCAAGGTACCCGAACGGGTTCGCCTCGTGCCGGTCGATCTCACCGATCACGACTTTTTTCTCGTTCTCGAAATCCTCTTGGCTGAACGTGGGGAAGCGGACCGAATCGTTGATGATACGAACGGCCGTGGGCAGGTAATCCTTGGTCGTGGTGTAGTAGTAATTTACTATCTCCTCGCGCGTGGTCCCGTTAGCGACGGAGACCTTGTCCGCATCGTTAAGATAAGAGAGATCCCCGATCTTCGTACGAAGGCTCGTCGCGGTCGAGCACGGTCCGGTCACTATCCCGGCCGTATCACACTGCCGCAGTACACGAGCGAGATTCGGTTTGAAGAACATATGCTCGTAAAGATGCGATAGGCCGTGAAACTCCGGCGACTCGGTGAACGAACCGTTGCGGACGGCGAGTTCAACGGTGACGAGCGGGACGGATGGGTCCGGCAGCACGATGACCTCGAGCCCGTTCGGCAAGGTTTTGCTCACGAAGGGGACAACGTAATCGGGTCGCTTCGCGGGACCCGTCGCCGGTTTTTGAGCGAGGGCCCCTTGCGCGAACAGGGATATAAATAATAAGAAAACCGAAAACTTTCTTTTCACTGGATTACCTCTTGTTGAAGGGGGATCGGCGAACAACGGTGTGGAAGGACCCATAAATGACAAATTTGCAAGCGTTTATGCTTTCCCACTAATCTACCATAAGGAGATCAACTATATGGAAAGAGATAATTTGATGCACGGAGCCCGTACGGCGTTGAATCATATCCCCGAAATGAGGGAGTGGGCTGAGAATTATTTGAAGGAAAAAACGCGGACGGAGAACCGAGGGATGACGGACGAGGAGTTCGAAAAATACTGGAAATACCACAAACCCGAAATAATGCACGCCGGCGCTGCCGAAGCGGCTCAAGCCTATAAAGAAAGAAGCCGGGACTGATCCCGGCTTCTTTAATTTGAGTAGCGAATGGGCCTAGACCACATTCGTCGCTCCCTCGCCAGCGATCTCCTGCTCGTTCTTCACGTTCCGCATCATGCGGGCGATCGGGATGGACATCAGCACGAGGATCAACGCTGCACCGCCCAGGAACATCGACGTCGTGGTGAACAAACGCGGCATAGCAGTCAGGTTCTCCGGGTCGACCTCGCCGCCGACAAGCCCGCCGATAAGGTTACCCACCGACGAAGCAAGGAACCAAACACCCATCATCTGCCCGACGTACCGCCGCGGGGACAGCGTAGTCATCGAGGACAATCCGACGGGGCTGACGAACAGCTCGCCCAACGTAAGGAAGAAGTAGAACCCGATCAGCCACATCGGCGAAACCTTGACCCCGTCGCCGCCCACGACGATATACGACGCGAAGATCATCACGACGAACGCGAGGGTCGTCAGGCCGAGGCCGATGGCAAATTTCACGGGGCTCGAGAGATTGATCTTGCGGCTGCCCAAGGCGGTCCAAAGGGCCGCGATTACGGGGGCTAGCAGGATGATGAACGCGGAGTTGATCGATTGGAACCATGTGGCCGGCATTTCCCAGCCGCCGATGTGGCGGTTGGTGAAGTCCGCGGCGAAGAGGTTAAGTGCCGTCGGGGTCTGCTCGAACGCCGACCAGAAGATCGCCGCGAACACGAACAGCACCGCGATAACGCCGACACGCTTCTTCTCGTCGCCGTTAAGGCCGCCGAAAATAAAGAGATAAGCGAAATAGATAAAACCGAGGCTGACGAGCACGTACGCGAGGTAGGTACCGGCGACCTGAGCGTCGATCGTTATATAGCCGAACGACACGAGGGCCACCACCAGTGCGAGAATCGCAAGACCGATGCCGGTGAACATTTTTACCTGATTTTCCTGCTTCGCCTGGATCACGGGATCCGGGTGACGGGTGGGCTCGGCACCGATATCACCCAGGGTCTTGGACGACATCAGCCAGAACTGGAATAAACCGATCAGCATCGCGATACCGGCCGCGCTGAAGCCCCAGTGCCAGCCGATCTTTTCACCGAAATATCCAGTGATGAGCTGTCCGATCATCGCGCCGAGGTTGATACCCATGTAGAAGATCGAGAAACCCGCGTCCTTGCGGGCTCCGCCTTCCGGATACAGGTCACCGACCATCGCGGAGATGTTCGGTTTCAGCAGGCCGGTGCCGAGCACGATAAATATAAGCCCGAGGAAGAAGGGAAGCTTGTGGTGGGTGAACGAGGACGTGCCGATCGTTATGTGTCCGAGCGAGATAAGGGCACCGCCGTAAAGGACTGCACGCCGAAGGCCAAGCCACTTATCGGCGATCCAGCCACCCGGCAGCGAAGCCAGGTAAACGCACGCGGCATAGATTCCGACGATCGCCGAAGCCTCGCCGCGGTCCCATCCCCAGCCATCCTGCATCACCGCGGCCGCCATAAAGAGGACCAGCAGCGGCCTCAAGCCGTAGAACGAGAACCGTTCCCACATTTCCGTGAAGAACAGCGTCGAGAGGCCCTTCGGATGCCCGAAGAAGCCGCCGTGCGATACAGAATCAGCCGTGTTTGCGTTAGCGCTCATTAAAGATCCACCTTTGATTTGTTGGAATTACCCGGAAGGTTAGACGGCACTATAACAAATATAAGTTGTAACTAAAAGGCACATTTCGTATACAATTGGCCGAAACCGCGGGCCGGTGCCGGCGGAGAGTCCCACGCTGGAGGAACATATGATCGGCATTTTCGCCCTGATCGCGATAGTGGTTTTCACGATACAGATTTATAAGACGGCTAACGGAACAGGGCGGAACGGTGCCCTTTGGGCATTGCTCACCGCCGCCGTTGGCCTGGGGTTGCAGATCGTTATACCGTTCATTCTCGGGATCGTGTTGGCGATAGCTTATCTTGTTATGGGGTCGTCTCCCGAAACGCTGGAATCGGAGATCACGGGACCTGCGACAATCATTGGAATCGTCGGCCTGATCCTTAGCATCGTCGGCATGGTGCTCATATCCAAACACGTTGCGAAAGTTCCGGACGACCCGCCAATGTCGGCCGCGGCTCCCCCGCCACCGCCGCTGTTCTAAACGTAGAAACTTGATTCACCGCCGCCGTTAATCTAGACTTTCAATTCGTGCCCTTGTAGCTCAACGGTTAGAGCAGCGGACTCAACGGCATGAAGCCTAAGTGAGCTTTATGCTCATATGGTTTCACAAAATGGGTTGCTAAAACGTTCGAAGAGAGCATTTTAGTAGAATCTGTTAAATTCGGGGAAGCCTAAACGCTAAACGAGCGCAGGGTAATCCCGAGCCAAGCCGGCCAGCAGGTCGGAAGGTGTAGAGACTTGACAGCAGACTTGGCAATTGCCAAGAAGAGAAAGTCCAGACCACAAACCCGAAAGGGGCGTCGAAAGGCGTAGTTGGTAAGCATAATCCGTTGGTTGTAGGTTCGAATCCTACCGAGGGCACCACATTTTCTTCTTTCGTAGCCTGCCTTACCAAGTCTTATTTTCCCGACTTTAAAATTGATTGCATGTACTGGCCGGAGCATTGGGATAAGGGCCTGAACGTGCCGAGGAAGCCGTCGGGCGAGCGGAACGCGGACAAGGGGGATGGGCTGCTGGACGCAGTGATCGACAAGACAGGAAAGAACTCCTCGCCTAGGCGGAAGGTTCGGCCTGTGTATGCCGAATTCCCGAGCGCGGCAATCGAGAGCCGGTTCAAAAGCTGCCTCTCAAGGGTACCGGTGGAATGCCGGATGGAGCGGGAGGGCTCAAAGCGGATCCTGGCACTCAGGCCGAAGAACGTCCAGAGGTTCGATGAGCTTATCAGGACGAGCGGGCTCGGGAATTGCGAGGCCGCGATGAAGGCCGTCCAATGGCTGCGTGCGAACCCTAGCGAATTCATCCGCTTCGAAACTCATTGACCGAGGGCTTCGTTGTGTTAGCCTTTTAGCTGACATTTTTCGGGAGACCTCAGCGATTTGAAACCCATCACCAAGTCGGCCAAGCTGGCCGACGTCTTCTACGATATACGCGGCCCCGTGCTTGAGATGGCTCAACGCATGGAGGAATCCGGCCAGCACATCATCAAGCTCAACATCGGCAACCTCGCCGCGTTCGGGTTCGAACCGCCCGACGAGATCGTTCAAGACATCATCCGAAATCTTCCCAATGCTGCCGGATACACGGACAGCAAGGGCCTCTTCGCGCCTCGAAAGGCGGTCGTCCGATACGCTCAGAAGAAAGGCATCGCAGGCGTGACGGTGGATGACGTGTACCTCGGGAACGGGGCGAGCGAGTTGATAACGATGTCGCTGAATGCTCTTCTGGATTCAGGCGATGAGGTTCTAGTGCCTGCGCCCGATTACCCGCTTTGGACAGGCGCGGTGTCGCTGAGCGGCGGTAAGCCCGTCCACTACATCTGCGACGAGCAGAGCGAATGGTTTCCCGATATCGAGGACATTCGTCGGAAGATAACGCCGAGGACGCGCGGGATCGTCATCATTAATCCGAACAACCCCACCGGGGCACTCTATCCTGTCGAGGTGCTGCAGCAGATCGTCGAAATCGCACGCGAGCACAAACTGATCGTTTTCGCAGACGAGATCTACGACAAGACCCTTTACGACGGGAACACCCACACGAGCCTCGCATCGCTCGTGGACGACCTATTAGTAATAACGTTCAACGGGCTCAGTAAAAACTACCGGTCTTGCGGTTACCGGGCCGGGTGGATGATAGTCTCGGGTGATAAGTCGTCCGCAGGAGATTACATCGAGGGGCTTAATATGCTCGCCTCGATGCGGCTCTGCGCTAACACGCCGGGGCAGCTTGCGATACAAACCGCATTAGGCGGCTACCAGAGCATCGACGATCTCGTCGCCCCGGGAGGCAGGCTTTGCAGACAGCGAGACCGAGCGTACGACCTGCTCTCGCAGATCCCGGGAGTATCGGTCGTGAAGCCGAAAGCGGCCCTTTACATGTTCCCGCGGCTCGATCCGGAAATGTACCCGATCGCGGATGATCAGCAGTTCGCGTGCGACCTGCTCGCCGAGGAAAAGGTTCTGATCGTACAGGGGACAGGATTCAATTGGCCGCGGTACCACCATTTCCGCCTGGTCTTCCTGCCGAACGTCGACGACCTTCACGACGCGATCGGGCGCATCGGTCGATTCCTCGAACGCTATAGAAGCCGCAAAATTTAAGGGAGCTTAGTAGGTGGTAGCGGGTACGGGAATCGAACCCGTCTTTCAAGAATGAGAATCTTGCGTCCTAACCGATAGACGAACCCGCCAATGAGGCGAACGGGCGGATGCCGCCCGAACCAATATACTACAATAAACAGTTGATTTTCCCAACCGGATTTTGGGACGGCAGACTCAACGCCTTCGGCGGTTCCAGTGCGACCTAAAACCTGACCTTTATTCCCCCGTTGAAAACTCGCCCTTCCAGGTGCGTGTAGACCTCCGCGAAGGCCGGGTCAGTGAACGGCGGCAGCACGACCGGGCCGAACCGCCCCTGTTTCACATCCGTGATGTTTTCCGCATTTACGAACAAGCTGATATTCCCGAAGGTCTTTTCGCCGAAGAGGCCGACAACTGTGTATGAACGGGTTCTGGTACGGTCGGTCAGCGTCTGCCGCCCGGTGTGATGTGCCTCGATGCCGGCCTTGAAATTTTCGTGCTCCTCGAATACCAGGGATGAGTTGATCTTGTGCCGGGGCGTCAGGGGCAGTACACGATCGCCGGGAAGATAACCCGCCTTTGCGTCGGTGAACGTGTAACCGACGAACACCTTCGCGATGTCGTACCCTAGCCGCACATTCGTTTCGAAGCCCTTGCTGATAATTGAGCTGTTGGAATTCTCGTAGCGGAAGAAACCGCCCGGCGCCGGTTCTAATACAAGCGGATCGGTGATCTGCGTGTAGAAGAACATCTGGTTGATCGAGTATTCAAACTTCTCGCCGATCGAATCGCGGTAATTCAAGTCGAACGTGCCTCCGCGGCTGCGTTCCGCTTTCAGGGAATCACCGATCGGGAGGATGCCTCGGAACAGCAGTTCTTCTGAGTCCTCTGTGAAAATTGTCGGCGTTTTGTATCCGAGACCGAATCCGACTCGGCTCGAGACTTTGTCAGTGAACCGGTACAGTGCCGAAACTCTCGGAAGGGCGAACGTGCCGTAGCCGCGAGCATGATCGACCCGAAGCCCCGCCTCGATCGAGATCCGTTCCGTCAGATCGAACGTGTCCTGAACGTAACCCCCGATCGTCGTGTGCGATTCATCTCGTTCCGGGAAGGACAACGCGTTGGGTTCCTCATCGAATCGGTTGTGCGAGGCACTGAAGCCCAATACGAGGCCATGGTTTTTTACAGGGGCGAAGTAGGTGACATCGGTATAGCTGCTGAACTGATCGCCCTTGAACCGGTAGCCCGGTGTCGAAACCTCGCGCCCGAAGAAAGCAAGGCTCTGCTTCGCTATGATGCGGCGGCCTTCGGACAGATCGCGATCGAAATAAAAGGTCGTTATGTTCCGGAACGAATCGTTCTTCTCGAAATACTGGTGAAGAGGGTCGGCGTCACCGCGAATAACGAAGATGTCGCCGCCTTTGCGGTTCTGATACGAGAACGAGTTGCCGATCGAGAGGCGCGTCTTTTCGTCGATGTAGAGGAACGCTCTAGGGGAAAGCGAAAAAGAATGGGTCAGCGGCAGATCGGTGAAATTGTCGTCATCCGCGTCGTACTCCTTCTGATAGTTGAACTGGCCGAGGAATGTGTAGCCGAATTTATCGAGTTTGCGCGAATTGAAGAGCGAAACATCGGTGCCGCGGGTGGAGGTTTGGTTGAACAACAGGGTTGTGACCGGTTCGTTCTCGGGCACTTTGCTGATGAAATTCACCACGCCCGCGATCGCTCCTTCGCCGTAAAAGGTGGCCGCCGGGCCCTTGATGATCTCCACCTGCCGCAAGTCGAGCGGCGGTATCTCGAGTAGGCTCAGGCTGCCGGAAAACCCGCCATAAGAAGGGAATCCGTCCTTCAGGATCTGCGTGTATCGACCGTCCAGGCCTTGAATACGTATGCTCTGCGTCGCCGAAGTCGCCGAGGTCTGCTGGACCTTGATACCCGTACTTTCGTTCAACACCATCGAGACGTTGGCTGGCCGCATGTTGATCTTCTCACCGAGTTCCTCCTCGTCAATCGCCTCGACCCGCGTTGGCTCGGCTTCGATCTCTCGGCCCGTCCTTGTGGATTCGATCGTCACCTCGCCGACTTCGTTTTCGAGTTCTAGGAAGACGGTTCGTTCGGTGTTGTTCGTGATCGGGAAGGTGAGTTTCAGCTCCTGTTCCGCGTAGCCGAAATACGAGATCACTACTGCTCGATCACCGTCAGGGATGCCGGAAAGCAGTGCCAAACCATTCGCGTCCGATCGTGTGGAGATGTCGGTATCCTTGACCGCGACAGTGGCTTCGGCGATCGGTTTCTTTGTATCGTGGTTACGGACGACGATCCTGACGGAGTTCCCGGATTGAGCAAACGCGGCGGAACACGTGAATATCAGGATCGCGACGGCAAGGGCCGCCAAACAAAATGGCTTCATAAAACGCACGAATCGGGAGCACTGCGGTTGCAATGCTCCCTTCCGATACTTACCTGTCTCGAAATTTACACGTTGAAGCGGAAATTGACGATGTCGCCTTCCTGCATGACGTATTCCTTGCCTTCGAGCCGGACGAGTCCTTTTTCCTTGGCCGCGTTCATCGAGCCGCACGCGACGAGGTCGTCGTACGATACGATCTCGGCCCGGATGAAGCCGCGTTCGATGTCGGTGTGGATCTCGCCGGCGGCCTGCGGGGCCTTGGTGCCGATGGGGATCGCCCACGCCCTAACCTCTTTCTCACCCGCGGTCAGGAACGACATCAGCCCGAGCATGTGGTAGGCGGCCTTGATGAGCTTGTCGACGCCGCTGGATTCAAGCCCGAGGTCTTTCAGGTATTCGTCGCGTTCCGCGGGGTCGAGGGCCACGAGTTCGGCCTCCAGCTTGGCACAGATCGCAACGACGTCGGCGTTTTCCTGTTTGGCATGCTCGAGGACCTTTTGGACGTGCGGGTTCGAGGCGGGATCGGCAAGCGTGGCCTCATCGACGTTCGCGGCGTAGATGGTCGGCTTGCTGGTGAGGAGGAACCACCTTCTCACGATCTCACGTTCGTCATCGGTGAGATTTGCAGCGCGGACGGGACGGCCCTCTTCCAAAACGGGCTGGATCTTTTCGATGATCTCGATCTCGCGTTTGGCGTCCTTATCGCCTGATTTTGCCGAGCGGGCGGCCTTATCCTTGCGTTTTTCTATGGAGCCGAGATCCGCCAGAGCAAGCTCGATCTGTATCGTTTCGATGTCGCGGACCGGGTTGACCGAGCCTTCAACGTGGACGATATTTTCGTCCTCAAAGCACCGTACGACCTGGATGACGGCGTGGGTTTCGCGAATGTTCGCGAGGAACTGGTTGCCTAATCCCTCGCCCTTCGATGCCCCGCGGACCAACCCCGCGATGTCGACGAACTCCACGGTCGCGGGCACCGTCTTCTGGGCCTTGTTCATCTTCTCGAGCACGCCGAGGCGTTCGTCGGGCACGGCCACGACGCCGACGTTCGGCTCGATCGTGGCGAACGGGTAATTCGCGGCCAGGGCCGCTTCCTGTGCGGTGAGTGCGTTAAAGAGGGTCGATTTCCCGACGTTCGGCAGGCCGACTATTCCGGCTTGAAGCATAGAGTTAAATTCCGTCCGATATCAAAACTTCATATTCTAGCTTCCCGTAACGGAAACCCGAAATGCCGCAAAGTAAAAGGGCGGGATCGATCGATTCCGCAGCAGGAATATTCATTCAGCGAAATTGTTAAATCGCTGGAGCGACGGACTGTCGAATCAGGGAGCGGGCGGCGCTGCCGCGACCCGCCGCATACCTGCGGCGGTTCTGACAAGGCAGCTTCCGGTTTACGTCGGGGGCGGGGTGGGGTAATTTTATTGAGGCCCTGTTAGGTATTCCTAAGATGCTGATCTCGTTGGTGATCATTTTGTTCGTCACTTTGGGTGGGCTCGCGTTGACGTATCTGGTCGAGCGTGAGGAGCCTCTGATGTGGCGCGTGGCGGCGGGGAACGTGGTGGGCTGTGCATTGTTCGGCTCGGTCGCGTTCCTGCTGGCGATGATGTTCGGGCTGTCGGCTGGGACGGTGATCGCGGCCCTTGTTTTGACGGCCGCTCCGTCGATCTTGTTGCTAAAGGGGCCGCAGCGCGATGCGCTGATACGCGATTGGGGGCGGGCGAAGGGGAAACTCGACGGGGCGAACATGGGGAAGATCGTGCGGTTCGCTTATTACCTGGGCTTCGCGGTGCTGTTCGTTTTCTTCTTCGACCGGGCGATATGGCAGACGGCGGAGGGGATCTTCACGGGCGGGTCGAACAACCTCGGCGACCTGCCTTACCACCTGGGCGCGATCTACAGTTTCACGGACGGCGCCAATTTCCCGCCCCAGAACCCGAGCTACGCGGGGACGAAGTTCTCATATCCATTTATCGCGGACCTGATCACGGCGAGTTTCATGGAGCTGGGCGCCGGGGTGCGCGATGCGATGTTCGTGCAGAACATCGCGTGGGCGATGGCGCTGCTGGTCGTGCTGGAGCGGTTCGTAGCGAAGCTGACGAACGACCGCGCGGCGGGGAAGATCGCGCCGGTGCTGCTTTTCTTCAGCGGCGGGCTCGGGTTTCTCTGGTTCCTGAGCGACTTCTCGGGTCAGGGGAAGGGGTTCTTCGAATTCCTCAACGCCCTCCCGAAGGACTACACGATCGGGGACGATTTTCGCTGGGGGAACACGCTGACGACGCTGTTCCTCACGCAGCGGAGCCTCCTGCTCGGGATGCCGCTGACGATACTGGTGCTCGGGTTTTTGTGGAGGGTGTTCACCTCGAAGAAGGAAGTCGATGAGCGTCCGCACGTGATCGTCCCGCTGTTTTTCGGGCTCATCGCGGGCACGCTGCCGCTCGTTCACCTGCACAGCCTGGCGGTGCTGTTCATCGTGACGGTCGTGATGCTGGCGATCAGGCCGGACCGTTGGAAGGAGTTCTTCATTTTCGGCGCGGGCGTATGCGTCGTCGCGTTGCCGGAGTTGATATGGTCGTCGACGGGCAGTGCTTCAAGGGCGACGGAGTTTTTCGACTGGCATTTCGGCTTCGACGCGCGGGAGAACAACGTTCTTTGGTTCTGGATCAAGAACACGGGGCTGCTGTTCCCGCTGCTCGCCCTGGGGCTTTATCTAAGTTACCGCCCGCAAAGCCCTGCTAAAGACGGACGAAAGAAGAAAGAGCAGGAATCCGCCGAGGCGGCGCACGCGAGAGGTGTGAGCGAGCTCGAGCTTTACATCCCGTTCGCGCTGCTTTTCATCATCGGCAACGTCGCGAAACTCGCTCCGTGGGAATGGGACAACATCAAGGTGCTGATCTATTGGTTCGTCGGGTCGCTGCCGTTCATGGCGATCGAAGTGACGTGGATGTGGCGGCGAGGCGGGATCGGGAAAGCGGCGGCTGTCGTGTGCATGGTGGTGCTGACGGCGTCGGGTGCTCTCGACGTCTGGCGCGTAGCATCGAGGCAGATGGACATTAAGGCGTTCGACGCGGACGCGGTCGTTTTGGCTGAAAGGGTGAAGGCGGTCACGCCGCCGCATGCGCTCTTCCTGAATACGCCGACGTACAATTCGGCCGTGGTGTTGACCGGGCGGCAGTCGTTCATACGGTACCCGGGGCACCTCTCGTCGCACGGGATCGATTACCGCGAGCGCGAGGAGGACACGAAGCGGATGTACGCCGGCGGGCCCGAGGCGATGCGGTTATTCGAAAAGCACGGTATAGAATATGTGCTTATGTCGCCTGAGGAACGCGCCTCGATGGGGCCGAACGAAGAATTCTTTACGCGAAGCTTCCCCGTTGCGGCACAGGCGGGGCAGTATAAGGTTTACAAGGTTCGCTGAACCGTTCGATGACGCCGATCACAGAAAAGGAAAACGTTGAGGTTTCTTCCCGGACGGATGTCGTCTGGTTGGGGGCCTGCGCCCTTATCACGGCGGTGGCAACCTTTTTGCGTTTCTACTGGCTCGAGCTGAAGCCGCTGCATCACGATGAGGGCGTCAACGGGTGGTTCCTGACGAATCTGTTCCGCGACGGCGTTTATAAGTACGACCCGTCGAACTACCACGGCCCGACGCTGTACTACATCGCCCTCGGGTTCACGGAGGTGTTCGGGCTGAACACCTTGTCCATCAGGTGGAGCGCGGCGGTTTGGGGCGTGGCGATCGTCGTGCTGGCGTTGTACCTACGGCCGTACATCGGGCGGATCGGGGCGTTGTTCACGGCGCTGTTCCTCGCGCTCTCGCCGGGGATGGTCTACATCTCGCGGTACTTCATCCACGAGATCTTCTTTGTGTTCCTGAGCTTCGGGTTCGTGCTCGCGGTGGTGCTCTTTATGGAGCGGGAACGCGCGGGGCGGGGGGCGATATTCTGGCTGGCTCTCGTGCTGTTCGTCTGCCTGGTACCGCCGGTGATGCACATAGGGCCGGCGATAACAGAGAACGTGACAGGGCTGTGGGCGATCAGGATAGGGTTGTTGGCGATCGAAGGGTTGCTGATCTTTTTCATCGTGCGGATGCTGCTGGAGTGGAACGGCGGGCGGGCGATCTATCTGATACTCGCGGCGGCGTGCGTGGCGCTTTATTTCGCGACGAAGGAGACAGCGTTCATCACCCTTGGGACGATGGCGATAGCGTGCGTTTGTATCTGGGCGCGCGAGCGGATCGCAAATTTCGGCGCAGAGGGTAAGTTTCCGCTGCCGATCTTCGGCGCGGCCGTGGCCGGGGGGGCGGCCCTCGCGGCGGCGATCGGGATCAAACTGCCGGAGGTAGCGGCCGACTTTGGCAAACGCACGCACGACCTGATCGGCGGGCCCGCGCCGGAAAGCATAGCGAATCTCCTGTTTTTCGGCATCATCGCTGTTCCTGCGCTGCTCGTTTACCTGTTATACGCGTGGGACCGGCGTGGCGCGGGCGGTTCGGTGGAGGTGGGTGAGATCGTTCAGCCTTCGCTCGCCAAATTCCGAAATGCCCTGGGCAGCGGGACGGACCGCATGCTGATCGCCGCGGCGTGCGTGGCCGTTTTGGTTTACCTGATCGTTCTGTTCTTCTCGTCGTTCTTCACCTACGCGGAGGGCGTGAACGGGTTCTTCGAGGCGTACAAGATCTGGCTGAAGACGGGCAGCAAAGACCATACGCAGAACGGTATCTGGGCGTATGTCGAATGGGGGATGCAGTCGGACGCTCCGATAATGCTGCTGTCGCTCGTCGGCACGGTGATCGCCCTGGTGAAGGGGCGAAACCGGTTCGCGATGTTCGCGGCGTTGTGGGCTGTCGGGCTTTTCCTGGCCTACACGATCATCCCGTACAAGACGCCGTGGCTCGCGCTGAGCTTCCTTTTGCCGATGTGCATCGCGGCGGGATACGCGGTGGGCGAGCTGCTCGAATCGAAGGTGAACGCGTTCAGGGGGTTGGGGTTGCTCGCGGCGGTCGCCTCGGTGGTGATGCTGACGTACCAGACCTACGTGCTGAACTTCGTCCGCTACGACGACGAGGACGCGCCGATGGTTTACGCCCACACGCAGCGCGAGTTCCTCGACATGGTGCGCGACATCGAGCATTTCGCCGAGATCAGCGGCAAAGGAAAAGAAGCCGCCATCGACATCGTCTCGCCGGATTACTGGCCCCTAGTGTGGTACCTGCGCGATTACCCCAAAGCCGTCTTCCACGGCCGCATCGCCGACACCAACCCGCCGCCCGAAATGATCGTCGCCAAGAAGGGCGAACAAGACAACGACGTCATGCGGAAATATTCTGGAAATTACGAGTACTACGCTTCGTACAAGCTGCGCTCGGGAGTCGAACTGGTTCTTTTGGTAAGAAGGGATCTAATTGCGAACGAACGTTAGGGTCTTCATATCAGACCTAGACGTTTTACGGTTTTCACCGGAAGGTAAACGTGAAACGGATCGTCCTTCAACTCATTAAATCCGTATTTAAGATAGAAACTTTTCGCCGGTTCGTTGATGGCGTGCAGTTCTATAGCGAATATGCCGAGTTCGTCTGCAACGTTCACGATCCGTCGAAGGGCATCGATCAAAAGAAACTCGCCCAAGCCTGCACCCTGACTCGATAGGTCGACGGCCAACCGTCCGATATGAGCGGTCGGGATAGGATAACGCGGGAGTTTTTCCTGCACTTGCTCGAACGAAACGCTGCCGGACGACAGCGAATAGTAACCCTGAACCCTGGCATCTCGATCCCTGACGGCCACAAAGGTCCTGCTTAAGCCCTTTTCATCATTCTGTCGGGCATAGTTCTTCAAAAACAGGTTCAGCGATTCGATCCCGCAGTCGAATTCGAATCGCTGATCTTCCTTTCTGAGGGGCTCGACACAAAACTCAAAACTCATTTATTGAGTCGTTCCTTATATCGTTTGGCCGCCTTCTTAAGTGCTTCGTTCGGCTCCGGGGGATTCTCCAACAGTCTAAGAAATATATCCCGATCTCGGTTGGATAAGCTGCGAGTCTGATGGCGATGTATTGCCTCTTCTGCTGAATTCGCCAAGGCCATTATGGCGAAATCCGTGACGGTCGTCCCGGATACAAGCGCAGCCTCTTCGACCCGCTCCTTGATGTCGGAGGGAATTCGAAAGTTTAGACGAGATATTGATCCTTTCTGAGTTAACGTCGCCATACCAATTTTACGGTATCACAGAAGGTGGCAATTTGCCACATTATATTCGGATGTTTCCTATCTTCTCCGGCTTTTTGCCGTTCGTTGGTTTTAGGTAAGGGGCCTCGGTTTGTTCGCGTTTTGAGGATTCGCCGGCTGAGTGCCAGTTCATCCATTCGGCGGGGGCGTCGAAGGTCTCGCCGCCGTGGACGGTGAGGCGGGGGCGGATGCGGCACATGACGGGGGTATTCACGCCTACGCCGGAAATTATTGCCTGGCCCTTGGTGAGGGCGGGGAGTTCGGCGAGCATTGCGCGGCCGGCACCTTCGACCGATTGGGCGACAGTGGTCTGGTCGATCGGGTTGACGATGCGCATTATGATCTGCGTCATGCACTGCGAGAGCACGTCCTGGTCGAGTTTGCCGGGGCGTTGAGTTATCAGGCCGATGCCGACGCCGAATTTGCGGCCCTCGCTGAGGATCTGTTTGAGGACGTGGGTGGAGACGACGCTCGCGCCTGACGGTGCGAAGCGATGTGCTTCCTCGAGCAGGGTGAAGACGGGATAGTCGAGGAAATACTCGCCCTTCGTCGCCTCTTCGCGCGTGGTCATCATCCTCGCTTTGTTCACGCGGCGGAGCAGCGTCCCGACGATCACCTGCTGCTCGTTCTGCTCGATGTCGGAGAGCTGCAGGATAGTGACGCGCCCGGGGCGGTAGAGTTCCTGAAGCTCGATGTGATCGTGGGCGTGGAAGATGCTCTCGGGCCGGTCGAATCGCGAGTCTAACCGCCACAGCAAACCCTGTATCGACGAGACGTTCCCGCCGTCGCCGCTGTCGCCGTCCTTGCCGTACTGCTGCCGCTGCACCTCGTCGCGGAGGTCGTGATAGTTGTAGAGGTAATCTCGACGGCCCTCGGCCTTTAGCCTATCCTGAAGGCTCCTGAACGCCTGCCCGAGGTAATGCAGCATCTTGTCGGACGTGCCCTCGGGGAGAAGGTATTTGATGTCGCCTTCGGTGAGCGTCGAGAAGCGCACCTTGATCTTGTCCGGGGTGAAGATCTTCACTTCCGGGTGATAGCCGTCACCGCCCGCGAACTGCGAATCGCCTTGAATGGTGGAAAGCGTGTGGTACTCGCCGTGCGGGTCGACGATGAGCACGGCCGCGCGGTTGTAAGGCTGCATCAACTCCTCGACGAGCACGCCGGCGGTATAAGATTTGCCGGAACCGGTTGACGCGAGGATCGCGAGATGCGTCGAGACGACGTCTTTGACGGAAAGCACGACCGGCACCTCGCCGGGCTCGCGCGTGAGCAGACTGCCGATGTGGGCGGAGCCGGTCTGTGCCATCTTGCGCGGGCTCAGCATCTCGGCGAGCGTGTCGCTCGAGGTGAGGAAGACGGCGTCGCCGGGCTGCGGCGGGATGCGCGGATTGACGAAATCGCCCAGCTTGGTGCTGAAGTAACCGATCGTCTCGACGGTCACCTCGTAGATCTCGAGCTCACCGTCGATGCCGATCAGGGATGCGACAGCAGAGGGCGGCGTCATAGGGTCCGCGAGGAACGCGTCGGGTAGATTGCGAACCAGCTTGCGTTCCTTGATGGTCCCGACGATGCTGCGGTCCTCGTCGCCGACCCGGGCCTCGTAATACACGAATTCACCGATGCGTGTTCGTTCGTTATCGCGAGTGATTAAGAGGAATTCGTAGGGGAGTTTCCCCGGGCCCTTGACCGTTCCGATAAGCTGGTCGGCGTTGCTCATAACTTGAATTCAGGCGGTGATAAAATGAAAATTCACGCCAAGTATAGCAGAACAATGGATCCGGCCCCGACCGTCGAAAATTCCCACCTTATCGCGGAGTTCATCGGCGATCCGGCGGGCCCGACGCTGATGGCGTTCGGGAGCGTCCACGGGAACGAGGCGGCCGGTTCGGCCGCACTCGAACGCGTGGCCGAGGCGTTAAATTCCGGCAGCCACGAGATCTGCGGGCGGGTTTATCTCTTCCGCGGGAACACCCGTGCCCTCGCGGCAGGCGTTAGGTTCATCGACTCCGACTTGAACCGCCACTGGACCGGCCCGAACGTAGTGCGGAACCTGCCGGATACCGCGTTACCACCCCAGCTTTCTGAAGACCGCGAGCAGGCGGAACTGCTTCGCGACATCAACCATATTCTCGCGTCGGCACGGGACGAGGTATACGCGATCGACCTGCATTCCACGTCAGCTGAAGGCGTCCCCTTCGCGACGGTCGGGGACACAATGCGGAACCGCACGTTCGCGCAAAAATTCCCCGTAACCGTGCTGCTGGGGATCGAAGAGCAGCTGGAGGGCACGCTTCTCGAATATTTGAACAACCTCGGTGTCGTCACGCTCGGGTACGAAGGCGGGCAGCACTACGCAGAATCGACCGTGGCGGTGCAGGAGGCCCTGACCTGGCGGGCGATGGTGAACGCCGGCATCGTTCCCGAAGCGGAACATCTGAAGCGGTTCGACCGCGTGCTGCTGAATGCGACGAAGCGGCCGAAGATCTTCGAAGTTCGTTACCGGCACGCGATTACTCCCGAGGATGAGTTCGAGATGCTGCCGGGTTTCAGCAACTTCGATCCGATCGATCGCGGTCTGCACCTCGCCGGCGACAAACGAGGAATGGTCGTCGCGAGTGAGAAGGGCGTGATCCTGATGCCGCTTTACCAGAAGCTCGGCGAGGACGGCTTTTTCATCGGGCGTGAGATCTCGCCGTTCTGGATCTGGCTCTCGGGCGTACTGCGGCGAATGAGGATCGGCGGAATGGTGTACCTTTTGCCGGGCGTAAGAAGGTCCGGCAATGACCGGGACACGCTCGAGGTGGACACGCGGATCGCACGCTTCTTTCCGCTGCAATTGTTCCACCTGCTGGGGTTCAGGAAACTGCGCTGGCGAGAGAACAAACTCGTCGTGAGCCGCCGCAAGCACGACATTTCAGGGCCGTTCCGCGCGCGGTGACAGGCGTCACATCCAATTGCCGAAAGGGGAATAGTATAGGCGCGCAACCAGCGAACTCGGAGGCGATACCGTGGGTGAAAAGAGTGTCGCTCAAACGTCTGACGAATCGGAATTCAGGGCGTTCACGCGAGCGGTTTTGAACGACCTGGCCGCGCTCGAGAAGATGCTCGACGGTGGGATGATGGAGGCGGACGTTTCCCGCATCGGGGCCGAGCAGGAGATGTTCCTCGTCGATTCGTCGATGCATCCCGCGCCGCTTGCGGTCGAGGTGATCGAAGCCGCGGCCGATCCGCGTCTGACTACCGAGATCGGACGTTTCAATCTGGAAGCCAACCTCACCCCGCTGCTTTTCCGCGGCGACTGCCTCAGCAAACTAGAAGCGGAACTGAACGAGATGGTCTCTATCGTCAAGCGGACGATGCAGGGCCTCGACGGCGACGTCGTGCTGTGCGGCATCCTCCCGACGATCCAGAAATCGGATCTTGTGGAACGCTTCCTCACCCCCAGCCCGCGATACGAGCAACTGAACCGCGTACTTACAGCCTTGCATGGGGAGGAGCGGCTTGTTCACATCAAGGGGCTCGACGAAATACGCCTGCACCTGCATGATACGTTCGTGGAATTCTGCAACACCAGCTTCCAGATCCACATGCAGGTGCCGGTGGACGATTTTGCTCGCTTCTACAATTGGGCACAGGCGATCTCTGCGCCTGTACTCGCACCTGCGGTAAATTCGCCGATGCTGCTGCATCACCGGTTGTGGCACGAAACGAGGCTCGCGCTCTTTCAGCAGTCGGTCGATGAGAGGGGCATCACCCACCAGGAACGCAGCCGGCCGGCCCGCGTCACGTTCGGGCACAGTTGGGTCGAGGACTCGATCCTCGATGTGTTCCGCGAGGACGTCGCCCGGTTCCGCATCATCCTGACGCGCGACATCGAAGAGGATTCCCTCGCGATCGTTCGCGCGGGCGGCGTTCCGCGGTTGAGCGCGTGGCGGATGCACAACGGTACGGTTTGGCGTTGGAACCGGGCGTGTTACGGCGTGACGGACGGGAAGCCGAGCCTTCGCATCGAAGCGCGCTTCCTGCCCGCGGGGCCGACCGTGGCCGACGAGATGGCGAATTCGGCGTTCTTCCTCGGCCTGATGCGAGCCCTTCCGGAACTTCACGGAGACGTGCGGGAGATCCTCTCGTTCGACGATGCGAAGACCAACTTCTTCAGTGCGGCGATATACGGGCTGCGGTCGCAGCTGACATGGATCGACGGAAAAACGCACTCCGCCCGCGACCTCATCTTGAACGAACTATTGCCGCTCGCGCGGCACGGACTGTTGTCGGCGGATGTCGACGTTGCGGATATCGACCGGTTCACCGGCATTCTAGAAGACAGGGTGAAAGCGGACGTGACCGGGGCGAAGTGGATACTGGAATCCGTTTCAAAGATGGACAAACCCGCGAAGATGAACATCCGAATGCGAACATTAACCTCGGCCATGATCAAACACCAGGAAACGGGTGAGCCCGTCCACACATGGCCGCTCGCGCAGATCGCCGAGCGGTGTGAGTGGATAGACAACTATCGAACCGTGGAGCAGTTCATGTCTCACGACCTGTTCACCGTGCGGCCGGAAGACGTCGTGGACCTCGCGGCCGGATTGATGGAGTGGCGGCACATACGGCACGTGCCGGTGGAGAACGAGCGCGGGGAAATAGTCGGGCTGGTCTCTCACCGCGACCTGCTAAGGCTTTTCACGCGCGAGGTGGCGCGCGACCACGTGAACGACCCGCTGATCGTGCGGGACATAATGAAGACGGACCTGATCACGATCAAGCCCGAGACCGACACGCTCGAAGCGCTTTACTTGATGAGGAGCAGGGGCATCGGCTGCCTTCCGGTGTGCAAGAACGGGAAACTGGTAGGGATACTGACGGCGCACGACTTTCTGACCGTCTCGACGCGCCTTTTGGAGGAGCGGTTGAAGGAAGACAGCGCCGTGCACCGCTCCAGGGGGTAAGCCTCTTAACCCACTTCGTATTCGAGCAACATCTCTTCGATCTGCCTGAGTTCCCGATTAAGGCCATCGACAATCGAGAGGGTCACGTCGGTCTGTTGGACTTGGATGGCCTGTTCCTCCGGGTCGCGCTCGAGCTCTTCGCTTATGGGTGTTTCCAGTTGGCTTATTTGCCGACGGATTTCTTCACGCCTTTGGATCAAATGTTCCTTTGGGATCTTGTTATCGCTCATATTCGCCTCGTTTGGTGAGTATCGCACACATCATATTTCTAATTTGACCGCGTGATGTGACGGCGAACACGTTGTCGCGGTTCGTCCGCGATAATTCTCGTTTCGTCACAGGCTTTTTGGTGATAATCTGCGTGCAATGATAAAAGATTCCTCAATGGAAGCCTCAACCGCAGGCAGCCGGGGGTTCGTCAAATGGGCGGGGATCTTCGGCGTCTGGACACTGTTCGCGCTGTTTTTCGCGAGCCAATTCGCCCTACAAAACCAGTTGTCACCGAGCCCGCTGCCGTTCTGGCGGATACTAATGTGGCAGCTCGTGTCGGGGTATATCTGGTTCGCGATCAGCCCGCTGATACTATTCCTGGCGAACCGGTTCCCTTTCGAAGAAGGGAAGTGGAAGACATCGCAGCCCGCGCATGCGGTGGCGTGCGTTCTCGTCTCGCTGGTGCAGCTCGCGCTCGACGCCTTCGTGGTCACGAGGCTCGGATATCCTCCCGGACGGCAGTTCGCGAATTTCTTCGAGGCTTACAAGTTCTTCGTCTTCATAAATCTTCACCTCAGCATCCTCATCTACATGGCCGTGGTGGGGATCAAATCCGCGTTCAACTACTACCAGAAGTACCGAGAAAAACAGCTTCGCACCTCGCAGCTTGAGGCACGGCTCGCACAGTCGCGCCTGCAGGTGCTGAAGATGCAGCTTCACCCGCATTTCCTATTCAACACGCTGAACGCGATCTCGGAACTTCTGCACCGAGACCCGGACGCCGCGGAGCACATGATCACGGACCTGAGCGATCTGCTTCGTATGTCGTTCGAAAATCTCGAGGTGCAGGAGATCCCACTCAGGCAAGAGCTGGAGTTCCTTCGCAAGTACCTCGAGATCGAGCAGATGCGCTTCCAGGATCGCCTGACCGTCGAGATGCACATCGCCCCGGACACGCTCGATGCGAGTGTCCCGAATATGATCCTGCAGCCGCTCGTCGAGAACGCGATCAAGCACGGGATATCGCCGAAAGCGGACGGCGGGCGGATCGACATCGACGCGACACGCAGCAACGGTCATTTGATCCTGTCGGTCGCCGACGATGGAGTGGGGATGCAGCAGCCGAGCCCGCACCTGACCCTGCGGGACGGTGTCGGCCTCTCCAACACTCGCCGACGGCTTAGGCACCTTTACGGCGAAGAGCACCGCTTCGAGCTCGATGCCCCCAACGACCACGGCCTGAAGGTGAACCTCGAGATCCCCTACAAGGAAGCCGAAAAGGCGATATGAACATACGCACTGTGATCGTCGACGACGAGCCGCTGGCTCGAGACCGCGTCAAGCGCTACCTGCGTGACGTCGAGGGGATCGAGGTCATCGGCGAGTGCGGGAACGGCTCCGACGCGATCGGTTTCATCAAGGAGAAGAAGCCCGATCTCGTGTTCCTCGACATCCAGATGCCGGAGAAGAACGGTTTCGACGTGATCAAGGGACTGAATCCGCGATCGCTGCCGACCATCATCTTCGTCACCGCTTACGATCAGTACGCGCTGCAGGCGTTCGACGTGCACGCGCTGGACTACCTGCTCAAACCTTTCACGAGGGAGCGGCTTCACCGGGCGATCGCGCGTGCGAAGGAGCAGATAGACGGGCGGCGGTTCGGGAACATCGACGAGCGGCTCACATCCCTGATCGCGGACCTGAAAGGGAACGAAAAGAAATACCTCGAACGCCTCGTCGTGAAGACGACGGGCCGCGTATTTTTCCTCAAGGAGGACGAGATCGACTGGATCGAGGCGGCTGGCAATTACGTCAAACTGCACGTGGGCCGCGAT
>JAEZJR010000249.1 GCA_023415725.1 Acidobacteriota bacterium
ATTGGTTGTCCTGCACCGGATGCCCCTGCCGCGTCGTCAGCGTCCGATCGCCCTTCTTCGCGTTCCCGTTATTGTTGTTCTTCTTCGCCATATGATTTCTCTAGCTCCTTATAGACTGTGCTTTCGATCGAAACGCGAAGACACTTCGGCGTGGGCACACGCGCTTCACAAAAGCGCGCGGCCGAAAGGGGGTTAAAGCTCACGAAAAGATCCGGTACTGCGACTATATATCACCCGCGAACGCGGGAACAAGAAAAAAATTCCTTCCGTTTATTGAGGGTTGAGAAGATTGAATCCATAGCTCACAAATGGTAGTATTACTTATTGGAGTAATACCGAAGGAAGTAATACTATGCGAGTAACAATCAAAGGTCAGGTAACGATTCCGCTCGCGGTGAGAGAAAGACTGGGCATTTTTCCGGGCACCGAGGTAGAATTCGTGGTCCGCGGTGATTCCGTTAAGTTGGTAAAGTCGGAGAGCAGGAAAAAGGGAGGGCTGTCCCGCGGCGAACGTGCCGTCGCGCTCCTCGCCGGCAAGGCTACCGATAAGAGATTAACAACGGATCAGATCATGGCATTGACGCGAGGTGATGATTGAAGGAAACGATTATCGACAGTAACGTGTTGATCGACATCCTTCTGCGTGACGAGAACTGGTTCGATCGGTCATCTGAAGCGGTGGTAACGGCGATGAATGATTCGGCGGTGGTTATAAATCCGATCATATTCGCCGAGGTATCGCTTTCATTCAAGAAGATCGAAGACCTCGACCAGGTTCTTCCGGCGGACCTTTACCGGCGAGACGAAATTCCATATGAAGCGGCCTTTCTCGCTGGGAGGGCATTCGTAAAATATCGGCGACAGGGCGGCTCCCGTACTACTCCGATGCCCGATTTCTATATCGGGGCCCACGCAGAAGTTTCGAACTTTCGCGTTCTCACCCGCGACCCACGACGTTTCCGCCGCTACTTCCCTTCGGTAGAGCTGATTGCTCCATAACGTCCTTCCCGTTCGACAAGCAAACGTCAGCTCCGTAGGAGCTGCATTGCAGACCCTTGCCACGCCTACGATGTTGACGATCCGTTTCGTCTAAGTGCCTCCAAAACCTTCCGCCCCCGCGGCGACAACCGATACCCCGGCCTCAAACTCTCCGTCAGCCCTAACGCTTTTAATTTCCGTACCCATGGCTTGAACGTAGGAATGGTGAGGCCGATCGATTCGGCTAAGACGGCCGCGTGGGTGTTCGGCTGGTCGTGGATCATCTGGAGGTAAGCTTGCGTCCAGTTGCCGCGTTGGCTTCCGGCGTCGAGCTTGCGGAGCTTCGCAATGATCTCGTCGAGTTCCGTTTTGGACAGTTTGTCGTTGGTACGGAGTGCTTTCCTCGGGTCCTCGCCTACCCATCGCACGCCGATGCGGTAGATGTCCTCGTCTCGGTCGTAAAGGTCTGCAATCAGCGCTTTCTTCGATTCGTAACCCGCCGCTCGTGCGTCCGCCTCGGTGATCTTCCGCTCCGTCACGACATCGACAGAGTCTATCCCGATCACCCCGAGTTGCGTCATCTGCGTCCCGCCAGCCTTAACGCCCGCTCGCTTCCACCGCCGAAACAGCAGTGTGATCTCGCCCCTCTTTATCTTTTCGATGACCGTATTCTTGATCAGCATAAACGGAACGCGGACATTCCTGTCCGCAATTCGGCCGGCGAACAGGAATGTCCGCGTTCCCAAAGTCACCCGCCGCTGACGGCGTTGAAGATATGAAGTTCGCCCCCGGCCGCGATCGCGGTCTTCAAACCGTCCAACCGCCGCACATCGCGCCCGTCGTAGAAGATATTCACGTGCTGCCGTATCTCGCCCTGCTCGTTCAAGATGCGATCGCGAAGCGCCGGGCTCACCGCCCAAAGCGAGGCGAGAGCTTCGCCCACATGCCCGGGCCTTCCATCCAATGCAAACTCCGTCGCCCCGCCCGAGAACGACTTCAAATGCCCGCTTATATAGATCGTAAAAGCCACCCTGCGACTCTGACCCTGTTCCGTGTCTTTACGTGCCTTCCGTGTATTCCGTGGTTCCGTTCTTTACTTCCTCTTCTTCTTATTCTTCTTATTCTGTGGTCAAAGGATCAGAACACAGATCAAGAAGAACAAAACGGAACAAGATGAAACTACGGAACACACGGAAGTCTTATCAGAAATTTGAAATGCCCGCTTACGAATACCCTGAACGTCTTCGCGTCTCTCCCTTTGCGTCCTTTGCGAGCTTTACGTGAAAAGAATTTATCTCACGCAAAGCTCGCAAAGGACGCAAAGAAATATCTAATAGATCCTCACACAATTAATCTCCGGCAGCGCGCCCTGGATCATCTCCCACGAATCCCCGTCGTCGCGCGAGCCGAACAGCTTCCCGTTCTTTGTACCAAAATAGACTTCGTCGCCGGCCGAGTGCATCGCATCGCGCAATATCACCTCGAACGCATTTTCTTGAGGCAGCCCGTTCACGAGCGGTTCCCACGAATCGCCCTCATCGCGGCTGCGATAGACGCGCAATTTACCCTCGCACGTGTACCGCTCCCCGTCCGCCTTGAGCGGGATGATGTGCACGCTTCCGCTCTCCGTCACCGTCACAGGGAATCCGAAATTCGACGGCAGCCCGCTCTCGATCTCCTCCCACGTCTTCGCACCGTCGCGGCTGCGGTAAACGCCGTGATGGTTCTGCAAAAAGAACGTGTCCTTTTTCACCGGGTGCCGCGCGATCTTGTGCACGCACTGGCCGAATTCCGGGAACTGGTCCGGCAGAAAATAAGCCCTCACGCCCGTGTTCGACACGTTCCATGTCGCGCCTTTATCTGAAGACTGGTAAACGCCGCCAGTCGAGATCGCAACCTTCAGATCGTTCGGATCGTCCGCGTCCGTCACGATCGTGTGCACCGCTAGACCACCGAAACCCGGTTGCCACTCCTTGCAATGCGGATGGTTCCACAGGCCGCGATTGAGCGACCACGTCGCTCCGTTATCGTGCGATTCGAATACTGCAGCCGGGGCGGCGCCGACGTAAATCGAATCATCCTCCGCCCCCGCCGCTATCTGCCAGATGTTCTCGAGCGATTTCTCCGTGTCCTCGGGGAATTTGATCCGCATCTCCTCGGGCATGTCCCACGTCACGCCGTTGTCGTCGCTGAAAACAAGTTCCGCCCCGAAATGCCAACTCGTCGCCGCGGCCCAGATACGATCCCTCCCCGCGCGCCTGTCCAGCATCGCAGCGTAAACCGAACGCCCCGAAAAATGCGGCCCGGTCATCGTCCACCCATCGACGTTTCGGTCCAAAATGAACAGCCCCTTCGCCGTCCCTACAAGAAGCTTCCCCTCAACCATAAATCTCATTCTGGGTAAAAATCGTGCCCTACGAGGCGTATAGATCGTGCGACCCGTTCCCACGCATCCCAAACGCCGGTCGGTCGCCAACGGCGACAAAGCTATAAAGCCTAGGGACATAGTGAGGCTTTGCGAACGAGTCCCTAGGTCAAGTCCAATAGTCCGACTGCTCCCTGAAGGGGAGCGACCTATGTTACCCCGGGTTCGTCCCCTTCAGGGACGAGAGCGATCCGCGAATTCGACCTAGGGTTCCGCTCGCTGCTGCTCGCTTCACCCTATGCTTTAGAAGTCGGTCGCCTTCAGCGACAAGTACCACCCGCCCGGTCGACTGGGTCATTAATGCTCCCGGCGTTGTCCGTTAAAACCAACCCGAGGATTTCTTCTTCGACCCTCCGCCGAAAATACTCCCCAGCACACCACGCACGATCGAGTTGCCGATCTGCCTGCCAACCGAAGAGCTCGCTGATCGTGCGGCGCTTTTCATGATCGATTCCATCATGCTGTCCGGCTGCCGTGCCGCAGCGCGTTCGGCCTTTTCGGCTTCCTTCTGGGCTTTGGCGTCGGCCTTGGCCTGCTCGGCTGCGGCCGCTTCCTCGGCGGCGGTGGCCGCCTTCGCCGAAAGGATCTCGTACGCCGATTCCCGATCGATCTCCTGTTCGTAAACCCCGGCGACGAGCGAATTGTTGATGATATCGGTACGCTGCTCCGGCGTGATCGGCCCCACTTGCGAGAACGGCGGCACCACAAAGGCCCGGTCCACGATGGTCGGGATCCCCTTCTCGTCCAGGCACGAAACGAGCGCCTCGCCGACGCCGAGCTCCGTTATCGTCTTCACGGTGTCGAGGTTCGGATTCTCGCGAAAGCTCTTCGCCGCCACCTTCACCGCTTCCTGCTCTTTCGGCGTGTAAGCTCGAAGCGCGTGCTGGAAACGGTTCCCGAGCTGCGCGAGCACCTTGTCCGGGATATCCGCCGGGCTTTGCGTGATGAAGTAAACGCCCACGCCCTTCGACCTGATCAGCCGCACCACCTGCTCGATCTTGTCCACGAGCGCCTTCGGAGCATCGCTGAAAAGCAGGTGAGCCTCGTCGAAAAAGAACACGAGCTTCGGCTTCTCCAGGTCGCCTGCCTCCGGCAGCATCTCGAACAACTCCGACAGAAGCCACAGCAAAAACGTCGAGTAGATCTTCGGCGTGTTGATCAGGTCGTCCGCCGCGAGCAGGTTGATCACGCCCTTCCCGCCGAGCGTCTGCATGAAATCGTCCAGCTTCACCGCCGGCTCGCCGAAGAACACCTCGCCCTGCTGCTGCTCCAGTTGCAGCAGCCCGCGCTGGATCGCGCCGACCGACGCCTTCGAAACGTTCCCGTACTTCGTCGTGAACTCGTCCGCGTTATCCGCGACGTAAACCAGCAATTGCTGCAGGTCTTTGAGATCCAGCAGCAGCAATCCCTGCTCGTCCGCCACCTTGAACGCGAGCGTCAACACGCCCTCCTGCGTTTCGTTGAGCTGCAGGATACGAGAGATCATCAGCGGCCCCATCTCCGAGATCTTCGCGCGAAGCGGATGCCCCTGCTTCCCGAACACGTCCCAAAGTGTGACGGGCAGCCCCTCGAACGTGCCTTCTATCCCGAGCGATTTCAGCCGCTCGACGATCTTCGGGTGCGTACCGCCGGGCTGGCTGATCCCCGTCAGGTCGCCCTTGATGTCCGCCATGAAGACGGGCACGCCGCGGTTGCTGAACCCCTCGGCGAGCTTCTGCAGCGTCACGGTCTTCCCCGTGCCGGTCGCCCCCGTGATCACGCCATGGCGGTTCGCCATCTGCGGTAAAAGATAAAACTCAGCTGCATCGCGCTTCGCGACTAAGATCGGTTCTGACATAAATAGTTATAAGTGATCAGTGTTCAGTGCGCAGTGGTCAGTGGTTCGTCGCCAAAGTCCCTGCTCGGGAACTGACCACTGGCTACTGACAACTTTCTTACGCCGAAGCGGACTCTGACTCGCCCGCCGGCGTGTCGCAATTGACCATCCATTTGATGCCGAACTTGTCCGTCAGCATCCCGAACGCCTCCGCCCAATACGTTTTATCGAGCGGCATCGTCACCTCGCCGCCCTGCGAGAGGTTATCGAAATAGCGCCGCGCGGTGTCCACCTCGTTGAGCCCGATCGCGAGCGAGATGTTCCCCGCCGCGGCCTCCCCCTCGGGGCGCATGTCGTCGCACACCATGATGTGCGATTCGCCGATCTTTATCGTCGCGTGCATTATCGCGTTAGCCGGGCCCATGTCCGCCATCGGCGATTCCCCGTACGTCTGCGAAAAAATCTCCTCTGCCCCCAGCGCCTGCTTGTAAAAATCGATCGCCTCCCGGGCGTTCCCTTTGAATGCGATATAAGGCTGTACTCCGATCATATTCTTTACTCCTTCTTCACTTTCCGTTTTCCGCTTTCCGCTTTTCGCTATTTAACACTTCTCGTATTTCCAATTCCTCCGCTTCCCCTCGGCCAGCCATTCCAGCGTCGTGGCGAGGCGCTTGTCGCGGGTGGCGTCGGTCTTCGCTTCGGAGATCCACTCGACGTATTCCTTCTTGCAGCTGTATGGGAAATTGTCGAACGTTTCGCGGGCGGCCTTGTTCTTCTTCAGGGCGGTGACGAGGATGTCCGGGATGACCAGTTCTTTCTTCGCCGCGGCGGGTTTCTTCTCCACCTTGATGCCCTTCTCGTTCAGTTCCATCGCCTGGTGGATCAGCCCGATCATCACCTTGTCCGACGGAAGGTCCTTTTTCGACGTTATTCGCCCGAAGCTCCCCATCGCGGTCTTCTGCTCTGAAAAGGCGTCCGTCTCCATCAGCTTCTGCTTCCAGAACCCGAACGTCGCGTGCTGCTTGAACGCCGCGAACCCGCACAAGATCCCCTTGTGCTCGAAGCTCGGCATCCCCCATTTGATCGTCTCCTTCACGTCCGGGCACGCCTTATGCACGAGCTTGCGCAAATGGGTCAATAACGGCTGTGCAAATTCTGCTGATTTCTCGATATAAGCGTCGACGCGAGGGTCCAACGTAGGC
>JAEZJR010000155.1 GCA_023415725.1 Acidobacteriota bacterium
CTTTACGTTAAGGTATTGTAATGGCGGGTTTTGGTCAAGAAACATACATTTCAATGTTATATGTACCTACCGCTGAGGAGTCCTTTGATGAAACCAAGATCGATTTGCTGTACAATGCCCCTCAAACAAGCCGATTCCCGCACAAATCGTTAACTTCTCCTTAATTTAGATATGAATCACAGATCGCTCAGTTTGATCGGAATGATCTTTATTTGGCTCGCCTGCTCCGCCGCGAACGTTAACGGCCAGCAGGCAGGCGACGTCGAAGCGAAGAAGGCTCTTATACTGGAGTTCCGAAAACTCACCGGTGCCGACAACGTGAATTTCGGCCTGGACATCACTCTCGACGGCGCAAAGAAAGAACTCCTCGATATGGTCCAGAGAGCCGAAGGCATTTCCGGCGATCATAAGCAGGCTCTGGAGAAAACCGCGGCCGAAGCCGGAGCCAGGCTCGATGTACAACTCAAGTCATTCCTCGACGACCGGTCGAAATTTGTGGACGTTGCCGAGTCCGCGATCTTCGAGATGTACGACAAGGCGTTCACGGCCGACGAACTGCGGCAGTTGATCGCATTCTACAAGACCGATATCGGTCAGAGAGGATTGAAGTTCCTGCGAAATCAGAATACCGAATTCGAGGCTGTTTTCCGCGGCAAGGTAATGCCGATGCTGTCCGACTTCATAAAGCCGAAGATCAAAGCGTAATCGGACCAGCTGGAACAGAAGATCCGCGAAGCGACTCAGCGAACTAATTAGCGATCATCCCAACCCTGCTGCGCCTGATCTGGAATGCCCGTGTTCGCCGATGTCCCGATCCTACGGACTTCCTGCAGCCTACCACAGTCACAAGCCGGTGCTCGATTTTTGTTCGAGAGCTCCGCTGACGGCCCTCGATTCCACATCAAAAGTGACCTGCGGCACATGCGAAGCGGTTCGCCGTATATCGCTCTTACAGGCATGAAACTGGTGAATAGGCTCGCGGCTACTTATTAGCAAAGGCTGCATGGAACACTAGCCTATATTCTGGACATTTGGCAGGCACCCTTTATAATTAACTCCTTTGGGATAAGTAAGTTCAAAGATCTAAAATATCTTCGACTTTTCATACTTTTTTCTACCGGTCATCATCATAAAGTATAACCGGATATTGAACGTGGCTTTGGATTCAATCGGACCCGCCATAAATAGCAAAGTAGAAGGAATAACCTGGAGACATAGTCAGAAGTTTTGGACGTTTCTCGTGTAATGAATAGGTTTTCCTACACCCCGACACAAATGATCTCGAGTCTTTGGCGCAACGCCGACTTGATGAAAGTACTGATCAAACGGGAGGTGATCGGGCGCTATCGCGGATCTTTGATAGGGATCCTTTGGTCCTTCTTCAATCCACTGCTGATGCTTGCGGTCTACACCTTCGTGTTCGGTGTTGTTTTTAAGGCGCGCTGGAACGCGGAAGGTAACTCACATACTGAATTCGCTCTGGTTCTGTTCGCGGGATTGATCGTTTTCAACTTGTTTGCGGAATGTGTGACCAGGTCGCCGCAGTTGATCCTTTCCAACGTCAACTTCGTCAAAAAGGTTGTTTTTCCTTTGGAAATACTGCCTTGTGTCACGCTGGGTTCGGCGGCGTTTCACGCGCTCGTTAGCTGGAGCGTCTGGATAGCCGCGTATGTGGTGTTTTTTGGAGTTCCGCACCTTACGGTGCTGCTTTTGCCGGTAGTGTTGCTGCCTCTTGGACTCTTTATCTTAGGTGTAACCTGGTGGCTGGCGTCATTGGGCGTGTATCTGAGAGACGTTTCCCAGATCGTAGGGATCCTCGTAACGGTTCTAATGTTCCTTTCCCCCATCTTTTATCCGATCTCGGCGCTGCCGGAAGGTTTTCGCCGATTTGTGGCACTTAATCCGTTGACGACCGTCGTCGAGCAAACGCGGGACGTTATGTATTGGGGCCGCTTTCCGGATTGGGCGATGTTCGGGGTCGCGTTCACCGTAGGGGCACTCACGGCTTGGCTGGGCTTTGTGTGGTTCCAGAGAACGAGAAAGGGGTTCGCAGATGTCGTCTGATTTCGCGATCAAGGTCGAGAACCTCAGTAAGTGCTACCACATCTACGACAAGCCTCACGACCGGCTTCTCCAGATGCTGACCAAAGGCCGCAGCCGACGCTACCGCGAATTTTGGTCGCTGAAAGATGTTTCTTTCGAAGTAAAGAAAGGCGAAACGGTCGGGATCGTAGGCCGAAACGGAAGCGGCAAGTCCACACTTCTTCAGATGATCTGTGGAACGTTGAACCCGACGAGCGGAACGATCCAAACGAACGGCCGCATCGCGGCTCTGCTGGAACTCGGCTCCGGTTTCAACCCCGACTTCACTGGACGAGAAAACGTATTTCTGAATGCCTCGGTTTTGGGCCTGAGTAAAGAGGAGATCGACAAACGCTTTGACGCCATCGTCGCCTTCGCCGACATCGGCGACTTCATCGACCAGCCCATAAAAACCTACTCCAGCGGCATGGTCGTTCGACTGGCATTCGCCGTGATCGCCCACGTTAATGCGGACATTTTAGTGATCGACGAAGCGTTGGCGGTGGGTGATGCATTTTTCACGCAAAAGTGCATGCGTTTTCTGCACAAATTCATGAAAACCGGAACCATCTTGTTCGTGAGCCACGACACCACGGCCGTAGTCAATTTGTGCAGCAAAGCCATTCTATTGGGCCACGGGGAGGTAGTAAAAACGGGCTCACCAAAGGATGTATGTGAGCTCTACCTTTCGAGCTTGTACGTAGAGAAGCAAGAGGTGAATGGTACTAAACCAAAAGATAAAGCCCCGCCAGTCGCCGAGGAGCCAGCACCGACGGGATACGATTTCCGAAGTTCCCTTATTAACTCCTCTACCCTGAGGAACGATATTGAGATTTTCAGGTTCGATCCGGATCGCGCGGATTTTGGCACCGGAAACGCGACCATCACTTCAGCGAGCCTTCTCGCTCCTGATGGCCGTGAACTTTCGTGGGTGGTCGGAGGCGAAGAAGTAATATTGGAGATTCGATGTTTGGCGAACAGAGAAATACTGAACCCGATCATCGGATTTCATTTAAAGGATCGGTTGGGCCAGGTGATCTTCGCGGATAACACCTTCATTACCTACCAGCACCAACCTATGCGGGTCGGCAAAGGCGAGGAGATGGTCGCCAAATTTGAATTTCGTCTCCCGATCCTGCCACCCGGTGAATACAGTCTTTCTCCGGCTGTCGCTGAAGGAACACAAGAAAACCACATTCAACATCATTGGATCCATGATGCTTTGATCATAAGAGTTCATTCATCGTCAGTGTGCATCGGGCTTGTAGGATTGCCGATGAAGAATATTAGCTTGGAGATATCGCCGCAATGAAGTTCACAGGGGAGCGTTTTATACCGACGGAACAAGGCAGGATCCGGCTGGAGCATTATCACCGGTATGCGATCGTGCTGGATATTGTCAACGGGAAAGACGTTCTCGATCTCGCATGTGGTGAAGGATACGGCTCTTTTCTAATCTCCAAGATCGCACGTTCGGTCACTGGTGTTGATATTTCCGATGAGGCTGTCCGCCACGCCTCGGAAACCTATAAGAGTTCGAATCTTAAATTCAGCCGCGGGAGCGCATCCGCTCTCGAATTGCCGGACGCGTCGTTTGACGTTGTAGTTTCATTCGAAACGATCGAACACCTCGCTGAACAAGAGAAAATGATCAAGGAGATTCGGAGATTGCTGCGTCCAGACGGGTTTCTAGTGATCTCCTCCCCTAATCGCCCTGTTTATTCAGAGGAAAGCGATGAAAAAAATGAATTTCACGTCAAGGAACTGGACTTCGACGAGTTTGACGAATTGCTCAGAGGGCAATTCCCATGCGTGCGTTATTGCGGTCAGCGCATGTTGATGGGTTCCGTCATCCAGCCTCTGGACGGGGGCCAGAGCACGTACAAGGCCTGGCATGACGACGGAACAGACCTAATACCAAGATCGGGTTCGTTACAAGACCCGATCTACTTTGTCGCAGTTGCCGGCTTGAACGAAAGTGCCCTACCTAACATCGGAGCGTCAATCATTTATCCGGCCGGACTTGACTTGGTAAAGCACTATACGAGCTTCGCAAAGTGGGCAAAGGATCTGGATCAAATTGTCGAGGAACGAGATGCGTTTATCAACAGCTTGCGTATCGACCTGGGCGACCGTGAAAAGCTGATCTTAGAGCTCAAAGAAACAGTATCTGACCGTGACAAGCAGATCGTAGATCTTAATATGCAGATCTACGAATACACTAAGCAGGTCTCCGATCTTGAGGTGAGCCTGTCTCAACGAAACCAGGAGAATCTCGCTCTCACTCGGTCAATTGGGGAGCTTGATCGACGGATAGTGGAGCTTGAGGAGGAAACGGTTCGTCGCGGGGAATGGGCTCTGGGACTTCAGGCCGAACTGGAAGTCGAACGCAGCAGAACAGAATGGGAGCGGGAGCGATTCCTTGATATCCAAAGTAGCAATTCTTGGCGGCTGACGCGGCCTCTCAGGGAAGTTCGACATTGGATCCTCGAACCAACGCTGCAAGCTAAGCGTTATACAAAAGGGTCCTTGCGTCTGGTCAAGTATCTATATCAGGCGTTACCTTTGAGCAACGGAACAAGAGAAGAGCACCGAAAGCTCTTAGCAAAGCATATTCCAAAATTGCTTACCGCGAGTGATAGCCGCTTGAACGGATATAGAAATCCGACCGGCCTCGATCAGAGCCCTGAATACTCTAAAGTTCCAGGTTCTCCACACGAACTTGAGCATTTCAACATCTCACCCGAGGACATCAGTATTGACACTTCAAGTGATCCTTTGGTGTCGGTCATCATACCGGTTTACGGGGAGAGCGATTACACCCTTAATTGCTTGGCGTCTATCGCCGCTTCCCCCCCGAAGGTACCGTTTGAGGTCATCGTCGTAGACGACAACTCTCCCGACCGATCGGCTGAGCTCTTGTCAAAAATACCGGGAATTCGTCTCATTAAAAATGACGAGAATAAGGGATTTATTCGTTCATGTAATAGCGGTTCCGCTGTGTCGAAAGGCAAGTACCTTTATTTCCTGAATAATGATACGTGCGTAAAGCCGGGTTGGATGGACGAATTGGTGCGAACCTTTGGAGAATTTCCGGGGACAGGCCTGGCTGGTTCGAAACTGGTTTACCCGAACGGGAAACTTCAGGAAGCAGGTGGCATTATCTGGCGGGACGGCTCGGCATGGAACTTTGGGCGACTGGATGATCCCGAATTTCCTGCATATAACTATGCGCGGGAAGTCGACTATTGTTCAGGAGCGTCCATCATGGTCCCCAAAGCGCTGTTCGATGAATTGGGGGGCTTTGATGAACAGTATGTGCCTGCTTACTGTGAAGATTCCGACCTTGCTCTGAAAATAAGGGATAAGGGATATCGCGTCATCTACCAACCGCTATCGACTGTGGTTCACTACGAGGGGATCACGTCGGGCACCGATACAGACAGCGGACCGAAAGCCTATCAGGTCGAGAACACCAGGAAGCTATTTTCGCGATGGCGGGACCGTCTGTCATGCCATCAACCTCCGGGCGTAAATGTGGACAGTGCCAAGGATCGGAAGGCGAAGTATCGAGCCTTGGTCTTGGAGCATTGCACCCCCACACCGAACCAGGATGC
>JAEZJR010000208.1 GCA_023415725.1 Acidobacteriota bacterium
CTACTCCTTGCCTTGAATGTTTTCCTCGCAAAATTTCTAAGGAACGCGCCACCTGCACCCGAGTTCCAGGTAAGCAAAATCTTCAACGCTGACGTGAAGTCGGCTCCGAGAATACAGGGCGTCGTGCTTTTCCTGTTTCTTCTAGGGGGCGGCGCCTTGATCAATTGGTTCCAAATGAGGACCGAAGTTCCGATCGAGCGGAAGGCATTGTCGGAATTGCCCGTGAAACTCGGGGATGCGTATCGGCCGTACGAGGACAGCAGGTTTTCGCCCGCGACGGAGGAGGTACTGGGGGCGACCGATTACATCATGCGGGATTACGTGCTGCCGCCCCGAAGATTCAACCTTTACGTAGGCTACTACGGTTCAAAGCGCACAGGGGCGACATACCACAGCCCGCAGCACTGTCTCCCGGGTTCGGGGTGGGAGATGAGTGACGGTGAAAGGATCGAATTTTCCACCGCCGCCGGCCGGCAAATCGTCGCGAATCGCTACATTGTTCGTAACGGCAGAACGCGAAGTGTAATGATCTATTGGTATCAGAGCGGAGGCCGAGCCAATGCCAGCGAATTCTGGGATAAAGTGCACACCATCGCGACAAGTATCTCGAAAGGAAGGAGCGATGGGGCTATGATCAGGATCATGACGCCCATCTACGAAATGGAGTCCGTCGCCGATGCTTTCGAGGCGACGGAGAGTTTTTCCAAGACGGTGGCAGACTCCTTGTCGGAGTATGTTCCGGATTGACGCATCTTATAGCTATCGACCGCATCCATACCAAAAAGGCATGCATTATTGGATGCCTTTTGTCTTAGATGTCCGAGCCAAAAGCCACCGATCTATCGGCCCGTGAGCACAAACTGTATGCAGTCGCCCTGGTTGCGGAATCGGTAAGGCGAATCAAAAAGGCTCCACCCGCCATTCTTGCATTGTTGTTTATTGACGGGCGGCCCGGTTGAGTCGTCGCACACATCCCCAATGCCGTCGAGATCGAAATCGGCTTGATCGGGGTTGAATGTGAGAGGGCAATTGTCGGCTGCGTCTGCAATACCATCGCCGTCTGCATCAAAGGTTTGAAGTTCGAACGCTCCAATATCGACAATACCGCTGGGATCCCCGATGCGAGCTGAACCCCGCTGATCCGTTAAAAGCGGAATGTTGTCGAACGGGTCAACTGCCATGGCGTTCACACCGGCATTGACGGGCAGGGCGCCAGGAAGCAGGGCGTGTGTTGGCGTCGGGCCACCGTTATTCTGCAGCGGTCCGAGGAACGCCGTGCCATCGCACGAGCCGATCACATTGTCTCCAGAGACGACACAGGGGTCATTCGCCGGCGAATCCACATTCCGAAGAACGATGGAATTACGTATGTCGGCCGATCCCAGGAAGGGTGCACTATTGCGAGCACCGTTTTGAGTGATCGTCGAGTTTCGGATGACAGGCGAACCTACGAACGCTCCGCTTCTGGAATTGACGTTACCGAGATTAGCCTGATTGCCCGAGATCGTTGTGTTCGCTATCGACAATGTCGCGGACCCGAACATAGAGAAGCCACCGCCGTTCACAGTTGCGGCGTTATCCGAGATCGTAGAATTAACGATGCGGTGATTAGCTCCGTTTTCGTAATAGATACCGCCTCCGTCCAGACCTGTTCGATTCCCGAAGACGTGCACTCGCTCTAGCCAAAGCGTACCGTTACCAACGTAAATCCCCCCTCCGCTTCCACCGGGCCCGCCAACCAGCAAACCGCCGGTAAGGGAAACGTCGGTGATGACGACGTTCGCGCCGTTGATCAGCATGATGCGGTTCCCGAAACCACCGTCGCGAAGTTGGTTCACCGCGCTGTTCGCGTCTATGGTCACCAGTTGCGCCCCTCGGCCCCTGATCACCAATTTGCCTGCCGCCTGCACCTCGAGCTGACGCAGGAGCGTTATTCGAGTTACCGGATCCGCGAAGGTGATCGTGTCGTCGTTGGTCGAAGCGTTGGCTAAGGCGAGGGCCTCGCGAAGTGAACAATCGACGCCCGAAAGGCAGACGGAGTCTCGATCGTCTTCGCGGGTTACCGTAAAAGTCGCCGAATACGCCGCGATCGATAGAAGGAGGACAGCAATGATTATTTTCATTTGGTTAGCCGGTAAGCGCAGCTACGGTTGCAGCGCGGGTTCGTGTAAAGGGAGTCAATATCCTATGTGGATCAGGTCGGGTACTCCCAAAGTTTCCAGAATTTCGATGTTCTGCGATTATCCGATATATAAAAGTCGTGTCAAGACCTTTTTTCGTACACTTAGGCGGAGGAAAGCCAAGCTTCCTGTATTCCCCAGGTGGATCTCAGCGGCTTCGACATTTTCGGTATGCGCTCTCACCATTTCGGATGTCGTAGGGTGAGGAAATAAACACGGTGGGCCGGCAAATGCACGAATTAAGGGAGTTATGTTTGTGGCACGCGGTTTGTTACATAGGTGGATGTGGCGACGGACGAATTGGTCGGCCGGACGCGAAACAAGATCAAGGGGAATTTACGAACAGGGGAAGGTCATGAAAATATTCAACTTCAAATCGCTTCTTTCGGTAGGCATTCTTTCGGTAGTCGGACTCGTCGGCATGAGTACAGAGGTCAGTGCTCAGGGCAACAGCGGGTGGGCACATGAGAAGAACCGTATCAAGAAGCAGCAGAAACAGGAGCTCAAAGAAGCTCGTCGTCAATATCGTGTCTACCGTAACGGTGGATATTACCAGACCGACTATCGCGGTGCCGAATTATTAAGGCAAGCGGTCAATGCGGGTTACCAGCAGGGCTTCAGGCAAGGGCAGCTCGACAGGCAGTCTCGCCGGAACGGCGGCTACTACGGGTCCAACATATACCGGAGTGGTACTTACGGATATCAGTCCTATGTGGATCGGCAGCAGTACCAGTACTACTTCCAGCAAGGTTTTCAACGCGGATATCAGGATGGCTTTAACACCCAAAACCGTTACGGATACAGGTCGGGAAATAACGTCAACATTCTCGGTTCGATCCTCAACACAATCCTGAACATTCGCGAGTTCTAGTTAACTAACAATTCGTTCAACTTGTCGGGCGGAACATTTCAGTTCCGCCCTTTTTCATTTTGAGGTGCCCGCCGATGTTGGAGCAGGTTTGGAAGCGCCGACGATATAGCTGTCTCGTGATCGGATAACCAGGTTCGGGCGGTCGACGCGGACCTTGATCTGTTTCCGCTGACCGGGTTTGCCCTCGTCGCCGGGAATGTAGCCGATCTGATACTGGCGTCGAAGTTCCTCGGCGATTCCCTCAAACGCCTGGGTGAGGCCGCCGGGCGTCGCCTCGGGGCGAAAGACCCGACCGCCAGTGTAGTCGGCGAGTGCTTCAAGATAGCGGCGTCCGAGAGCGTAATCTTCCGGCCGCGTTCCTCGCTGCGAAGGCGGGGCTCCGAAGATCGGATCCGGGAAGGGGTCGTAAACGGACGAAGACCGGCGTGTGTCGAAGTACGTGTTGTAATAGATCGGGAAGATCATCGCTTCGGATTCTTCAGCCAGGGCGAGAGTCGTATCGTATGAAGCTTTCCCCGAGGTAGTGTCTACGCCGTCAGTGAACAGCACGATCGCCTTACGGCCTTCGATCTTGTTAAGGCGTTTCTTGAGCGAGAAATCCACCGCGTCGTAGAGCGATGTGCCTCCTCCGAAATCGGCCTTCCGGATGCCTTTATAGATGAGTTGGCGATCGCTGGTGGATTCGGTGAGAACGTGTACGTTTCCGTCGAACTCGATGACCATCACCTGGTCTTGCGGCTTCAACTGGTCCACGAAAGCGACGGCCGCTGAGCGGATCTCGTCGATCTTGTACTCGGTCGACGGGCTCGTGTCGAGCAGCAAGATAACAGTAAACGGTTTTTCAGAGGTGCCGAAATACGCGATCTCCTGCTCCTTACCGTCTTCGAAGATCTTAAAATTATCTTTAGAAAGATTCGGGATGTAGAGGCCGTTTCGGTCGTAGACGGAGACAGGAATCGTAACCAAGGTCGTCTCGACTTTCACCTCCTCTTCGCTGTCGGTGGTAGTGTCGGCGATAGGTTTCGTCGCTACGGTTGTTGACTCCGGAGCACGGCGAGCCGGAGGGTTCCATACCGGACGTTTGGGTCTCGGCGTAGATTCGGAATAGGCCGGTTCCTCGGGGCGCTCCGTGACGGGCGTCGGGGTCGGTTTTATCCTGCGGCCGGATTGCGAGGATCCGACGGAAACGCAAAACACGATCAACGCAAAAAGACTAAAGTATCGCATTGTTCTCACAGCTATCGCCGATTGTGATGCATTCTGGGAGAGCCGAGATCGCAGCATTCTTGGGGGGTTACAGTCAATATAGCAGATTCGCGAGGGTCTGGATGCTGAAAAAAGCCATGACGGCGACAACAAGCCAACCGGCGATCTGCAGCCACAGAGGATGTGAATACTCGCCTACGATAGAGCGTTTCCGCGAGGCAAGCAGGACGATCGCGAGGCCGATGGGGAGGATAAAGCCGTTGATCGTGCCGGCCCAGACCAGCACGGCCACGGGCTGGCCGACCAGCAGGAAAATGAGGGTTGAAACTACTATGAACGCTACTATCGCGATGTTCGACCGTGTTTCGATCTTCTGGCTGAACGTCTTAATGAATGAAATGCTGGTGAAGGCCGCACCGATGACCGAGGTGATCGCCGCGGACCACATTACGATGCCGAAAATGCGGTAACCGGTTTCGCCGGCAGCGTTTTGAAAGACAGATGCGGGCGGGTTCTTATCATCGATCGCGAAGCCCATTGTGATAACACCCAATGCCGCGAGGAAGAGGAAGAATCGTATGCATGCGGTGAGGATGATGCCGGTGACCGCGCTTCGTCTCACTTCCGGCAGTGATCCGACGCCGGATATTCCGGCGTCTATCAACCGGTGGGCGCCCGCGAATGTGATGTACCCGCCGACCGTCCCGCCGACGAGGGTGACAATGGCCCTGGCATCGATCTGGAGCGGTGCGATGGTCCGCAGTGCGGCCTCCGCTAGCGGAGGTTGGGACGCGAAGACCACGTACGCGATCAAGATGATCATCACCACGCCGAGGATCTTCACAAACGCGTCCATCGCCTTGCCTGCTTCTTTAACGAGGAAAATGCCGATCGCAATCAGTGCACTGATACCGGCCCCGATCTCGACGGGGATCCCGAATAGAACGTTGAAGCCAAGTCCGCAGCCCGCGATATTACCGATGTTAAAAATGAGACCGCCCATCGCAACCAGCGCGGCGAGCAGGTATCCGCTGCCGGGGATCGTCGCATTCGCGACGTCCTGGCCTCGTTTACCGCTGACCGTGAGCACCTGCCAGATGTTCAGTTGGGCGAAAATATCGAGGATGATCGAGAGGAGTATGACGAAGCCGAAGCTGGCAAGAAGTTGCTTCGTGAAGACGGTCGTCTGGGTGAGAAAACCCGGTCCCACCGCCGACGTCGCCATCAAGAATGCGGCTCCGAGAATGACCGACCGTAAAGACCTTTCGCTCATAAGCGTTTATTAGGCACCAGCTTCCAGCTTTCAGCTACGAGCTTCCCGCGAAGGTCTCACTTTGAAATGGCGGCTCGATACGGATGCCTTCCGAAGTGAGACGCTCCCGGATGAGTTTTGCGAATTCTACAGCGTTGGGACCGTCGCCATGGATGCAAATGGTCTCAGCTTTGATCGGCACCATGCTGGCGTCGGTGGAGCGGACCCGACCGTATTTGACCATGTTTAGCACCTGGGTAACGGACGTCTCAGTTTCGTGGATCAGTGCGTTGGGTTGGGACCGCGGTGTGAGAAAGCCGTCGGAACGGTATGTTCGATCGGCGAAAACTTCGCTTGCGGTCGTGAGACCCGCGGTCTCAGCTTCCTCGATCATGAGACTTCCACTGAGACCGTAGAATATGAGACCGCTGTCGAATTCTGAGACGGCTTCCGCCAAAGCCGACGCGAGTTCGCGATCTTTCGCAGCCTGGTTGTAGAGAGCCCCGTGCGGTTTGACGTGTCGGATCTTCGCACCCTGCCGGTCGCACACCGCCTTTAGTGCTTCCAACTGGTCGTGGATCAAGCGTCTCACTTCGTCCCGCGACAGGCTCATTTCGGTCCGGCCGAAATTTTCCTGATCCCGATAGCCGGGATGTGCTCCGATGGCGACGCCGTTTTCAATTGCGAGTTCAACCGTCCGACGCATCGTGGCTTCGTCCCCCGCGTGGAAGCCGCAAGCGATGTTGGCGGACGAGATGTACCGCATCAGCTCGGCGTCGTTGCCGCAGCCTTCACCAATATCGCAGTTCAGGTCGACGGAAGTCATCATCGGTTTTCCCGATTCTACATACTTTTCCTAATTTGCGTAAATTTCTCGATCTGCGTGTCAGCGCTGAAAGCTCAGGCCGGTACGGAGGAATGCCAGTTCATGCTCGAACTGAATCTTTGCCTCTTCTGCTTCCTCGATCGTGACCAAATGGAAACTTACACTGTCGCCGGCGGACAATTGCGCGAGCAACGGCAGGTCGACATCGATGACATTCGCGATTCGAGGGTAACCGCCGGAGGTTTGATGGTCAGCCATGAGCACGATCAATTGACCGTCGGGAAGCAGCTGAACCGTACCGAAGGTAACGGCGGCGGAAACCATTTCCTTTTCGTGGAGAAGAAAAAGCTGGGGGCCTTTCAGGCGGTAGCCCATCCGGTTTAAGTCGTTCGTGAGCGTGAAGGTTTCGCCCAAGAGCTCTTGTTCGCTTTTGGCAGTGAGGATGTCGAACTCCGCGCCTGCGATAACGCGAACAGTGGGGAAGCGGCTGTAGCGGGGAATCAGCGACGGACCGAGGCCCCGCAGGGTCACAACGTGTGGATCGGCAAATTTGATACGGTCATCTTTATCTAGTTTGCGTCCGTGAAAACCTCCGACGTTCGCGGTGAGATTGGTGCTTTTGCTGCCGAGCCAATCATCGACCCTGAAGACACCCGCGACAGAAAGGTATGCGCGTGAGCCACGGCGCGGGGCGGTGAATTTCAATACGTCACCTTTCGTTGCCGTAACCGTTTTCCAGTTCGGGATCTCTTTTCCGCTAAGCGCGGCGCCGAAATCGGCACCTCCGATCGCAAAGGAGCATCTGGATTCGAAGATGAACTCGCCGGCGGGGAAGTGGAGTTCAAGGACGGCTTCATCCTCCGGATTGCCGAGGAGAGTGTTGACCAGAATCGCAGCGGCACGATCCATCACGCCGGAGGGATTTATTCCCAAGGCTCTGTGGCCGGTCCGGCCGAGGTCTTGAATGGTCGTGAGGATGCCGGGCTTTTTGATCAACAGGGACATTACCTTCGGAATAAGTGATAGATGGAATCTGATTCTCAGAAAGTTAGAAAATAGCTATCAGCTAACAGCTATTAGCTGATAGCTATTTTCTAATAAAACGCACCTCGTCGCCTGGTTGGAAAAGCACGGGCTTGTCGGCCTCAGCATCGAAGAGTTCAACGTCGGTGCGGCCGATAATGTTCCAGCCGCCCGGCGAAGCGAGGGGATAGACACCGGTTTGCTTGCCGGCGATCCCGATGCTTCCTTTGGGAACCCTAGTTCGCGGCGTCGAAAGGCGCGGCGTCGCAATGCGTTCGTCGACCTCACCCATGTATGCGAAGCCGGGGAGGAAGCCGAGCATGTAGACGCGGTAGGTGCGGCCGGTGAATATATCGATCACTTCGTCGGCGGAGATGCCGTTTCGCATGGCGAGCGTGGCGAGGTCGGGCGAATCAGTTTCGGAAACGATCATCGGAATCTCGACGAGGCGTGAGTCGGTTTTGTCTCTCGTAACCTTGTTTTCTGCGGCTGTTTCGACAATCTGTTTTATAGCGGTGAAGGCGGAGCTGCTTTGTGGTAAATCTCTGCTGACTTTGTCCACATCGTAAAAGAGCGTGACGGAAGCGTATGCGGGAACTGCTTCGATCAGGCCGGGGAATGGATCTCTAGAAAAGTGTTCCGCGAGGGCGATCACGCGGTCGTTAAGCTCCATCGTTATCTCATTGCCAAGTTCGATGGTGATGGAGGATTCGCTGAGGGGGAAAATTCGCATGTTCGTGCTCCCGGCAGTTTACCGTTTCGGGAGACGTCTGTCTTAGTTTTCGCGCCGAAGCGGCACTCATGCAGCCGGGGGCGGCTGCGTTCCCGGCTAGGGTTACCTGGTTCGCTGTTTCGGGTCGAGGTATTCGCGGAGGCCGTCGCCGATGAAGTTGAAGGCGAGGACGGTCAGAGCTATCGCGACGCCCGGGAAGAATAGCGTGTGCGGGAAGGCCCCGAAGTAGTTTCGCGCTTCCTCGATCATGGTTCCCCAACTCGGAGCCGGCGGCGGGATGCCGAGACCCAGAAAAGAGAGCGATGCCTCTGACAACACTGCACCAGCCATACCGAGCGATGCCTGAACGATAAGGGGCTGCACGGAGTTAGGAAGAATGTGCGTGAAGAGGATGCGGAGGTCGCCCGCACCTAGTGCTTTTGCCGCCTGGACGAAATCGTATTCGCGAACTTTCAGCACTTGCCCGCGCATCACCCGAGCGTACCCGACCCAGCCGATAGCGCAGAGGGCAAGCAGCATTTTGAAAAGGCCGGGACTGAATAATCCAAGCACCGTTTCTGCGGCTCCGGATCCAATTACATAGCTGAGTAACTTCCGTTCGTCGACAAAAGCCGCCAGAGCGATCGCTAGAAGGAGACCGGGAAATGCGAGGAAGACGTTGAAAATGTAACCCGACAAAATCCTATCGGTCCAGCCGCCGTAAAACCCGGCGATCGAACCTATGAATATCCCAAGGAACGACGAGAACGCGACAACGATTATGCCGACCTGAAGGGAGATGCGGGCTCCGTACACTACGCGAGAGAAGATGTCTCTTCCAAGCGCGTCGGTGCCGAACCAGTGGTCCCCCGATGGAAAAGCAAAACGGTTCCCAAGATTTTGAACGGTCACATCGTGCGTCGCGATCAGCGGCGCAAAGATCGCCAGAATGATGATTATCGCAGCGATCGTGAGTCCGATGTAGAAAAGCCTGTTCATTAGCTAAGGCGGATCCTCGGGTCGAGCCGTCGGTAGATGAAGTCGGTCAGAGAATTCGCGACGATGTACGTGAGGCTGATCACGAGGACACAGCCCTGAACCAGCCGGTAATCGCGCTTGGCGATGCCGTCCTCTAGAAGCAGCAGCCCGAGCCCCTGCCAGCTAAAGATCTTCTCGGTGATGATCGAGCCGGCGAGCAAAACGCCGAGCTGCAGGCCGAGGATGGTGACGACCGGGATCAGGCCGTTCTTTAAGACGTGCTTGTAAACGACGGTGCGTTCACTCAATCCTTTTGCGCGGGCCGTGCGCACGTAATCCTCGCCCAACTCCTCGATCACACTGGAACGGACCATTCGGGTGAGGATCGCCGATAAAGCTGCACCAAGCGTGACGGCAGGGAGAATAATATCCTCGGGGTACAAACTGCCGCCGGGGCGAAGCCAGCCGAGTTTTACGGCGAAGATGTATACAAGGAACGGGCCTATTACAAAGGTCGGAAGCGATATGCCCATTAGGGCGATGAACGATGCGAAATTGTCGACCAGGCGGTTCTTATTCGTACCGGCAAGTACGCCCAACGGGATAGCGATGCCGACGGCGACGATCATCGAGGCGAGGGCAAGCTGGATGGTCGCCGGGTATCGCTCGAGAATCATGTCGAGCACCGGCCGGTCGGTCCGGAATGAGCGACCCAGGTCGCCTTGCATCAGTCCTGCCCAGTAATCGACGTATCGGTTATCCGCTCCATTCCAAGCAAAACCCTTCTCGCCGTCGTACGAGAAAAAGAAAGCCGGTTTGTCTAGGCTGTGTTTGGCGTTGAAATTCGCGATCTGCTCGGCGGTGGCGGTTTCGCCGAGTATGGCGGTCGCGGGCGAGCCTGGGACGAGCTCGATCAAAAGCGTCACGAGTGACACGACCGTCCATACCACCAGCAGCGTGAGGCCGAGCTGCCTCGCGAAATTCAGGAACTTGTACTTCATCCAGTAGCCGGGCTACCGCTTGGTGCCCGTGTGTATCGCGGCGATGCCGCCGGTCAGATTTGCATATTCTACATTATCGAAACCGGTTTCACGCATCAGTGCAACGAGGCGTTTTTGATCGGGGAACTTCGAGACGGAATCCGGAAGGTATTCGTATGCCCCGCGGGAGCCGCTCACGGCGCCGCCGATGCGGGGGAGGACGCGGGTGAAATAGAAATTGAATAGCTGACGGAAACCCGGGACGATGGGGGATGAGAATTCGAGAACGACGAGGCGGCCGCTGGGTTTCAAGATACGCCTGAGTTCGGCCAGGCCGTCGGCGAAATTCGAAAGATTTCTAAGGCCGAATGCGATCGTGACCGCGTCGAACGAATCCTCGGCGAAGCCGAGGTTCATGGCGTCTCCCTCAATGTACGGGATCGAGAGGGAATTCGCCCCGTTCTTTTCGGCGGCGACGGCGAGCATGGGCCGGCAAAAGTCGGTGCCGATGACCTTTGCCTTCGCGTGGGATTGGAGCTCGATCGAAAGATCGCCGGTGCCGCAGGCTACGTCAAGGACCAGAGCGTTGGGGTCGTCGAGAATTGGCTGAAGCCTTTGGCGGACGAGCTTACGCCATCGTTTGTCGATGTTGAGGGACAGGACGTGGTTGAGCAGGTCGTATCTGCCGGCGATGCCGGAGAACATCGCCCGCACGGCCTTTGCGTGCTCGATCTCGTTAGCGGTTCGGGTACCGTTCATTAGTTGGTAGCGGTCTTGTCGGCTTTTGCTAGGGCGACGGCCACTATGGGATTTTTGGCGAAGCTTTCCGCCAGCAATTGAACATCGGCCATGGTGACGTCGTCGAACGCCTTTTGCTCTGCTGTGGCCGAAGGTTGTTTGTAGGTGTCGGCGTCGAGCCAGCTTTCGTCTGCCGCGATCTTCTTACGTGCTTCAGTAACGGCGGCCCTGGCTGCGACGAACTCCGTTGCTGTCACAGGCCTCGCGAGGAGTGCAGTGATCGTATTAGCGGAAATTGATGCGCTTCCGGCCATATCGAGCCCTACGACTACCGTGCCGGGAAGGACGTGGGCTTCGTTGGAGACGTATGCGTTGGAGGCGTTGAGGCCGCTGAGATTCTCCTTCAGACGCGATTCGAGGATCGAGGCCAGGATCTCGGAAGCAGGGTACAAACGATCGTTTCGGGCAACACCGCGGAAAGCGAACCTCACCGTGGTAGCGTTCCCAGTGTCAGAGGAAATGGTAACCAGTTTCGTGTCCGGGGCGTCTGGTTGCTTGAAGGTCGGCGGGACGAGCTTGTCCGATTTCAGCCATGCCCCGAAATAGCGGCGTGCAGCACGGTAAGCGAGTGCCGCATCGATATTGCCGCTGATCACGACGGTGGCGTTGTCGGCCCCGAGGAACCGCTGTTTAGCTTCGAGCACGTCGGCGAAATTGATCTTGGAAACGGAGTCCGCTGTGCCCAACTCCGGACGACCGTACGGGAATGTACCGTACAGTTGTTTGACCGCCGCTAAATTAGCGATGTACGCAGGATCCTTTTCCAACTCTTTGATCTTTTCGAGCCGGCGGGCGACGAGTTTGGGGGTGGTTTCCTTATCGATGGTTGGAGTGGCGACGGCATTTGCGACGGACTCGAGCATCGTCAGGAACTGGTCCGGTTTCGACGAGGCGCTGACCTGGATGTAGTCGTAATTCGCGGTCACATCGAGATCGCCGCCGAGGTCCTCTCGGTAGAATTCGCTGGTACCCTCGTTGGGAAAAAAGCTCTCGGCGAGCAGGGACATCACGCCTTCCTTTCCCTGCGGATCGAAGGCCGTGCCGCTGTGAACGCGGACCTTTACCGAGACGTTCCGGGAGGACGGGTCGTTCCAGATAAGAAGCTTCATCCCGTTCAGGAGCTTCTCCTGTTTCGGTGCCTGCGGGCGCTGGGCAAGGGTGCCGATCGCGGCAGCCAAAACGACGGCGCCGGCCGCGAACTTTTGAACCAAATTTCGAACTTTCATCGTATGAAACATCGGGCAGCAACGGGCTATCCGTTTAGTTGCCGCCGCGGCCGCAAATGTTGCAGAAAAGGGGCGTCAAGCCTGCAACTTAAAGGCTAACGCAAAGGGAGATTTTTAGATAGCGGCGGGCATCGTGTCAAACAAACGGAGCATCTGACGGTTTGTACATCCGGCAAGTTCACGCCGAGCGGTTCGAAAAAGAGGCTTAACATCCTTAAGTTTCAAGGATATAATAGAAAAATACGGTCATTGCCCCGGATCCCGGGGAATAGCTCAGAGAGGCCAGGTAAACATGGGAAAGATTCTTAAGTATTGCAATACTTGTGAGGAGGGATTTGCGGAGCGATTCACGTTCTGTCCGGTATGCAGCGCATCGTTGCAGTCGGTCGAGGTGAACCCCGTGCAGGCCGCGGTTACGGAACCCGTCCAGGCGGCAGAACCCGAGGCTCCCGCTTTCATTGCCGAGACCGCTCCGGCGGTGGAGGAACCTGCCCCGACCCCGGAGGAGATCGCGTACGCTTCAGCCCCGACGGTCGAGATACCGGTCGCCGAAGTGACCGAGGCTCCGCCGATCAAGGAGTCTACCCGACCGGTGGAATCGGACGGGAACGGATACCGCCATGAAACCGCGTACATGACACCTAAGGGTATCCTCTTCGACGCCGAACCGCGTTACGCTGATGAGATCAGGCACAAGCTGCCGACGCCGATCCTGACAAAGGACGACGACGGGTACAGCATCACCGTTATAGAAGAGAAGAACGTTTCGCAAAGGAACTATCTTCTTCTCGGTGCGGCGGCCTTCATGCTCGCAATGGCATTTCTTGCGTGGGGCGTGTCGTTGTTCCAAAAGTCGCTTGATGTAGGTGCGATCGGCGATGAACGTTCGCTCGCGATGCTGATCGACGAAGTGCCGATGCAGGTCGAGGAAGAGAAGCCCCAGGAATTGAAGAAGGACAAGAGTGCGGGCGGTGGCGGTGGCGGCGGCCGTGAGGAGCAGGAAGAAACCACGCTGGGCGATCTTGCAAATCAAACTCCGAAGCCGATCCGTCCCCCGGATGCGAAGGTCCCGCGTTTGGACAATCCGGAACTTTTACTTCCGCCTCCTTCGACGGAAGGCAACAAGAAGTTCGAACAAAAATACGACAACTACGGCGACCCGAACGGCAGGTTCAGGAACCTTTCGAACGGCCCGGGACGCGGTGGGGGGATCGGGACGGGCGACGGGACCGGCCAGGGCAGCGGCACCGGAACGGGTGCAGGAAGTGGTTCGGGTTCGGGTTACGGCAGCGGTGTCGGTAACGGCAACGGCAACGGGACTGGTGATGGTGAAGGTGGCAGTGGACCGCCTCCGGCTGCTGTGAAGGTTTCACAGCCGTTGAAGATCCTTTATAAGCAGAAGGCCCAGTACACGGATGAAGCGCGTCAGAACAACGTCCAGGGTACGGTGACGCTTCGCGTGACGTTCCTCGCTTCGGGCGGCATCGGCAGCATCACGACGATCAAGGGCTTACCGTATGGGTTGACGGAGCAGGCGATCGCCGCGGCCCGAGCGATGAAGTTTGAACCGGAGAAAGCGAACGGTGTTGCCAGGACGACGACGCGACCGGTTTCGTTCACGTTCAATATTTACTAAAGATCCAGTTAGCTGAAATGGAAAAGGCCGATCAACCGATCGGCCTTTTTGTTTCGGTGTATTCAAATCCCCCCGGTAAGGGTGCCGGGGTTCCACTAGATCATGTCTTCGGACGATTTGGAGCTTTCGTCGAGCTCGAAGCGGTCGCGGTCGCGTTTGCGGACCTTTTCGACGAAGTCGAGCGGCTGGTTGTCCTGGAAGTCGATCCCCATCGCGTGGGCGTTGTCTTCGACGTCCGACTGGTCAGGCGTCGGGTTATGGCCGAAGACGGCCTCCGAGCCCGAATCGTTCACGTCCTCCCATTCAGCGTCGATATCACCGCCAGAGTCGGCAGGCGATGCCGAATTATTCTCTTTCAAACGTTGTTCCAGTTCGCTCGGCGCATGCGGCGTGTGAGCGATCTCGTCGTCCATGAACTCTTTGATCGCGTTGTCGACCGGTAGTTCATCCTCGTAAAATTCCGCTGGCTTGCTAGGCACTCTAGTTTTCCCCCTTACTCAGTTTTGTATGTCCGAAGCTTAGCATACCGAAAACGGGGATTGCCAGATTTTTAAATAAACACGACGGATTGAGAGGTCGGGATCTCGAATCGTTTGCGGCAGCGCATGTTCTTGCACATGAGCTGGTCGTCGATGCGCACCATATAGTCGCGCGATTTTTGAATCCGCGTCCGGTCCTGCTCATTCATGTTCCGCGGCAAGCTCTTCTTCTTCGTCCGCTTCATCCAGCGGATGTCGTAATCGTGCCGCTCACGGCAGAACGGGCAAGCGAAATTTGCCTTCTTGATCTCCTGGCGTTCGTCGAATATGTCTCGTTCGTGCATTAGAGAGTATTTTACCAAAGGCGGAACCCCCTGCGTGAGCAGGGGGCACAAATGTCAAAAGGATACGGGCAGGTCATCGCCTTGACCATAGTTTACGTAATCGCAAGCTGCCGAGACGCTGTTGGCTTTCCAGAGATATCGCTTACTACCACCGTCCACCCAAGGACTGTGATCAAGATTCCACAAGTTCGCCAAACGCAAGGCTCGTGTGGAATAGGCCTTGAAGTCACGCATCGCCGATTCTGGTTTTGCAGTGAGCGTATTTACGACTATATGGGCGTGATTTGTTCTTATATTCAAGGCGTAGAGTGGCCATTGACGGTAGGTACAGACTTTTTTGATAGCTTGCTTAACGATCGGTCGTTGATCCTCGTCCAATAATACCGGCGGAGATTTAAGTTTAGCTCTATGCTGTTCCTCCAAAATCGGGTTCACCGGAACGCGAGGTCCCTTATATTGGTTGTGGTACCGGTCGATCGAGCCTCTTTCATCGCCGTGGAGCCACGTCCCGTAGGTGCGGAACGTTATAAGATAAGCCAACGGATGGTCGTTATCGTCCCAGGGTTTCATAACGATGGTGATTGGCTGGCGCCGTGCCACCCGCTTACGCGGGCGGTTCGGCCTTTGAGGTTAGTTCTCTCAAATACTGAAAACTGTAGAGGCCGGTTTCGTGGCCGTCGGAGAATTGGAAATTGAGAGCGTAGCGGCCGACGAGGGAGGTGTTATTGAGGGTGAGGTCGTCGGGGATGCTGGCGGGATCGAGCATCTTCTCGCCGGTCCATTCGTTAACGCAGGCTGCACAGGGGCAGGAACGGCGGAGTTGGGCGGCGGTAAAACGCGACTCGGTATCGTCGGACCACTTGATGGTGACTTCCGAATCGCTTTCTTCGATGATCTGGACAGGCTGAACCATGGGGAC
>JAEZJR010000270.1 GCA_023415725.1 Acidobacteriota bacterium
GCCCAACGGGCCGGATTGCGAAAGATACCTGTCGTCGTCAAGGAGATCGCCGACGACAAACTGCTCGAGATCGCCCTCATTGAGAACATCCAGCGGCACGAGCTGAACCCGGTCGAAGAAGCCCGAGCGTACCGCAAACTCATTGATACGATTGGGTTTACGCAGGATCAGCTATCGGACCGAGTCGGTAAGGAGCGTTCGCTGATTTCGACTTCGCTGCGAATCCTGAAGCTCCCGCAGGACCTGCTGCAATTGATCGAGGAGGACAAGATCTCAGCAAGCCACGGCCGCGTACTTTTGACCACGGACGATCCCGCGATACAAACGCAGGTCGCACGCGCAATAATGGACTTCAACCTTTCGGTTCGCGAGACCGAAAAGATGATCCGGAAGTTGCAGGGGAAACCGACTGAAACTATTGAAAAGAAAGAGATTAAGCCCGACAAGGACCCGAACGTCCGGGCTGCCGAGGATAAATTAAGGCAGGCCCTGGGTACCCAGGTGAAGATCTCGCCGGCCGGCAAAAACGGCGCCGGGAAAATTGAGATCGAGTACTACAACGTCGACGATCTGGACCGCATTTACCAGCGGCTTTATAATTCAAGGGAGGTGTAAACTGTTGACCGCAAAGCGTTTAACGGAAATGGTCGCGTGCGCCGGTTGAGTGGCTAAACTCGCCCCGGGCGACCTTGCCCAAGTTTTGGGCAAGCTTCCGAAACAATCCAGCGAGAACGTGATCGTCGGTTTCGAAACGGCCGACGACGCGGGTGTATTTCGCCTTTCTGACGACCTAGCGCTGGTCCAAACGGTCGACTTTTTCACCCCCGTAGCCGACGACCCGGAAATTTACGGGCGCGTGGCGGCGGTAAACTCTCTAAACGACGTTTACGCGATGGGCGGAACTCCGATCTCGGCCTTATCGATCGTGTGCTACCCGCAGAAAGGCGATTGGGATGTGCTGGGCTCCATTCTCGCCGGAGGCCAGGCAGCGATGAACGCCGAAGGAGTCGTCGTGATCGGCGGGCATTCGGTCGACGATCAGGAGATGAAATTCGGCTACGCGGTTACCGGGACGGTCCATCCCGACCGCGTCATCACCAATGCGGGAGCAAAACCGGATGACGTGCTCATATTGACCAAGCCGATCGGCACAGGGGCGATCAATACGGCCGTCAAACGCGGGGCGGCCCGAGAATCCACGATCGCCGCGGCGATATACGCGATGACGACCTCCGCGGCGAAGGCATCAAAGGCGATGGTGCAGCTCGAAGCCCACGCTTGCACCGACGTCACCGGGTTCGGCCTTCTCGGACACGCGTTCGAGATGGCAAAGGCGAGCGACGTCACCTTCGAGATCGAATCGGAAGCGGTGCCGCTGCTCCCGGACGTTATCGAACTGATCGAGCAAAAAATGTTGACCCGCGGTGACCGCAACAATCGTATATACGTCGGTGATACGGTGAGAATAGATAATAATGTGGGCGGGCCGATGCAAAGTGCATTGTTCGACCCTCAAACCGCGGGCGGATTGCTCGTGAGCATCAGGCCCGAATCGGTTGACGAGTACCTCGCAGCGGTGCCCGAGGGCAGAGTGATCGGCAAAGTTGCGGAAAAACGTGATCACCTTATAGAAGTTCGTTAGAGCCCTATTGGAATTTGTGTTTCTTTTTATCTTCGAATCCATCGGTACTTCCGAGTTGTTCCTTATCGGCATCGTGGCCCTGATATTCCTCGGGCCGCGGCGGATGCCTGAGATCGCGCGCAAACTCGGCAAGATGATGAACGAATTCCGAAGCACCGCGAACGAGTTCAAGGAAACCTGGCAGCGCGAGGTGGATTTCGAAGAAGAACAAAAGGCCCTGCGGCTCGACCTTATAGAAGACGAAACGGAAAAGCCCGAGACGATAGCCCGAGAGAACACCATATCGGCCGCAACCGAACCGGTCGCCGCCCCCGAGATCAGGCAGATAGATAAGGACCAGTTCGAAGCACTCAGGAATTCTACGGAAGCGACGAACGGCCAGAACACTCAATCCCCGACCCAGGATCCCGAACACGAAGAGGAACCGGACCTGCTTTCTGACAAACGAAACTGGCTGTGAAGGAACTGGACACAAGGCTCGACAACAGCGAGGGTGCCCAGATGTCGTTCCTGGACCATCTCGACGAACTCCGTAAGCGTCTCGTTCGTTCGGCGATATTTGTCGGCTTAGCCTTCGTGTTTTGTTTCTTCGCCTCGGAGCGGATCTTCAATTTCCTGTCGGTCCCGATAATACGGGCATTGAACGAAGCCGCGGTCAGGGACGCGAACGCGTACGGGGAGAATGTGGCTGATTCGGTCCGGCCGCTCGCGGCTGTTGAGGTGGGCGAACACGGCCGCTACGTTTTCGACCGCACGACCCGTATCGGCACCGCGCTCGTTCAAGCGGGCACGGACGTGGATGTAGTTGCCACCGCAAAGGACCCGGCGACGCTTACCCTCGTAACGGACGAGCCGATCTTCACCTCGGGCGGGATCGTGCCGAAGGGACTCACCATCCCGGTCGACATCTCCAAGGCCCCCGACGCGAACGCCAGCATCGGCGAGCGCCTGATCGTAACCACCGCACAGGAAGGATTCACCCTTTACGTAACGGTGTCGCTTTACGCCGCGATCGCGCTTTCAGTGCCGTTCCTGCTGCTGCAAGTCTGGGGGTTCATCTCCCCGGCGCTTTATGCGCACGAGAAAGCGTATGTTACGCCGTTCATCGCGTTGTCGAGCATCGCCTTCGTCGCGGGGGCGGCGTTTGCCTATTACATTCTGTTCCCGCCGGCCGTTGAATACCTCCTCGGCGTGGCTGATGAATTCCGGCCGCTGCTGCGGGCCACGGATTACTTCGACCTGATAACGATCATCATGCTGGCGATGGGGCTGATCTTCCAGATGCCCGCGATCACGTACGTGCTGGCACGGATCGGGCTGATATCGGCAGGTTTTCTGGCACGCAGTTGGAAGATCGCTTTGATCGTGATCCTTATCGTTGCTGCTTTCGTTTCGCCCACCGGCGACATCCCGAACCTGATGCTTTTCGCCCTGCCGATGATGATCCTTTACGTTTTTTCCATCGGGGTCGCGTGGTTCTTCGGCAAAAAGCGTCAGGAAGAGCCCGCTGCATAACGCTCGAAAGCCTCTTCGATACAACCGCCTCAACCCTGAATGCATCTTGAATAAGCAGGAATATCTGTTTAAAATCACTGGTTCGGTACCTCATTTTCCCCTTAGCCCGGGGATCCACAGTCAGAGGTTTGCGGAAAGGCGACACAGTGATCGACAGGAGCAGCAGTTTTATGTCCAAAAAATCGGTTTTGAAGTCGATAGCGTTTGCGGGATTGACCCTTTCGCTTGCGGCGGGTTCGGCGCTTGCCCAAGGGAAAGATAACAAGGACAAGCCGGCCGAAGATATCAGCACAAAGGCACGCAACGTTAAACCGGAGCTCAAGGAAGCCTACAAGAAATGGCTCAGCACCGACGTCGACTACATCATCACCAAAGAAGAGAAGCGCGCATTCCTCGCCCTCCAGACGGATGAGGAACGGGAGAACTTCATCGAGAACTTCTGGCGCCGCCGCGACCCGAACCCCGACACCGAGGAGAACGAGTACCGAGAGGAGTACTACGAGCGGATCGCCTACGCGAACGAGCACTTCACGTCCGGCATCCCGGGATGGAAGACCGACCGCGGCCGCATATACATCGCTTGGGGGAAACCCGACTCAGTAGAATCGCACCCGTCCGGCGGGTCTTACGACAGGCCGAGCTATGAGGGCGGCGGTTCGACGACCACCTACCCGTTCGAGGTTTGGTTCTACCGCCATCTCGATAACGTCGGCGACGGCATCGAGATCGAGTTCGTCGATCCGACCGGAACCGGCGAGTACCGCATCGCACGCAACGCTAACGAGAAGGACGCATTGGCGATGGTCCCGGGCGCGGGGCTTACCACCGCCGAATCGCTCGGACTTTCCGACAAAGGCGACCGGATCGGCGGCTTGAACGGCGGCAATTACATGCGTGAACAGGATATGCCGTTCCGCCGCCTCGAGATCATCACCGCCTTGCAGCGTCCGCCGCAGGTCAAATTCAGCGATCTGGCCGGACTCGCCGGCGGCGACTCGGGTGTGCTGGACAACAACCCGCTGCCGTTCGACCTTAGGGTGGACTTCTTCCGCCAGTCTGACGATCGAGTTATCGCGACCTTCACCGTGCAGGCGGACAATCGCGAGCTGAACTTCAAGGACGAAGGCGGCCTGCAGACGGCGAGGATGAATATCTTCGGGCGCGTCACCGCTGTTTCGGGCAAGCGTTCGGGCATTTTCGAAGATTCAGTAACGACGAACGCCACCACCGACGAGCTTGTCGAGCTCCGCGAGAAGAAGAGCGTTTATCAGAAAGCCATCGCACTAACGCCCGGCACCTACAAGATCGACGTCGTCGTCCGCGACGTCGGCACCGGTAACCGGGGGATCGTAAGCCAGGGCTTCACCGTGCCGCGTTACGATGAGAAGAAGCTTTCCACCTCGACGCTGATCATCGCTTCGAAGCTTCGCACCACGACCGAAACGGATATCGGCGCTGCGTTCGTGATCGGCAATGCTAAGGTGATCCCGAACCTCTCGGGCCGATTCAAACAGGGCCAGGAAGTTGGCGTTTACATGCAGGTGTACAACGCCGGCATCGACCAGACCACGCTCCGCCCCGCCGTGGATGTGAATTACGTTCTGTTCAAGGACGGGAAAGAGGTCCATCGCCAGGCGGAGGATTGGACCGGCCTGAGCGATTCCGGCCAGCGCCTCACGCTCGCCCGCTTGCTCCCGACCGATCGGCTGCCGCTCGGCGAATACGAACTGCGTGTCATCACAAAGGACAAGGTCGGCAATCAGGTCGTCGAGAACAAGGGCAAGTTCATCATTGAGAAGTAATTCTCGGAGTTATCCAACGAAAAAAGCCCGGTCTGAACTGACCGGGCTTTTTTCGTTATTTCCTTTTCACCATGTAAACAGGCGTGTTCACCCCTTCGCTGATCGCGATCACGGCCTTACCGTCCGGGGTGAAAGCGACCGCCTCCCCCCCTTTGCGGTCCCCGAGGTCGAAACGCACGGGCTGCTGCTTCCAAATATCGTCGAAGTTCGCGTCCATCGCAGGCAGAGAAAGTTCGTAGCCGTAAACGTAGTCGCACAGCACCACTCGCCTGCCGTCGGGTGAGACATCGCCGCCGGTGAGTAAGCCGTTCGGCACGGCGGGCACCGTGAATTCCGCGATCTTGGCCGCACGCTGTTTCTGGCCGGAGAAATCGGGCTTCAATTTGTAAACGCTGACCGGCTCCTTCTCCGATTTCGTCAGGATGTAGATGTCGCCGCTGACCGGGTGCACAAGAAGCGTTTCCGCGTTCCGCCGTGAGTCGGGGTACTCATAATTGAGCACTTCGGCCGGTGCAGTTTCTGATGAAGCGGTTTTGGCGGAGGTCCCGCCCGTGGCACTAACGGTCGGTTCGGCAACCCGGTAAACCGAAAGCTCCGATCGTTCGAGGTCGTTGTCCCCGATATCGCCTATCAGGACGAAGCATTTCCCGCTTGCGTCCTTGAACGACGCGATATCCTCCCAATCCTTATTCCGCGCTCCCGAAACATTCCAGGCTCCAAGCTGCACCCCGGTGCCGTCCATCGCATAGAGCACCGGCCTATTCCCCGAGTCGTTGTGGGTCCAGTAAACGTTCGGCTGGCACTTGGACGCGGCGATTCCGCTGGCCTCTATCAAGGTCGGCGACCTCAGCGCCCCGACCTTGACCGGTGCCTCAAAGTCGGCGACCTTCGGCGATTGGGCCGCTCCGTTCGGCGCTATGGAACCACAGGCGAGCGACAACGAACAAACTACCGCCAAAATGACAAACATCGTGATTTTGGTTATATTCGTGTTCGGCATTGCACCACCTTTATCCCAAGTTTAACGTAACAGTTTTTCTAAGGGATCAAAACAAAAACCTTGAAAGTTCGTACAGCTTGTAGAGTGACGAAATGATCGTAGGTACCGAATGGCTCATCGAGGCGACCGGTTGCGACGCTGAAAAGCTTCGTGACAAGGCCGCGCTGCGGGCCGTTTTCGACTCGATCATCGCGGACCTCGGGCTGAAAGCGATCGATTCGATCTGGCACAAGTTCCCCGGCGAGGGCGGCGTCACCGGTTTGGTCGCACTGACCGAATCGCATCTCGCCTGCCACACCTACCCGGAGCACCGAACCGCGACGTTCAATCTATACTGCTGCCGCACGCGGCCCGAATGGGATTGGGAGGGTAAGCTCAAACAAGCTCTCGCCGCCGCAGCAGTCCGGATCACCAAAATAGAACGCGGCGATACCGCCGACGACATCCAGCAGTCCATCGCCGCCGGAGGTGACGTATAGCCGTCCTCGCAGCAAATTGCCCCTCGTGCGGAGGGCCGGTCGAGTTCAAGGCCGGGTCCACGATCGTGCTCGTCTGCCCTTATTGTCGCTCGGCCCTCGCGCGCACGGACCGCGGCCTCGCGGACCTCGGCAAGGTCGCAGAGATCGCCGAATCCGAATCTCCTCTGAAACACGGGCTGAAAGGGGAGTTCAAAGGTAACCGTTTCGAACTGACGGGCCGCGCGCAGTTGCGGCACGAGATGGGCGGCTTCTGGGACGAGTGGTACGCCACCTTCTCCAACGGCTGGGTCGGCTGGCTGGCGGAGGCTCAGGGCCGTTTCTACATGACGTTCTAC
>JAEZJR010000006.1 GCA_023415725.1 Acidobacteriota bacterium
CGTTGCCCCCCCCCCCGTCGAACGATTCGGTGCAAGGTTCGACCTCTAGTGTTTGATTGCGCCTTGCACCGTTGGGCCCGTGGTGGAGACTCCGCGGGCTTTTTTCTTTGCGGCGTTGCGGATGATGTTCCAGGTGGACCTGTCGTAGGCGAAGACGGAGTAGAGGCCTTGTTCTTCCATGGGCGGGTCGCCGACGTATTCGTTACCGGGTTTCCACCAGAGGTCGGCGGGGCGGACGTTTCCGCCGAAAGCCCAGAAGTTAGCACCGGCGATGTCGGGGTTCTTGCGGACGAAAGAGAGGACCTCTGAATAGTACCTGTCGCGGATCTTTGTTGTTGACGAAGGATCGAAGGATTGCCCGTCGCGAGGGAGCCCGAATTCTTCGATCACGAGGGGTTTTTTGAGCTTCCTGGCGACGGCGGCGTGGTCGATGATGTACTTGACTGTCTCTCCCCGGAACTTGCCGTACTCCTCGGCCATCCTGCCGTTAGCGAACCACGCCCAATTCTTCGGCCAGATATGGATGGTCAGGTAGTCGACGTTCGGGTCGGCGTGGATCTGTTCGTAAACCTCCATCCCCTCACTGCCGACCCAACCCTCGTGTCCGATCGAGACGAGTTGATCCGGCGCAATCGTCTTGAATTGCCGAGCTGTTTCGGCGATCCATTGTTTGTAAGCTTCTATCGCCGACGGACGCATCGGGCGCGGTTCGTTCGCGATCTGCCACGCCATGATGGTCGGGTCGTCTTTGTAGCGCTTGCCGTTGACCGTATTGATCCGACCGACCAATCGCTCCGCCTGCCGCGCGTAGCCGGTTTTACAAGGTGCGCAGGTGTAGAACTTCGCGACTAGATCGCGCAGTTCGTCCCATGTGGGCTTCTTTTTAAGCCATTCATCGGAGATCACCTTGTTCCAGATAAGGTACTGCTGAAAGCCGCCGCTCCATTCCCAGTTGTTGGAGATGAAAATCACGGCACGCATGTCTCGTTTCGCCATTTCATCCAACAGCAGGTCGAGCCCGTCGAGTGCTCGTTCGTTGAACGATGCTTGGGTAACCTGGAACGGCGGGCCTACGCGGGTCACGCCGTTGAGCGGGCCCGAACCTTCGGCTCCGCCCAAGAGCCTCAAGTTGGTTATGCCATTCGCTTTAAGGAAATCGAGTTCGCGGCGGAGGCGTTCGATTCCACGTTTCGGGTCCTTCTCAAGCCCGAGCAGGCTGCCGTACCAGTAATTCGTGCCGATGAAGTAATACGGCTTCCCATTGACCTGAAGCCGGCCGTCCTTCGCCGTGACGAAAGCCGGCTTTTGTGCAAACAGGAACGGCGATGCCGCAAACAGCATCGCCGCGATCACCGATATACGAATTCGCATAGCGGCTATATTATTCGAAGGTTCAGATCTTCTCCACCCGTACGGCCGTCACCTTGAACTCTGGCGCCTGCACGTAGCGGTCGCGGTGCGGGCTGGTGATGCGGTTGATGAGCTGTTCGGGTTTATGGAAGGTGGCGAAAAGCTCGCCGGTTCGCACGCGTGGCGAGATGTGCACGGGCATCGTCAATTGGCCGTATTTGCTCACGACGCGGACCTCTTCGCCCTCGGCGATCGAGAGCCTCACTGCGTCTTCCGCCGAGACATCCAGATAATCGTGCGGTCTTATATCATCCAGCCCAGTGCGGTAGGTCATTGTGCCGGCGTTGAAGTGGTAGAGCGTCCGGCCGGTGTTCAGCATCAGCGGGAATTCTGCGTCGATCTTCTCTTTCGTCGGGCGGTAGGGAATACGTCGAAGTGCAGCCGTCTTGCTGTTGGCGAACGACTCGGCGTGAAGCACGTCGGCTCCAGGATGATCGGTGGTCGGGCAGTTCCATTGCAGGCCGTGGTCTTCGATGCGTTCGTATGTGATCCCGTACGAATTCGGCCAGACGAGGCGGATTTCGTTCCAGATCTCCTCGGCGTTGATGAAGTCGAAATACTCGCCCTTCCCCATCGCCTTAGCGACGTCGCAGACGATCTCCCAGTCGGTGCGGGCGTTGCCGGGTGCATCGACGGCCTTGCGGACGCGCTGGACGCGCCGCTCGGCGTTCATGAACGTGCCGTCCTTTTCGAACGAGGACGATGCGGGGAAGAAAACGTGTGCGTAACGCTTTGCGGTCTCGTTCATGAAGAGATCCTGCACAATGCAGAGCTCGAGGTTCTCGAATCCTTTCCCGGTCTGCTCGGTGTTCGCGTTCGACATGAAGACGTCGTACCCGATCGCCCAGAGGGCTTTAAGTTTGCCATCGCGTGCGGCGTCGACCATCTGGAGCTGGTTCAGCCCTTTTTCGAGCGGAACGGGTGCACCCCAGACGGCCTCGAAGTGGTCCTTCCCTTCCGCCACGGCGATGCTGCCCGTGAGGATGCCGGGGTCGCAACCCATCTGGGCGGAGCCCTGAACGTTATTCTGCCCGCGGAGGGGGTTCACACCGGTCCCGGGTTTCCCGATATTTCCGGTGAGCAGCGCGAGGTTGACGAGGCACATCACGCCCTCGGTCCCCTGCGTGTGCTCGGTGACGCCGAGCCCGTGCATGCACATCGCCGGTTTCGCTGTCGCGTAAAGACGGGCGGCCTTTCGGATATCTTCCGCCGCGACACCGCAGATCTCGGCGGCCCGCTCGGGCGGGTAGTCGGCGACGAAGTCGCGGAACTGCTCGAACTCCTCGACGCGGTTCTCGATGAATTCCGCATCCGCGAGCCCCTCTTCGAGGATCACGTGTGCGATGGAATTGAGCAGAGGGATGTTCGTACCGGGGTGAAGCTGGAGGTGCACGTTGGCGAATCGCGTCAGCTCCGTTTTGCGCGGGTCGATGACGATCAGGTTCGCACCCGCCAGGACGGCCTGCTTCACGCGGGCTCCGACGATCGGGTGATTTTCGGTAGGGTTCGCCCCGCATAGCAGGAACGTTTCAGCCTTCTCGACATCCGCGAACGAGTTGGTCGCCGCGCCGGTGCCGAGCATCATCTTCATCGCCGCGGCCGTCGGCGTGTGGCAGACGCGGGCACAGCAATCCACGTTGTTCGTTCGGAGAACTACGCGCGCGAATTTCTGCGCGACGTAGTTCTCCTCGTTGGTTGCACGTGCGGAACCCAGAACGGCAATGCTTTCCTTGCCGTGTTCGTTGATCAAATGTTTAAGCTTGCCCGCGGTGAAGGCGATCGCCTCCTCCCACGAGATCGTACGCCACTCTTCACCTTCACGGATCATCGGCTCGCTGACACGATCCGGCGAGTGGTTGAATTCGAACGCGTAGCGGCCCTTGACGCAAAGGTGGCCGCCGTTCACCGGTGCATCGTTAACGGGCTTCACCTGGACAACGCGGCCGTTGATCGAGCCCACTTCCATCTCGCATCCGGTGCCGCAATACGGGCACGTCGTGCGGGTCCATTTCTCGGGCGGGCCGTGCTGCAGATAGGTTTTGTCCTCGATCGCGCCGGTCGGGCATGTGTCTGAGCATGCTCCGCAGCTCACGCAAGTGCTGTCGGCGAACGTCCCGAAGGAGTTCGGGATCACGCGGGTTTCATCGCCGCGGCCGACCACCTGCCAGACGAACTGCCCCTGAACCTGTTCGCATATCCGCACGCAGCGGTAGCAATCGATGCAGCGGGACATATCCACCGCGATGAAACGGTGCGAATCGTCCTTCAAGTCACCGTTTCGGCTGATGTCGAAATCTTCATCGATCAGACCGTAACGCTCGGCAAGTTTATGGAACGGTTTGTCCGGGAATTCCTTATAGGCTTTGAGCGGGTATTCGCGGGCGAGCATCCGGAGGTTCATCGCACGCGCTTCCTCGATCTCGGGCGTGTGGGTTTCGATGACCATGCCGTCCGCGAGCTCGCGCATGCACGATGTGACCGGGCGACCTTCTCCCTGGACCTTCACGATGCAGAGGCGGCAGGCACCCGCCGCCTCGACCCTTTCATCGTGGCAAAGTGTCGGGATCTCGACCCCGAGCTCTGCCGCGGCTGCGAGTATCGAGATCCCTTCGCGGAACGAGTGTTCCACGCCATTTATGGTCGCCGTGGCCATAGCTTTTTTATTAATGCTCGTGGGCTGTGTCCTCATAGTCGGCCTCGCAACCGGCACATACGAACGGATTGTCGCCCGCTTCGGTCAGGGCGAACTCGAGCTCGGCCTTGCCGTTCTCGTCGAAATAAAATTTGGTGCCGCAGATGCCGCAGGGCACCTCGTAGCGATGCGTCGCAGTTTCGAATTCCATCGGAAGTCGGCTGCTCTGGCGGTCCGCGTCGTATTCAGATCTAAGTCTTGGCATCACCTCTAAAACCTCCTCCTCTTAGTCGTAAACGATCACGGGCGTCCCGACCGGCACGATCCGAAACAGCACAAGGTCCGCACCGCGCGGCACCCGGACGCATCCGTGGCTCGCGGGCCGGGCGGGGACGGAATTGCTTCCATGGATGGCCCAGCCCTCGTGAAAATACATCGGGTAGTAGAGGCTGCCGAGAGGGGCCCGGCGAACGCCGTTGACCTTCCGCAATACACGAAAGTTGCCCCTCACCGTGTGTGCGACCTGCCACTTCCCGTCCTGAAAGTACCGTTTCTCGTTCCCCGTTGAAACGGGCACGATCTTCTCGATCGCGCCGTTCAAGTCGAAAAGGAACAGTACTTGTCGTGTGATGTCCACTTCGATGTGCCGTTTGTCCGGCATGTCCCTCGGCTCCGGATTGGTCGATGACAACAGGACGTCAAAGTCGGCCCGGCTCAGAAGCCCGGTTCGTTTCCGCCCCTCGACCTTCTGGAATGCAGTCACCGCGTGCCGTGTGGATGCGTCCGCGACGCCGTCGGGTTTCGTGAGCCAATAGCCGAGTTCGACAAGCCGCTGCTCGGCGGTGAGCATCTCCGCCTTTGTCAATTTCTGCCCCGCAGCCGAGGCCACTGCGGCAAATATCAAAAGGATCGAGGAGAGAACGGAAATCGCTTTTGATCTGTCTCTCATAGATCGCTGTTTCGGATGACGGCGGGGTTGGCTTTCAGGGGGTCGACCCCGCCTTGCTTGAGTTTTTCAATTCGGCCCGGTGAAACACTCAGGCGGTTTTGACCGGGATCTTCTTCGGCTCCTCGACGGGGGCCTTCGGCATGGTCAGTTCGAGCATCCCGTCCTTCAGGTTGGCCTGAATTTTGTTCGGGTCGACGTTGGACGGCAGCGTGAATTGACGCAGGAACCGGTTGCTCTTCCATTCCCTTGTGATCACATTCTCGTCCTCTTTCTCCTCGCTCGCTTTGGTCTCTCCGCTGAGCACCAGACGGTTGTCCTTCACGCTCACCTCGATCTCCTCTGGCTTGAACCCCGGGACCGCAGCGGTGACCATGATGTTGCCGTCATTTTCCTTTATCTCTACCGGGACGGGACGAAGCACCTCGCGTTCGGCATTGAACCAATCGTCGAGTTCCTTGCCCCATTCGCCGCCGCGCATACGGAACATATCGAACGCCCGGGTTGCGATGTCGTCGGTGATGTTGGCCAACTTGTCGAACAGCGTCTCCGCTTCGACGAACAAGGGAGCCGCTGTTACGGGTGTCGTCGCGACGCCCTTGGCGGGAGCAGCCGCAGTGGCGGACTTGTTATCAAGTGCCTTCTGGGTCGCGTTCATATAATTACCTCCAATGATCTAATTGAAGTGTGGGGCTCCAAAGAGAGGCAGACGCAAAAAAGATGCCGAGGATCGGGCTCGGCATCTTTGACTTAAGTTATTGTTCTGGTTGGTTTTACCCCGACGATCGATCAGAGAGGCGATGTCAGGGCGGTAGAAGTTTCACGCGCGAGTGTGGCTAATTTCGCGCGTCCATCAACGATCCACCAGGCGGTTCAGAGCGGCGGCTAACTCGATACGCGTGAGTGCGCGGCCGGGGTTGAAAGCATTGCCGTCCAGCGTGATCAGCCCGTTTTGCAGAGCGACCGCGACGTGCCCGCGCCAGGCGGACGGGATCGAGTAAGCGTCCGTGACGGTCAGCGGCAGAACCGCACTGGATGATTTGCTTTCGAGACCCGCGGCCCGCACCAGTGCGATCGCGGCGATGAGCTTGGTCAATGAGCTGTAGGGCGAGTACTTGCCGCCGCTGGTGTCGGCGATAAGGGCACCGCTCGGGTTCGACTGAACGCTTTCGACCGCGTTCCGAAGGGCCCTCTCACGAGCGTCGGTGTACATCGGCGACGCGGCCATGTATTGCGGCACGAGGCCGGCGCGAACGATCGCCTCGGCGAATTCGCCGCGCGTCACAGGCGAGAACGGTTTGAATTTGCGGCCTTCGGGAATCACGAGGTTCGATAGCATCGAACGCTCAGCCTCGGTGACGAGGCTGGGGGCCATCGCCTCGAGATCGAGCAGCGACGGGTACTCCACCTGCGTAATCTCGACGGTCCCGGCGTAAGGCTGAGCGGTCCCAGCTCCAGCGGTGTGCCGCACTTCCGAGCGGATGGTTTGCCCGGCCGGGTTTCGGAGCAGCACTTTCTCGCGGGTGCCGGTCAGGCCAGGCAGATTGAGATAATTCGATTCGCCGAGCAGCGTGTTCGACGAGTTGTAAACGCGAAGCGCCAGATCATTCACGCTCAGCCCCCACGCCACGCTTATCGTCGCCTGGACCGTGTTCGACGGGATAGTGACATTCGTGCTCGCCGGCGAATTCGGGAAGACCGTTTGATCGAATATCTGCGAAACGCGGGTCGAGAACTGGATACGATTCTTCGGGAGCACGGCACGGAAAACGCCCAGTTGGCGTTCCGGGAAAGCGGCCTCAAGTACCGCGGCGTGGGTGTTCAGCATCCCCGCACCCGCCTCGTGATAGAAGTATTTCGGCAGCGGCGTTGCCGTGCGGGCGAGGATGTCCCTAATCTCGGCCGGCGTCAGGTTCGGGTTCGCCTCCAACATCAGCGCGATCGCTCCGGCGACCTGCGGGGCGGAGAACGAGGTGCCCGTTGCGGTCGTGTAGTACGGAAGTTCCGTGAGCGAGAGCCTTTGCACGTCGGCTCCGGCGAGTCCGGTAGTGCCTGTGGTCCCGATAAGGCTCCGCGGGCCAGCGATGTTGGTGCCGGGTGCGACAAGTGTGGGATGCTGGAGCTCGTCGCCGAAACTTCCGCGTGAGGAATAGTTCGCCAGCCGGCCCTTTTCGTCCGTGGCCCCGACCGCGACCACCCACGGCGCGACGGCGTAAGGGTTCATCGTGCCGTTTCCGGAACCGCTGTTGCCGGCGGAAAACACCACGTTCACTCCCCGGTCAGTGAGCATCTTCGTCGCGACGTTGACGGGGTCGTTCGGGTCGTAAACCGTCGCGGCGGAGAAACTGCAATTCACCACGCGGACCCCGTAATTGCCGCCCTTGCTCAATAGATAATCGAAGCCCGAAAGCACGAATAGCAGGTTCGCGTCCCCCGCGCTCAGGCCGAGAAGTTTCGCCCCGGGTGCGACACCGGCGAACTTGCCGCCCGACGCCATCCCGCCGCCGCCGATGATCCCGCCCACAAGCGTTCCGTGTCCGGATACGAGATCGGTGTTTGATTGCCCTTCGGCGGCGGCGGGGTAGACGAATCCCGGGGAAAGACTCTGAAGGTCCGCAAGCTTAACATTCTGAACGACCCGGCCAGCGAGGTCCGGGTGAGTCGCGTTGATGCCGGTATCGAGCACCGCGACCGTGACGTTCCTGCCCGAATACGGAAGTCCGGCGTTGTCATTGCGAAGATCGTTATCCGCCGGCACGCGCTGGACGCCCGTGATGTTGAAGTACGGGTCCGCGTTGAAAGTGAGCGTCCTGTTGCCGTAAAGCGAACGCACCTGAGGCAGACGCGAGACTGCGAGAAGCTGTTGTTTTGTGGCGGTCACGTACACCGCCGGAAGAACGCGGAATCGCGTGCCGCCCATAATACCGAGAGAGAGCAACTGTTCGATATCGGCGTCTGTGACCGACTGGTGGAAGACAATGACGGCGTTCAAGTTGCTGTCGTCGGTTGCCGCATTCAGGGCCTTTGCGAATTCAGGATCGACACTTTGCAGGCCGGTCGCATCATCTGCGCCGGTCAGTGTGATCCCGTCCGCGCCTGTGAGGGTTATCCCATCGGCGCCGGTCAGCGTGATTCCGTCCGCGCCCGTAAGCGTGATCCCATCGGCTCCGGTGAGCGTGATCCCCGCAGGGTGGGTTATGTCGAATATCGCCCCGTCCGAGCCGATCCCGGTCACGCCGTCTGCTCCAGTGAGTGTGATCCCGTCGGCTCCGGTCAGCGTGATCCCGTCCGCCCCGGTGAGGGTTATGCCATCGGCGCCAGTGAGCGTGATCCCCATCGTCCCGACGCGGGTCATGCCGTCCGCCCCAGTGAGTGTTATCCCGTCAGCGCCCGTAAGGGTTATGCCGTCGGCTCCGGTGAGCGTGATGCCGTCCGGCTGTCTGATGATGAATTTATCTGCCCGGTAAGTAGTGCCGGCGGCTCCGGTCAATGTGATACCGTCAGCCCCGGTCAATGTGATCCCGTCAGCTCCGGTCAATGTGATGCCGTCGGCCCCAGTCAAAGTGATGCCGTTCGGCCCGACGTAGGTCCCGCCGTCCGCGCCGGTCAGGGTTATTCCGTCAGCCCCAGTGAGCGTGATCCCGTCCGCTCCGGTAAGGGTTATCCCGTTGGTCTGCCGTGTGAGCAGGCCGTCGGCACCTGTGAGTGTTATGCCGGAAACGCCGACGTATTCGATACCGTCGGCGCCGGTGAGCGTGATCCCGTTACCTTTAACGATGCTGAGCCCCGCGAACACCGGGTTCGCTAATGCCAGCATGGCCGCCAACGAGAGGAGTCGTCTCATCATTTATGACCTTCGGGCGTGGGCCCGGGCGAAAAGGAAATTAAAAAAATGAAATAAAACACTACGAATAGTGTACGGTTTCAGTGCAGATAGCCAGCGGGGACGAGCTATTTTAGCGTCCCCGCTTCGCCATTAGCAAGTCCTATTCCTGAACGTTGGCCGAACCGTCAAGACGGAGAAGGAAGTTTACCCCTTTGTCGATCCGGACATCCTTGCCATTTGCCGACACCGTCGAGGATGAGTTGGCCGACCCGCTCGCGGATTGCGAGATCTGGAGGCCGTTCACCGTTCGCCCGAGGGTATTGGTCGTTCCACCGACCGTGTTCACGGCGCTCCCGGCCGCGTTCCCAACCGTCGAAGTGGTCGTATTGACCACGCCGCCGGCAGTTGACGTGACGCCTCCGAGAAGGCCGCCCCCGCCTCCCAGCAAACCGCCGCCGCTGCCACCCGAAGCCCGCGGTCGAGCCGATCCGGAACCGCTGGCCGCACCACTGCCCGAAAGGTCGGAAGAGAAAAGGTCGCCCGCCGCGGCGGTCGCTCGAGCGGCCGTCACGGCCACCAGGGATACATTCACAGGCATGTCCAGTTCCTTGCCCTGGATCCTATCGAACACCATGCCGACCTTGGAGGTCGCGTCTTCCTTGGTCTTTTGCTTGACCTCGGTGATCCGGCCGATGAGTTTCGCCCCTTTCGGAACGACCACCTCGCCGTTCTGTTTGATCGCCTTTGTGGTCTTCAAGACGACCTGGTCGCCGACGTTGCTTTTCCGCACGTCGATCACGCTTTGAAGCTCGGCTTCGAGGTTCGTACCGGCAAGGATAAGTGGGGAGTCTTCTTTGGCATCGGCGGGGCCGGACTTTTTCGTGTCCGAGCTTTTTTTCCCTTTTTCCGATCCGCCCGTGTAATTCTTGGCCTTCGCCGGTTCCGGGTGCGTAGAACCCTGGGCTTGCCCGAATGTGGAAATGCCCAAGGCAAAGATCACAAGAGCCAATAAATATGCTCGTTTCATCATGTTTGGTCTCCTAATGCGAAGTTCTCGTAGTCTCGGTTAAGAGAGGAGAGTCAGTTTGGTCATGTTGAGGATAAAATGGCCCGCTTGAGGAAAACTTGAGCCGCCCGGTCGGTCCACAAAACGGGCTCAAGTATTCCTCAAGAGCGATCAGATATCGTTATATCAATATGGCGATGGCTTTCTTCCGCGAAGACCCCAACACATCGTTCGATTTTCCCGACCTGACGGCGGTACAGAGTTCCACGTCCGTTCCCGTCTCTGACGCAAGGCCGATACCGTTGATCGCGGCGAAGCTGCGTATCCCCGAGGTCGGTGATATTCTTCCGCGAAAATGGCTAACCGGCGTTCTGTCGAAAAGCTCGAAGAATTCCGCCGCGACCATAGTCGTGGGACGCGCCGGAACCGGGAAAACGACCTTAGCGGCAGAGTTCGTAAGCGGCCGCTCGGACGTTTCGTGGTACACGATCGACGGGGTGGATGCGGACTGGCGGACGTTCCAGAGCTACTTCCGGGCCGCCATCTTCCGCGACAACGGCTGGGCAGAGCGGCAGACGAAGCTTTCCCTTCCGGAATGCGCTACTCCGCTGGATCTTTTCGCCGATATAACGGCCGGGTTGGAACTCAGAGGAAAGCAGTGGCCCTCAGTGCTCGTCGTCGACGGGATACATCACCTTTTCGACCGCCCGTGGTTTCAGGATTTCTTCGACTACCTGGTCGCTTCGACCCCGCTGGGCTCGCACACAGTGATGCTGAGCCGCAGTAAACCGCCGACCCCGATCTGGCGGCTGCGATCGAAGCAGGTGCTGAACGTGATCGACGAGAAACTGCTCGCATTTTCGCTCGCGGAGGCACAGGAATTCTTCGAGTTCCACGGTGTCGCTGACGTAGACACGGCTGCGGCTGTGGCGGAATCCTTCGGCCACGCCGGCGGCCTCAAAACGATCGCCCGCAGCCTCGCCACACCGGCGGCGGCATGACCCCTACCGATTCAGGCATTCATACTCTGCTGTGCAATAATTGGGCGCTCCCTTAAGAGATGCAGCGACCCGGCCTCTTCCTCAAAACCAAGCTGATGCCGCCCCGGCCGGTCACCGACCTGCTGGAGCGGCCGCGCCTTACCGAAGCCCTAAAAGCGAACCTCGAATCGCCTGTGACCCTCGTCGCCGCCGACGCGGGCTGCGGGAAGACTACGCTCGTCGCCGAATTCGTTCGCTCGCAGGACCGCCCCGTCGTCTGGTACCAACTCGACCACACAGACGCCGATCCGGTCGTGTTCCTCGGTTATGTAGCCCGCGGGATAAGGTCCGCGGTGCCGGAATTCGGCGAGGCCGTCTTCGATTACCTCGCCGAGGCGAACGAGGACCTGCTCCGCTTTCCGGAACGCGCGGCCGACCTGCTGATAAACGAGATACTCCAGAGCGTCGAGCAGCCGCTGATACTCGTGCTCGACGATTACCACCATATCGGAGCCGACACCCCCGTGCACCGGATCGTAGATCGCGTTCTGCAATACTCGTCGGATCTCGTGCACGTGATGATAACGACGCGTGATCTGCCCCCGCTCGCGATGATGAAACGTCGGGCGCAGTCGGCCGTGCGAGTGCTTACGCGCGACGATCTGCTTTTCACCGACGAGGAGGTCCGCGAGCTGTTCCGCAACACGCTCGGAGTGTCTCTCGATGATCGTCAGGTCGCCGAGTATCGCGACCGCACGCACGGATGGGTTACCGGGCTGCAGCTAGTTCGCCAGGCGGCGGAAGAGGAAAAGCTTGCCGCGGGAGGCACGGTCGATCTCGTAGAGATGCTTAGGCGCACCGAGCGGGATATCTTCGACTACTTCGCGGAGGAGGTCTTCTCCCGAGAGAGCGAAGGGACGCGAGCTCTGATGCTTTCGCTTTCGCTTCTGGAATCGCTCCCGCTGGAGCTGTGCAGCATGCTTTTTCGCGAGCATCGCTGCGCGGCGGTGCTCCCCGAGCTGTCTCAGCGGAACGTGTTCCTTACGGTCGCGGGCGACGGGCGTGCCGGCGAGGAATACCGCTTTCATCCGCTGTTCCGCGAATTCCTGCTTCGGCGGCTGCGCTCGGAGGTGGGCCGTGAGGGAGTGGCGTCGGAGCGGAACCGTATCGCGTCCGTGCTGCTCGATGCCGGCCTGTGGGAGCAGGCGATGCCGTTCCTTCTGGACGCGGAGAATTTTGACGAGGCGGCGCGGATCATCGCGGAACATGGTGCGGAACTGATCGACGCCGGTGCCCTTCTAACGCTCGACACTTTCACGAAACGGATTCCCGAAGCGTCGCTCGAACGTCACCCGGCGGCACTTCTGCATACAGCGGAGGTAGCCCGGATCCGCGGCGACATGGACCGCGCGGCCGGACTGCTACGGCGGGCCGTTGAATTGATGGAAGGCGGGGTCGATCTTGAGGGCGAAGCGGAGGCGCTTCACTCACTCGCCAGCATCGCCCGCCGCAGGGGACGCCTTAATGAAGCTCTCGGCCTGCTCGACCGCGCGGAAAAAACCGCCGCACCGGGCTCCGAGACGCTGATGAAATGCGCGAACACGCGGGGCCTGTGTTTGATATCCAACGGCAATTCGCAGGAGGCGGAGCAGCAGTTCCGGTTCGCTCTGGAACTAGCGGAAAGGCTCGGCAACAAACAATACCAGCGGCTCATAATGCATAACCTCGCGTTGCCGCCCGGGTTTCGCGGCGATTTCGGCGAGGCACTGCGTTGGTTCCGGCGTATCTTCCGCGACGGCGACGACGGCAAACAGCTCCCGCAGGAGGCTATAGGGCACCTAAACGTAGCGAGGCTGCACCTTTATCGTGGAGAGTTCGAAGCGACGGCACAGCACCTCGAACGCTCTCTCGAGCTTTGCCAGATCTTTGACCTCCGGCTGCTGCGGCCCGAGGTGTTCGAGGCGTACGCGAACTACTACCGCGAGACCGGCGACGAGGCCCATGCTGAAGAGTTCTACGAACGCGCGGCGAAGGCCTACGACGACGCGGAGATCGACATCACCACGAAGGAGCTGAACGAGGAGCGGGCCCGGTTTCTTTTACGCCGGGGAGATACGCTCCGGGCACGCGCTCTGCTCGAAAGCCTGATCGCGGCGCGCACTGAGCGCGGCGAGACGGACCGGACGTTAACGCCCAGGCTGGCTCTGGCAAGCGTGGACGTGGCCGAGAAGCGATTCGATGGCCTGAAAGAGCGCCTCTCGGAGTTGGTCGACGAATTCAGGCAGCGGGACCATTATTTCGACGAGGTGAATGCCGCTCTCCTGCTCGCGGAGACCTATCTCTGCGGCGGCAACGAGAACGAGGCCGTGCCGCTCGTCAACCGCGTTCTCGATCTTTCCGCCCGGTTCGATTACGATTTCTGGCTCCGAAGGGAGATACGCCGGTACCCCTCACTCTTCTCCATCGAGGAGATCACCGAGCGGCTGCCCGCGGACCTTCGCGGTGAATTGTCCGCACCGGCCGAAACAGAACCCCATCCTGCCGCGGCCAGTATCGTCGAGGCTCCCGTAACCGACCTGACGATCAACTTGCTCGGCCCGGTGGAGATCTTCCGCGACCGCTCGAACCCGTTCGCCGCGGATGCGTGGACGACCCGCAGGGCACGCGATATCTTCTGCTACATCGCGACGAGCCGGCATCGACGCGTGGCCAAGGACGTGCTGATCGACACCTTCTGGCCGGAGGAGGACCCGGCCGTCGTCGAGAAGAACTTCCACCCGACGATCTCGCACATCCGCAAGGCCCTGAACAGCCGGCAGACGCTGAAGCAGAACTTCCTCGTCTTTCGCGACGGTGCGTACCAGCTCAACCCGGACCTGACCTACCTGATCGAGGCCGAAGAATTCGACCGACTCGTAGCGGACGCCGAAGCGGCGAAACGCGAGAAGGACAATGCGCGCCTCCGTTCCTCGCTCGAGGACGCGCACAGGCTCTACCGAGGCGAGTTCATGCCCGGCGTGTATGAGAATTGGGCCGACGAACGTCGGAGCTACTACACCGAACAATCGGCGCGCGTCACCGGAGCCCTAGCGAAACTCTCCCTCGCCGAACGCCGCTTCGCCGAGGCGCAGCGCTACGCGGCGGAATCGCTGAAACTCGACCCCTTCCGCGAGGACATGCACCGCCTCACCCTCAAGGTACTCGCCGCCCAGAACAAACTCCCCGCCGCCAAAAAACACTACAACGAAATGCGCTCGATGCTCCGCTCCGAACTCGGCGTCGAAGGCTCCCCCGAAACCCTCCGCCTTGCCGCTGAACTCGGGCTCGAGTGAACCGGAGCAAAAACGCGAGGCAGCCGCGCCCGGGCGAAGGGTAAAAGAAAACTCTGGCGCGACGAGGTGTGCGATATCTCTGTCTAGCGCTCCTGCCGTTCTTGGGAAACACCTCTCTGATGTCGAAATCCTCCCGAGCCAACGGCACGATCAGAGTTTTTTCCGGTCTTTCCCAAAGGAAAACCATTATAGAAATTCCTGTGAAAAAGCTCTTGAAGTTTTTTGAAAGTGTTATACGATACTCGCCTACTTGAGCAGTTCATGACACGCTGAGCCATCACGACTTGGCGCGGTAGCGAGGTAACCTCAGGATCGATTTCCGCTCGTTCACGGGACGGGCATAGCCCCGGACGACGTGCGGCGAAACGACTGAAAATTCATAAACGAGGTGAGATTTATGAAGAAGACACTCCTGATCCTTTCGCTCCTTTCGATTTGCGCAGCAATCGCTCCCGCCCAATCAGCGACGAACAAGACGGCCGAAACGTCGGTTGCCTCCGACAAGAACATCGAACAAACCATCATGCGGCTGTTTCGCGAAGTGGACGAGGCCGAGGGACGCGCTGACGTTGCCCGTCTGGACCAAATGTTCGTGGATGGCGCGTTCATGACATTCCCCGACGGCAGCGTAATTAGCAAGACGCAGTACTTGAACTACTGGAAGACGAATCCGCTGAAGACGAAATTCGAGTACAAATACGAAGACGTTAAGATCTTAGCGAATGGCGTCACCGCCGTTCTCAGCTGCCGGTGGACAGCCACGCCCATCGGGGGACAGGATGAACAGTTCGGCCCGTACCAGGTCACTTCCACCTGGACGAAGCAAGGCGGCACGTGGAAGACCACAACGTTCCACGCCAGCAACGCCCGGACCACAAGCGGGCCGCACGAGCTAATCGAGCAAAAAGAGAAAGCGACATGGGACCTACTCAAGAAGAAGAAATACGATGAGTGGATCGCCACGCTCGCTGAAAACTACCATGCCGAGTATGCCGAAGGAACGGTTGACAGAAAAAAGGAGATCGAGATGGCCAAAATTCTTGAGTTGGCCGACTACACGATCTCGGACATGAACGTCACATTTCCCTCGGCCGATTCGGCCACCGTTACCTACAAGATCGATCTGCGTGGAAAATCCGGCAGTCAGGACATCAGCGGGAAATACGACACCACCTCCGTCTGGACAAAAACGAACGGTCAGTGGCTTTTCCTCATGAACAGGATGATCGCGATGAAATGATCGATAACGTGACCGCGGTGGGCCGGTATTCGGAACGAATTTCCAAACGACGATTTCGACCTGCCCCCCGCGGGAAGCACTTTCACGAAGGCGCCAGATACCGCGCCGAACGCCGACGGCTCATCAAATCCTCATCCCGCTACACTTGACCCCCAATGACCGCGACGACACTGAGCGGTACCATACCTGTCCGCTTTACGAGCGGTCAAAAAGACCGATTTTGTACTGATTTTATCGGGGCTGCACGATTGTGAAACAGTGTTTAACGATCGAATATTGGCTCTTTTTGTGGAATACCCCTGCCCTTACGCCTATCCTTCCCTACATCGAGATTTGGCACCCGGCTTGCTACTTTCGACGGCACACAGGAACGACATTGGTAACGCTCGGAAGGCAAGATCAGAATCCACCAGAACGGGGAGGAGTATTTATGGCCAGCTTCGTATTGCAGAACGTTTTTCAGAATTTGAGATCGGGAGAGAATGGTCTGGACGAGAAGGTTTTCGGTAAAAAGCTGGGGCTCGTCTCACGCCTTTTCGGCTGCCAGCACCGGCGGGTCACACGTCCTTTCGGCTCGGGCGGATCCGCGTATCTCAGCTGCATCGAATGCGGAGCCAGGAAGCACTTCGACACGAAGACCCTGGAAACTTCAAAACACTTCTACTCCGCCCCCTCGATCCAGGCGTAAGCCGCGAGATTGTGGGATTTGGGAGCGCCGACGCAAGAAAAACGTCGGCGATTTTTTTATTAACTTTTACGGTCCTTTTCTTTCGGTTTAGTCTCCTTCCCTGCTCCCGCGATCTTGTAGATCGGGTCGCCGTTCTTATCGACATCCGGGACCTTATCGAGTTCTTTCTTCTTCTTTTTGTCTTTGATTATCATTCCGTCCCTCCTCTGTTGAGTATACATCCCCGCCCTTACCCGTTTCTCAAGTTTCCCTCAAGTGCCCGGAAAACCGCCCTCAAGTCTTTCTCAAACCTCTTTATTTAGACTGTCCGACAAATAGTTCCCATAACTTCACGGACAGGAGACAACGAGGTGAATCTCATTTCTGGCAACAAGATCAAACGGGCAGTTTCCTCCCTTTTATTGGCGGCCGCCGTCGTGATGACGTGCGTCGGAGCACAGGCGGCGAACCTGGCTCCGGCCCTTTCGTCGAAGTTGGCCGGCGTCGCCGACAACGTCGAGGTCGGGATGGTGATCGTGGCCTTCAACACGAACAGCGGGCTGAAGGACAGCCATCTGAACATCCTGCGCGGCATCGGCATCAATGCGGGTTATACGTATCCCACACTCGGTATGGCCGCGATGCCGATGACCGCAGGACAGGAGCGGCTTCTCAAGAACAATCCTGAGGTCCGGTCGCTGTGGTCCAACGACCGGCTCTATTACTACATGCACCAGGCCCGCGTGGTGGGCGGGGTTGCCCGGGTGCAGTCCGACGCGGCGATGACCTTGCGCAACGGTGGCATGCCCGTCTCCGGTGCCGGCGATTTCTCCGTTATGGTGATCGATTCGGGTGTCGACGCGACGCACGGCGACCTCCCGTTCGGCACCAAGGTGATCCAGAACGTGCAGACGCCGGTGGCCGCGGGTACGCTTCCCGGCTTCACCCCGCACGTCTCCATCGAGAACGTCCCCAACACTGACCAGACCGTCGGCCACGGCACACACTGTGCGGGGATCATCGGCGGAACCGGCCTTCGAAGCGGGGGTATCTACACGGGCGTAGCTCCGGGAGCGAAGCTGATCGGGGCGGGGTTGGGCGCGGGCCTTTTCGTCATCAACGGCCTCGCCGCGTGGGAATGGGCACTGACGAATCAGTACCGTTACAACATCCGCGTCATCTCGAACAGTTACGGCGGGAGCGGTGCGTTCGACCCGACGAACCCGATCACGATCGCGTCGAAGATGGCCTACGACCGGAACATCACGGTCGTCTTCGCAGCCGGCAACGACGGCCCGACCAAGGACACCTACAACACCTACGCTAAGGCCCCATGGGTGATCGGTGTTGCCGCCGGTTCCAAAGAGGGGGATCTCGCTGACTTCTCTTCCCGCGGTGTCCGCCGCGAGGAGCGTCTTTCGAACGACGATCCGGACGACGACTACAACGCCCCGACGATCACCGCACCGGGCACGGGCCGGATATATGACACCAACGCCGGCAAGTTCACGGCGGCGATGGTTTCGACCCGTTCAACCGTGAATATCACCGCGAACGGCCTGACCGACGATGCGGAACTTCCCGTTTCGGCGATACCGTTCTACACGCAGATCTCCGGCACCTCGATGGCGACGCCGTTCATTTCCGGCGTGGTCGCTCTGATGCTCGACGCCGACCCGACGCTCACCCCCGATGAGATCAAGTCGATCCTGACGAACACCGCCAGCAAGATGGTCGGCCGGGAGGAATGGGAAGTAGGGGCCGGCTTCGTGAACGCACACGCTGCGGTCGACAAGGTATTCAACCGCGGCAAGGCTTACCGCAATATTCAGGAGTACAGCTTCAACGCCAACTTCAGCGAAGAGCGTGCTCCGACCCAGAACTTCAACATCAACTACGATCCTTCGGTCTCGGGCCCCGATTCGACGAATGCTTACCGTTTCACGGTCCAGCCGGATATGAACGTACTTGACGCTTTCGCTACGGCAGACGCGGTCGGCGATCAGGAGGTGGGGAATCTCGTAGGGATCAGGTTGACGAGCCCGTCCGGTGCGAGCTATTCGAGCGGCATCAACACGCCGGTTATCGGTTCGCTTAATCGCCAGATCGTGGTGAAGAACCCGGAACCGGGCGAGTGGGTGCTTGAGGTTCGCGGGGCGAACGGGTTGACGGCCGCTCCCGGCGTTACTTCCCCGCAGCAGCTGGCATTGCCCGGACCGGTGAACGGGACGATATCGCAATCGCGTTTCATCCTGCCCGCGATCGCCGACATTCAGGGACACGCGAAACAGGCCGCGATCGAACTCGCACTCAAGAGCCGCTACATCGACACCTACTCGGACGGCACGTTCAGGCCGGACGCCACGGTCACCCGAGAGGATCTCGCCCGATCGCTCGCCCTGAACACCAGCCTGCGTCAGGGGCTCGGGGCATCCGGGAAGTTCAGTGATGTCAGCGGGGACCTGAGGCTGTTCAGCGAATACGTCACGGCCAAAGGATCCACAAATCGCGATTTCGATTTCACGCCGACAGGGATGGTGACCGCTTCGAGCGGCTTGTTCAACCCGTCTGGGAGTGTCAGCCGGCTCGACCTGGCCGTGGCGTTGGTCAAGGCGCTCGGGCACGACGCACAAGCCAAATCTTTGGCCGGAACGACCGTGACATACCAGGGCACCGCAATCACCGACAATATTCAGATTCCGTCCGCACTGCGAGGCTACGTGCAGCTTGCATTGGATAAGGGGATCTTCTCAGCATTCCCGTCAGAGGTAAGGCAGACGGGTCCGGGGCAGTTCGTGGTGGTGCCTGGGCCGCGGTTCGAACCCGCGACCACGGTGACGCGAGGGAACCTGGCCGAAACGCTCATCAAATATCGCCAGCTCTTCTCTACAGGCGGCTGAAAAGGGGGGCTTCCTCATCGCAGGGCGTGGAGGAAGAGCAAACGTCGACTCGATAAAAATGGCCGCTTCCGAACAGGAAGCGGCCATTGTTTTTGATGGTTGTTGTGCTCTTTAGAGTTCGTCGTCGTCGAGATCGATCTTCATCGCCTCGTCGATATCGAATTCCTCGCCTTCCTCGACTTCGAGTGCGTCATCTTCCATCTCGCCCTCTTCGCCGAAGCCGTCCATATCGCCGTCGCCGACGCCCGGGACGTTACCGAAGACCGGGAGATCGAGCCCGCCGCGGATCGTTTCGATCTCATCGAACTCGTCCGCCTCCTTGCGGTTCTCGGTCGCATCCGGGGCAACCAGCACGTTGCGGTAATGCTTCATGCCGGTACCGGCCGGGATGAGACGGCCCATGATGACGTTCTCCTTCAGGCCCCGCAGGTAATCCACGCGGCCGGAAATGGCAGCCTCGGTCAGCACTCGGGTCGTCTCCTGGAAGGAGGCGGCCGAGATGAACGAATCGGTCGAGAGAGACGCTTTCGTGATACCGAGCAGCAGCGGTTCGCCGACGGCCGGTTTGCCGCCCTCGTCGCGTATGCGTCGGTTCTCGTCGTCGTAACGGAAGCGGTCCACCTGCTCTTCCATGAGGAAATCGGTGTCGCCCACTTCCTTGATCTTCACCCAGCGGAGCATCTGACGAACGATCACCTCGATGTGCTTATCGTTGATATTCACACCCTGGAGGCGGTAAACCTCCTGGATCTCGTTGACGATGTAATCCTGCAGGGCGTTCGTACCCAAAACACGAAGGATATCGTGCGGGTTCAGCGGGCCGTCCATGAGCGGCTCACCGGCCTTGACGCGGTCGCCCTCCTGCACGTTGATGTGGGTACCGCGCGGGATGTCGTATTCCCTCTCGGCCCCGTCATCTCCCG
>JAEZJR010000097.1 GCA_023415725.1 Acidobacteriota bacterium
GACAAACCTCGTTTTCGGCACGTAAATTATCTATAACGCTGGGAGATCGTCTAATGGTAGGACAGCAGTCTCTGGATCTGCTTATCGGGGTTCGAATCCCTGTCTCCCAGCCAATTTAATATGGACGGCTGGCATGAAACCGAGATCCGAGTTCGATATGCCGAGACCGACAAAATGGGGATAGTCCACCACTCGAACTACCTCATCTGGTTCGAAGCCGGACGAAGTGACCTATGCCGCGCACGCGGCTTTTCTTATAAGGAAATGGAAGAGCGAGACGACGCTCTGATGGTGGTCGCTGAATCCTACGTCCGGTACAAATCGCCCGCTTTTTACGAAGATATCCTCCACATTCGCACCCGCGTCGCTGAGGTGCGAAGCCGCTCAATACGTTTCATCTACGAGGTGTATCGGCCCGCAGACAATGCCGTTATCGCGGAAGGCGAGACGCTCCACGTCGTCACGGACAAGACCAAAAAGGTAAAGCTCATCCCGGAAAGTTACAAGACGCTTCTGACATCGACGGGCGAGATCGCCATGTCGTTCCCGAAGCACGAAGGGCCGAGATAATTCAAAATTACAACAATTTCCGCTTTTGGGATCCTGGTCAACGACTTGCCGCTTCCGCACGAGAAAGTCGGAAGTGTGCGAGCGTGAATAGCGTACCCAGAACGGCGTCTATTGCCGCACCTATGACGATCTGGCCGGAGACGCGACCGGCGGCTACGAGTGCCGCGATCGCGACCACAAAGCTGAATTTCTCCACGATCGAGGGAAGAATTAAGGCCCTGTATTTTACAGGGTCGAGCGAAATGATGATGAAAACGAGTTGGAACGCTACCGCGACGCCAATGAAACCGTAATAAAATTCCGGATGAGTTATTTCCGGCGGATTGTCCGCGCCGTATCTGGCCTCCATCAAGTACATTGGGAGCAGTGCCAGAAGCCCGTAAACACCGGCGATCAAAAAGGTGTATTTCGTGAATTTCATACACCATTAAACGCGAAAAGCGAGGAGAGTTCAGGTCAGAATCGGTACCCGTACGGTGATGCACGTGCCTTCTCCCAGGCGGCTCTCGACATCGCAGCGGCCGCCGATAACCGCGGCCCTCTCACGCATTCCGATGAGCCCGAAACCACCCGTGTCGGTCGTGTGGATGTTTTCGTCCCCGTTCACCTCCTCGTTAAAGCCCCTTCCGTCGTCCTGGATGGATAGGATCGCCTTTCCGTCGAATCTATCAAGGGAAATTGCGACCTCCTTGGCCCGCGAATGCTTTTGGATGTTGTTTAGGGCCTCCTGAGCAATTCGGTAAAGATTCGTTTCTACCTCAGGCGGGAGACGCACTTTGGAAAGCGACGATCGGAAGTGCACGTTAATGCCGCTGCTTGCGGCCCATGCACGTGAGAAATTGTCCAAAGTGTCCACCAACCCATATGTGTCGAGTACCTTTGGTCTAAGCTGCCACACCAGCATGCTGAGTTCGGCGTCCAGCCGGGCGGCCTGTTGCTCGATTCGAAGAAGCGCTTCGTCACCGTATCGCTCCGGCAGGTTATGAAGCATAAGCCGCAGGCCCGTTAGTTCCTGCCCCACGCTGTCGTGGATATCGCGGGCGATCCGCCTTCTCTCGGCTTCTTGGGCGACGTTGACCGTGCGTTGTGTCTCGAGTTCGGAAAGAGCTTTACGTTCCGCGGCCTTGGCGGCGTCGGCTTTGCTCACGCCTAACGCGGCCCACCAGAGAAGGGCGATCAAGATGACAAATTCGAAGATGGATCGCAATGCACCACTCGCGGCAAAATCCAGGGCCCACCAATTTACACTTATCAAGCGAATCCAATTGAGGCCGACAGACAAAAGAATCAACGGAATGAAAAGCCGCCGGAACAAACGTCCGCCCGCATCACGGCGGGCGAGTACCTCAGCGAGACCGCGATCCGGTACAACAGCTATCACCCCGACGCCGAGAAATAAAAGAAAAAAGGCAGTTTGGGACGCAATGCTCGTGAACGGCACGAATGCATAAAGTTGAGGGGCCCCGAACAAATATCCTGATATCGGCATCCAGGCGACCAGCGCTACGGCTAACCCCAGCAGAGAGGCTACTGAAAGTGCTTTCCTGCTGGAAATCAGCAAAATTGCGATGCCCAAGAGGGTCGAAGAGAGCGAGGCGGGCAGTCCCATTCTGCCTGGCGAGGCAGTCGCCAGTGCGCCGGGGGTTTCGTGAAAGAGCAACGTATCGATACCAAAGTCTAAACCCGATGCGTGTTGAAGTATGGTAAGGAAACCGATCACAAGGGCCAGGCTCGCCAGGATCCTGATGATTGCCGTGCGTTTGGGAGTCAGGGCCGTCAAAACGATCGCAATGCCGAGTGCGGTCGAAGCGAGCGCAGCATTGAATTTGATCGTGACCCCGTCGGAGTCCCAGTCGATGAACCTTTGGATATCAAGGATCCAGCCGAGCATCGAAACGAACCCGCCGATGGCCGCTCCCCCTCCAGCAGCGACGGCGACCGACGTCGCTATCGAGTTTCTCGTCTGGCGGAAGAGATTGGGGATCGTAGACATTCAGAACGCGGACTGCCCGTTCAGTGATTCTTAGTTGAAACGCATCGACTATATCCGCAACCGGAAACTGATGCAAGAGATCCTTTTCCCCATGGTCCGAGTTCCATGAATACGGTTAACTGCTGAGGATTTCGTACGGTTCCCCCGATGGGATAGACTGGAGATATGCCCGGAAGTGCTTTGGCGGAAATCATTTTCATCGCTGCGATGATGGTGCTGATACTGGTCATCAGCTTCGTTGCGGTCTATTACTTCTTCAAGACATACCGGAAGGAAATGGAGGAGAAAAAGGCCAGGGAAGAATCTCGAAAGGTCGCTTCACGAGCCGAAACGATCGCCGCCGTGAAGGAGGACGCAAATGGCGCCGCGTAGGATGATCGATGCGGCCGACGCCGTGCTCGTGATCGTGGACGTGCAGGAGGCCTTTCGTAAGGCCATACCCGACCACGCTCTAATCACTTCGCGTATCGCGATGGCGGTCCGCGGGTTTCGGATCCTGGACGTTCCAGTGATCGTCACCGAGCAATACCCTAAGGGCCTTGGTCGAACTGTCGAGGAATTGATGCTCACGCTGCCGGACGGATTTGAGCCGATCGAAAAATCGACCTTCAGTGCGTTCGGGGAACCCGCTTTCGTGGATGTGTTGGAAACCGCGGAGCGGAAGCAGGTGATCCTCTGCGGCATCGAGGCGCACGTTTGCGTGAACCAGACGGCCCACGATCTACTGGCTAACGGCTACGAATTGCATCTGCTTACGGACTGCGTCGCTTCGCGGTTCGAAGCGGACAAAGCAGCGGGACTACAGAGAATGATCTCGAGCGGGGCTACACCATCAAGCGTCGAGATGGCGCTTTTCGAAGCCATGCGCGACTCGAAGCATGAGAAATTCAGGGAAGTGCAGGCGCAGATCAAGTAGCGGGGAAGGAATAGGGATCGGATGCCCGGAGGGATTCTCCGGGCATTTTTGTTTAAGTACCATAGGTTTTCACGCAAAGTTCGCGAAGGAAACGGAGGAAACTTTCGCTAGATTGTGGAATCGACGGACAGGCTTTAAAATCGAACACTGGATCTACAAATGGAAGTTTTATCCTCACTGAATCCTCAACAACTCGAGGCGGTCAAGACGACGGACGGGCCCCTGCTCATTCTCGCGGGCGCGGGATCGGGAAAGACGCGTGTGATCACCGTCAGGATCGCGTACCTGATCAAGGAAAAGCACGTAGCTCCGCATAATATTCTTGCCGTAACGTTCACCAACAAGGCAGCAGGCGAGATGCAGAACCGCGTAAAGGAACTGCTGCAGGGCGAACCTCTCAACTCATTCCCGCTCATCTCCACCTTCCACAGCCTTTGCGTGCGTATCTTGCGGCAGGATATCGAGAAACTGGAGGAGGGTTATAAGAAATCCTTTACGATCTACGACACGGACGATTCGCAGAAGGTCATCAAAGCCTGCATCAAGGACCTCGGGATGGACGAGAAACAGGTCGTTCCACGCGTGGTGCGGTCGGCGATCTCGGCGGCGAAAAACCGTGGCGAGAATGTGGAGCTTTTCGCATCGAAGATCGAGCATACGGACGAAAAGCGGGCCGCCGCGGCTCGGGTTTTCCGGATGTATGAGGATCGACTTCGTCAGGCTAACGCGCTGGATTTCGACGATCTGCTTATCAAGACGGTAGCTTTGCTGCGTCGTTCCGAAGAGACACGGGCGAAATATAACGATAAGTTCAAGTACATCCTCGTCGACGAGTATCAGGATACTAACCCGCTGCAGCTCGCAATGATGATGTTTCTCACGGAGAAACAGCAGAACATCTGCGTCGTTGGTGACGACGCTCAGAGTATTTACGGGTTCAGGCAGGCGGACATCCGCAACATCCTGGAATTCGAGCAGCATTTCCCGAACGCTAAGGTGATCTTGCTGGAGCAGAACTACCGCTCGACGCAGACCATCCTGGACGTCGCGGACGCGATCATCGCTAACAACGTCAATCAGAAGAAGAAAAAGCTGTGGACCTCCAACGCCGGCGGCGAACGGATCTTCTATTACCAGGCGACGGATGCGGACGGCGAGGGAAGGTTCGTTGCCTCGAAGATCGACGAGCACCTGCGGCGAAACCCCAGGCAGAAGATCGCCGTTCTCTACCGCACTAACGCACAATCCCGCGTATTTGAAGAACAGCTCCGCCGGATGCGGATCGATTACAACATTGTCGGGGGCTTTTCCTTCTACGAGCGGGCCGAGGTTAAGGACATAATCGCTTACCTCAAACTCGCCCTCAATCCGGCCGACGATATCGCGCTATTGCGCGTTATCAACACTCCTCCGCGCGGCATTGGCAAGACGACGCTGGACGAGCTGATGACGCGCTCGCGGGACCTCGGAGTGTCGCTGTGGGAGACGATCGCGATCATAACGGACCCAGAGTCGGGCGTGAAGGCGAACCTGACTAACCGTGCCAAGGAGGCCCTCCGCTCTTTCAAACGTGTGCTGGAAACGCTGCAGAAAAAGGCCGGAGAACTAGCAAACACGGAGCGCAAGGTTTCGGAAATTGTCATAGCGGCGATCGACGACAGCGGATATTCGTTGATGCTGCGGTCTGAGAATACGGACGAATCGGAAGCCAGGCTCGAGAACCTCGAAGAGTTGGTCAACGCGGCGGTCGACTACGACAAGATGCCTGACGCTTCTTTACGTGATTTTATCGATCACGCAGCACTTACGTCCGATACGGATGCCATCGATGCGAATGCCCGCGTCACCATGATGACGATCCACTCGGCGAAAGGACTAGAGTTTCCGGTTGTGTTTCTCGTCGGGTTGGAGGATGGAATATTCCCGCATTCTCGCAGCATTAACGACCCGAACGAGCTTGAAGAAGAGCGGCGGTTAGCTTATGTAGCAATAACGCGGGCGGAAAAGATCCTCTACATATCGCATGCGATGCGACGGCGTGTCTTCGGTGAGGAGATAGCGGCGGAGCCTTCGCAGTTTCTGAACGAAATGCCGCTCGACCTGATCGAGGACCTCTCGTACGGTGCGTCGTGGCTTTCGTTCGCTAAAGGCGGGTCGGGATTCGCTGCGAAGCGTCAATCGGCCGGCGGTTACCAGGCGGAAGTCCATCCAAAGCCAAAAAATCTCTACGGCGGGAAAACGTACAACAGCGCGGACGCGATCGCGGAGTTCTTCAAAAAGAAGAATATGGGGGGACCGGAACGCCACATAGAAAAGAGTGAAGACGAACCAGAACGTACGATCGAATATGACGAACCTCCCAAAGCGAGGCCGACGTCCGGTTATGACCGGCTGAAATCTTACGCTTCTGAAAAGCCAAAACAGGAAGCGGCTTACCAAAGCGGAATCGTTGCGGGATCGCATGTGCGGCACGCGAAATACGGAAAAGGACTCGTGCTGAGACGGGAGGGAAGCGGCGATAACGTCAAGCTCACCATAAGTTTCCCGGGATTCGGACAGAAAAAGATGATAGAGAAGTTTGCCAACCTACAGAAGGCATAGACTTTGCAGTATACCCTCCGATAGAACGATGTAGTGTATCGAATTAGTTCAATCGGAGGGTATAACTATGCCGAAAAGGCTATTTTTGCGTTCGGGGCTCGTTTTAGTGGCCGGTTTGGCCGCCTTAGGGTGCGGTGCGCCGGCAACTACTTCAAATGTGAACACGGCGAATGGGAACTTCGCCAACGCGTCGAACTTCAATTCCAATACTGCCAATTCCAACACATCCACGACAACATATCAGTTCGCAGAGCCCAACTCTTACCAGGGCGTTATGCGGCTCACATTCGAAACGATGGGCCAGCAGCCGCAGAGCAAGAACACGCTGCCGCCGATCGTCGCTACGGTCGCACGTAAAGGCGTCGACCGGATGATGGAGTTCACCTTACCGACGAACGAGAAGGTGCAGTATATCGAGAAGGGCGATATGCAATACATCGTGCTGCCATCGCGCAAGCAATACGCAGAGTTGACAGACGAGGCGCTCGGATTTGAGGTGCGGCGGCTGATGATGCCGGAGCAGATCGTAAATCAGCTAAAGGCGATCCCGGGAGTGACGCTCGCCGGTGAAGAAAACCTCAACGGCCGCCAGGTGATTCGTTACACATACAACCGTGCGACCAACACGAATTCACAGGTGGGAACAGTCGAAACCGATTCCTATTTTCTAATCGATAAGGAAACCGGGCTACCCGTGCGGAGCGAGACCGTCTCGCAGTCGGCCTCCGGCGGCAATGTACAGGGGGTGAGCGGACTTCGTCTCGTGACAGAGATGACTGATATCCGCTCGGAGCCAGATCCAAACCTCTTTAACGTGCCGACCGAATTCCAGCGGATCGATTCGGAGCAGGTAAAAGCCCAGGCGAATATCCTATTCCAGGCCGCCGCGGCCGTTATTGGGCAGATGATAAACCAGGCGAAGGTTTCACCAACGCCCACACCCGCCGCGACGGCAACGCCGGCGGCAAACCAGTAAACGTATGGGCCGCGTTGTCATTGGGTTACTGATCGGGCTGGTCCTTGGCGGGGTGATCACGTTCTTCGTATTCTTCGGCGTTCCGCGGGCCGGGAGTACGCCGGGTGTCCCGGTGCGTGCTCCGGAACCGACTGGAGTGCCAGCCGGGACGGCCCAGATAATTTTGAGGGAGCAGTTTTTTAACGACGTGCTTGGGACGATCTTCAACGAGATGAACGCGCCGAGCTTCGCCCTCGGGCCGCAGGGTAATGGCGATTGCGTGGGCAACCTTACCGTTGTGCCCGAGGGTAGCGGGGCGCGGACCAACGTGATCTTTGCGAACAATCGGTTAGAAGCTCCGCTGGCGTTTCGCGGGAGCTATAATTCGCCATTCGGTTGTGTGCAGTTTACTGGGTGGGCGAATTCCGTGATGGAACTACGATTCGATCAGGCGACGCAGTCCGTTTTCGGGCAAATAAATGTCGAGACGGTGAACCTCGACGGGGTGAACCCGATCATCAACGCGGTCGTCACTCCGCTGGTTCAGTCCACACTTAATTCGCGTGTGAATCCTGTACGCATACTCGACGGCCAGCAGGTGGCCGTCGACACGCCGATCGCCTCAGCGAATGCCAACCTTAAAGCGGCTGTAAAGGATGTTCGAGCGGAAGTGAAGGACAACGCTTTGAACTTGTACGTCGAGTACGATTTCGCCAGCGGACCACTCGTCCTGCCGCAACCACCACAGCAGCAACCTTAGGTGGACGGCAAATTATCCTTTATCATCTCGTCAAGCCCGAAGTGAAGGCTTGACGAGATGAAGAATTTATTCACGATCATTTTTGCCGGTGTTCTGTTGACCGCGACGCTCGGTTGCGGCTTGGTGAGCAGACTGCAAGAAGAAACTACCGATTCGTCTAATTCGAACAAGACGATCGGCGACAAGGCCGTTGATGTTGCGGTGGGCGACACGAAGATCGGCATCAAAGAATGCGACGAGGTCGTCGAAATTCTTAACGAGCAGATCAACGATCCCGATGAGAGCTTCGTAACGAAGGCGCTCAAACGGACTATTCTCAATCAATTCCGCGAACAACTAAAGCAAAGTCTGGAAAACAATAAGACTGACAAACAGCAGGTGGCGGAATTCTGCAGGGAATTCAAGAAGAACCTCAAGGCTCCGGCGAATAACAACTCGAACGCACGCCAGGCGAAGAACTAGTCGATAAAAAAGGAAACTGATAACTGTTTCGATCCTTGATCGGGCAGTTATCAGTTTCTTTTCAGTAACCGTTCGTTTTTTGCTAAACGCTCATAATCTCGGTTTCTTTGTTCTTGGCAAGTTCGTCGATCTTTGAGATGGTCGCGTTAGTGAGCTTTTGCACTTCTTCGAGGCCACTGCGTTCGTCGTCTTCGGAAACCAGTTTATCCTTCTGTAATTTCTTGAGAGCATCGTTTGCGGCGTGGCGGATATTGCGGACCGCGATGCGATGGTCCTCGGCGATCTCGTGCACCTGCTTCGCCAGTTGCTTACGACGCTCTTCGTTGAGCGGCGGGACAGGAAGGCGGATAAGTTTGCCGTCGTTCGAGGGGTTCAGCCCCAGGTTAGCAGCGATGATGGCTTTTTCAACGGCATTTAACTGGGAAATGTCCCAAGGCTGCACGGTGATCAACTGCGGTTCAGGCACGGCGACCGACGCCATCTGATTGAGCGGCGTCGCGGTGCCGTAATAATCAACGCTCACCGTGTCGAGCAATCCGACTGTGGCTCGGCCCGTTCGCACGTTCGAGAGCTTGCGCTTGAAGTCCTCGATGACGGCATCCATTTTCGGCTTAGTGTCTTTGATTACGTCTTGTACGCTCATTTTTCTTTAACTATTTAGCTCCGGTCGCAGCATTATCGCTGGCCCCGACTAGCGTTCCGATACTGAGATCACCGCCGACGGCTTTAACGATGTTGCCGGTGACCTTCATGTTGAAGACCATGATGGGGAGGTTGTTGTCCATGCAAAGCGATATCGCCGAAGCATCCATCACTTTCAACTGCTTCTCCAGCACTTCTTGATATGAGATCTTCTCAAAGCGGGTCGCGGAAGCGTCCTTCATTGGGTCTGCCGAGTAAATGCCGTCGACTTTCGTCGCCTTGAAAATGACCTCTGCCTTGATCTCGAGAGCACGTAGGGCAGCAGCCGAATCGGTCGTGAAATAAGGATTTCCCGTACCCGCCGCGAAGATAACTACCCGCTGCTTTTCGAGGTGGCGCACCGCCCGGCGGCGAATGAAAGATTCAGCAAGCTGCGGAATATCGATAGCCGACATCACGCGCGTGTGGACATCTTGTTGCTCAAGAGCGTCCTGCAGTACGACCGAATTCATCATGGTCGCCAGCATTCCGATGTAATCGGCTGCGGCTCGGTCCATATTTCCCGCCGAGGCAGAGACCCCGCGGAAGATATTGCCGCCCCCCACGACGATGGCCACTTCAACACCGAGCGCGTGGATCGCTTTGATCTCGCGGGCGACCGATTCCGCCATCTCGGTGTCGATACCATAGCTCTTCGAGCCCATCAGGGCCTCACCGGAGAGTTTTAGGAGGATGCGTTTGAAAGCCAAGGCCATAGTTCACCGGTTACAGCGGGCCCGCCGGGTTACGGCGAGCTCGCCGTAACCCGGTGAGCCTGCGGAATTCAATTTAGCTGACCATCGAAGCGACTTCGGCCGCGAAATCGTCCTGCTTCTTCTCGATGCCTTCGCCCATTTTGTAACGGGTGAAGCGGCGGATCGTGATGTTCTCCTTGATGGAGGCGATCTTGTCTGTCACCAGTTCACCGATGGTCTTCGAAGGATCTTTCACAAACGGCTGATCTAGAAGGACATTCTCCTCGTAGAACTTGTTCAGGCGGCCTTCGACGATCTTTGAAAGGACGTCATCGGGCTTGTTCGCGTTCTTCGGGTCGTTCTTAAGTTGCTCACGGGTGATCTCGCGTTCCTTGTCGAGCACATCCGCAGGGACGTCCTCACGGCGTGCGTAACGCGGATCGGACGCCGCGACGTGCATCGCGATGTCCTTCACGAGCTGCTGGAACTCGTCACCGCGGGCCACGAAGTCGCTCTCGCAATTGATCTCGACGAGGACGCCGACCTTGCCGCCCATGTGGATGTAAGAACCGACGGCACCTTCCGCGGTCACACGGCCGGCTTTCTTGCCGGCCGTTGCGACGCCCTTCTTGCGAAGGATCTCCATCGCTGCCGCTTCGTCGCCGTTCGCCTCAACGAGGGCGTTCTTACAATCGATCATTCCGGCGCCGGACTTTTCGCGCAACGCCTTAACCGCACTTGCTGTGATCTCTGCCATTATTTACTCCAATATGTACGACAATATTCTGTTTGTCGATTTGAAACACACTAAACAGACAAGCATTTGCCTGAACTATCGTAAAAAAGCGTAGCCAATTCACGGAAACCGGAAAAGAGCCACGCTTTCAAGAATTTTCGAAAATTAATTCTAGCTCGCCGCCGCTTCGTTGCTTTCCTCAGTCGTGGACTTTCCGGCGTCCGGGCCGCTGCCGGGCTCTTCGTGAGCGTAAGATCCACCAGTGGGTTCGCTATGGGTCGCCTCAGCGGTTGACCATGACTGGTCCGCGGTAACGACGTCCATCTCGGCACTCATCGGCTCGTCTTCGACATCTGGGCCTTCCTCATCCGGGTCGGTCAAGCCGGCCTTCGCGAGAGTGGCCGCGATATCGATTTTATCGTCGGTAACCTCTTCGTCACCTCCAGCGGTAACGGCGGTGCCACCCTCGGTGCCGATCTGCTTGCCTTCGAGGATCGCGTCGGCGATGCGGGAAGCGAATAGGCGGATAGCACGCAGAGCGTCGTCGTTGCCGGGGATGACATGGTCGATGCCCTCAGGGGAGCAGTTGGTATCCACGACCGCGACGATCGGGATACCGAGACGATTTGCTTCTTTCACAGCGATATCCTCTTTACGGACATCAATGATGAAGAGCATATCCGGTGCCCCGCCCATATCTTTGATACCGGCGAGGTTCCTCATCAGGCTTTCGTGCTCGCGGTCAAGCTTGAGGCGCTCCTTCTTGGTGAGCATCTCGAAGCGGCCGTCTTCGCGCATGGCCTCGATCTCTTTGAGTTTAGCGATGGATTTCTGGACGGTTTGGTAGTTCGTCAGGAGGCCGCCGAGCCAGCGGTTGTTGACGTAGTACATGCCGCAGCGTTCGGCTTCTTCCCGGATTGCGTCCTGTGCCTGGCGTTTGGTGCCGACGAAGAGGACCTTCTGGTTCGGGCGCTCGGTGAGCGACTGCTGAACAGCCCCAAGGGCATCGCGGAAGAGCTTCTGCGTCTTCTGGAGGTCGATAATATAAATGCCGTTGCGCTCGCCGAAGATGTATTCCTTCATCTTCGGGTTCCAACGGCGGACCTGGTGACCAAAGTGAACCCCTGCTTCGAGGAGTTCTTTCATCGTTACTGTAGCCAAAACTTAACTCTCCTTTATATTTACTGGTTTCTGTACTCGCCGGGAACTTGTCGATAAACCAAGGAGTCCCGGCGATGGGATATGCCCAGAGTTCCTGCTGTGGCGTGCCCTAAGAAGAAGCACGCTAAAGCGTGAACTCTGAACCTACTATCGCTTCGAGAACTGGAACCGCTTACGGGCACCCTTCTGACCGTACTTCTTGCGTTCCTTCTGACGCGGGTCGCGCGTGACGAGGCCTGCTTTCTTGAGCGTCGGCCGAAGGTCTGCGTTGTATTCCATCAGGGCACGCGTGATACCGTGGCGGACCGCACCGGCCTGTCCGGCGCTGCCGCCGCCGTCGACGTTCACGAGGATGTCGAACTTGCCGGTCGTCTCGGTGAGATTGAGCGGCTGGCGGATGATCATCTGCAGTGCCTGATTGGGGAAGTAGGTTTCGAATTCGCGCTTGTTGACGACGATCGCGCCGGTGCCGGGGCGAAGGTAAACACGTGCGGTCGAAGTTTTTCTGCGGCCTGTGCCGTAATACTGAATGTCTGCCATGTTTTAGTTGTCAGTGGTCAGTTGTCGGTGGTCAGTTCAAGAGCGACCGCCGATGACGACTATCTGGTTGCAATTTCCAATGTTTCAGGCTTTTGTGCGGCGTGACGGTGGTCGGCGCCTGCATAAACCTTAAGTTTCTTCGCCATGGCCTTGCCGAGTTTGGTCTTCGGCAGCATGCCCCTGACGGCGAGTTCGATCACCTTTTCGGGTTTCTTTTCGAACATTTCCTTGGCGCTCGTTTCGCGAAGACCGCCCGGATATAGCGTGTGGCGGTAATACACCTTCTGGTCGTCCTTGGCGCCGGTGAAGACCGCTTCTTTAGCGTTGATGACGACGACGTGGTCGCCCATATCAAGGAACGGCGTCCACGCGGGGTTGTTCTTGCCGGAGATGATGCGGGCCACTTCGGTCGCCAGGCGGCCAACGGTTTTGCCCTTCGCATCGACGACGAACCACTTACGGCCGTCCGCCAAATTCTTCCCGCTCGGAAAATAAGTACTCATATCTGCCTACACACTGATAGCTATTCTTCGCAAAAAGCGAACTGACAGAGTATCGAAAACGCAAGTCCCAGTCAAGCGATGTG
>JAEZJR010000229.1 GCA_023415725.1 Acidobacteriota bacterium
TCTTCGCGGCCCATGAGGGCCTGGCCGATCGGGGAGACGGTGGAGATCTTGCCGTTTTCGGGGTCGCTCTCTTCGGAGGTGACGAGCTTATAGGTGACCTTCTCTTCCTTGTCAAGGTCGAAAAGGGTCACGGTGGAGCCGTAAGCGACCCGGTCTTTTGGCAACTTGGAAATATCGATGGACTCGACCTCCATCAGGCGCTGGTGCAGCTGGCTGATGCGTGCCTGCACCATCGTCTGGCGCTCTTTGGCGGCCTTGTACTCGGCGTTTTCCTTGAGGTCGCCGAATTCCCTCGCGTGCTGGATCGCCTTCGGCAGCTCATGGTTGAGCTCGAATTCCAGCTTCTCTATTTCTTCCTGAAGTTTCTTCCTTACAGCTTCCATAATTTGTTTACCGAGCGACCTCTTTGGGCGAGGCGAACGAGATACCGATGTCGCGGGCCGAGCGGACCATCTGCCCATCAACCGGGACGGTCTTGATATTTGCACAGGCCTCACCGAGGGGGACGGTGATTATCGAACCCGCCTGGAGCGCGACCATCTTGCCCTTTTCGCCGTTGGCGAGGGCACGCACTGCACATGCCCCGAAATTAGTGCCAAGCATGCGGTCCCAGGCGTTCGGCGAACCGCCACGCTGCAGGTGCCCGAGAACTACGCAACGGCTCTCTTTGCCGGTGCGGCGGGCAACCTCGCGAGTGATGTGATCGCCGATCCCTCCCAGACGGAGAGCTCCCGTATCCTGGTACATCTCGCCCTTGCCGATCTCCTTGGCGCCCTCAGCGACGACGATGTTGGTGAAGCGTGACCCCTTGCTTTCGCGTTCGAGAACCTTTTCGACGAGGGCGTCGAAGTCGAACGGGATCTCGGGGATAAGAATGATGTCGGCACTGCCCGCGAGGCCGGCGTGCAGGGCGATCCAGCCGGTATTGCGGCCCATCACCTCGAGCACCATCACGCGGTCATGCGAAGCGGCCGTGGTGTGCAGACGGTCGAGAGCCTCGGTGGCGATGTCGATCGCGGTCATGAAGCCGAACGTGAGCTCCGTAGCGGCAAGGTCGTTGTCGATCGTCTTCGGAACGCCGATGACCGGGAAGCCGCGCTTGTCGAACTGTTCGGCGATGGCGAGCGTTCCCTCCCCGCCGAGCACGATCAGGGCCTCGATGCCGAGGATGTCGAGGTTGGCGAGCGCTTCGCCGATCGGAAGTTCGGGGTAAGTCGGCTTGCCTTCGACCATCTTCACGAAGCTGCCGCGGTTGCGGGTGCCGAGGATGGTGCCGCCGCGCGGTAAAATCCCGCTGACCACCTTCGGTGTGAGCGACATCGTGTGCGTTTCGCCGAGGATGCCCTCGAAGCTGTCCTCGATGCCGACCACCTTCATTCCGAAACGGCCCGTCGCCGTCCGAACGACCGAACGGATCACCGCATTCAGACCCGGTGCGTCACCGCCGCCGGTAAGTATCCCTATTTGCTTGTACATATCCCCAGTGTGTAAAACCCGATTCTAATAAAATCGGGGTCGAAACAAAAAACGGCCTCTCTATGTTCTTTGCGTCCTCCACCTGCGCCCTTTGTGTGAAATCTTTTTTTAACACAGAGAACACAAAGGGAGGACACGAAGTGCCACAAAGAAGGATTTGTTAAAAAATAAACGAACCTTGCTGGCAAGGTTCGTATTGGTGCGAACTCAGCGAGATATGCCGGATCAGTTCATCGCAAGGTTCTTGTCGACCATCTTTCGTGCCTCGGGCATCAGCTCGACGGCTTTGAGCACCTGCGGGTCCGCTTCGAGCAGGACGCGGATGCCGGCCTCGTTTGAATTGTTCGCGGTCGCGAGTTCGAGCCGCAGGCGCGTTCGGGCGTAATCGGCCTCGTGGTCGATATTCTCTGCGGTAAGGCCGTTCTCCTTGTTCGCGACGGTGTAATTGCGAAACGCCTCGTAGAGCTTATCGTTGATCGTGAACTCGGCGGGAGATACATCCATCCGGTGGTTCTGCTTGTCGACCTTGTAGCTTTCGAAGCCGGCGATCTTGCCGGCCACAAGCTGGCGGACAAAGTAGAACGCGGCATCGCTGATCCGGCCCTTCGCGGCGGTAAATTCCGTCGCGGGAGCTTTGACGTCGGGCTCGATACCGCGACCGCCGAAGAGCGTGCGTCCGTCCGGCAAGGTGACGGGGCTGCCAGCCGGTTTCGGAGCGGCGTCCGCCTCGCCGTTGTGCTGCGAATAATAATCGTAGATCGAACCGCTGGAATAATCCCGCTGAAGCGAGCGCCCGAACGGCGTGTAATATCGAGCGGTCGTAAGGGTCAAGCCCGTACCGTAAGGCAGACGAAACACTCGCTGGACGAGCCCCTTGCCGAAGCTGTCGCTGCCGACGATGAGGCCGCGGCCATAATCCTGCACCGCACCCGCGACTATCTCAGACGCCGACGCCGAGCCGCCGTTTATCAAGACGACGAGCGGGAAATTGTCCGTCATCCCGCCGGCGGAACGAAGCTCGCGCGAGGTGGCGTAGTTGGTACGGCCCTTAACTGAGACGACCGTCTTGTTCGCCGGCACAAAGCGACTCACGACCTGGATGGCCTGTTCGAGTATGCCGCCCGGATTGCCGCGAAGATCGAGTACGAGCCCTTTCATCCCCTGCTTCTGCATTTCTGCAACGGCGTCAGCGAGTTCGGAGGCGGTCGTTTCCTGGAAGCCGCCGGTGAGCCCGACATAGCCGATGCCGTTCTGCATCAGGAAGTAGTTGCGGATCGACGGGAGCGGAACGCCGCCGCGAACGATCTCGAAATCGAGCGGCTGAGCAGCGCCCGCCCGGGCGACCTTTACCTTGACCGCCGTTCCCTTCTCGCCGCGAACGTTTTTCGAAACCTCGGCGCTGGACCAATCTGTCGTTTCCTTACCATCCACCTGCAGGAACTTATCGCCGTAGCGGAGCCCTGCGCGGTCGGCTGGGGTGTTCGGGACTACGGACTGAACGTAAACGCCGTCGCGGTGCTGAAGGATGGAAACACCGATGCCGTAGAATTCGGAAGACTGCTCTTCCGTGAGCTTGCGGAATTCGTCGCGGGTGAAGAACGCGGAGTGCGGATCGAGAGTCCAGAGCATGCCCTGGATGGAGCTGTCGGTGATCTTTTCGTGGTCGACCTTCCCGACGTACCCCTTCTCGACGACGTCGATCGCCTCGCGATAATCGGTCATGATCTGCGATGCCGTGACGGTATTATCCGCCGAGGCCGTAACCGGCAGACGGCCGAAAAAGCCGCCGATCACCGCCCCAAGCCCGATCACTATCCCCGCCGCTATGGCGAACTTGTTATTCATCCGAGACAAAAAGCTCCAAAATCACGAAATTGTACCATATTTAGGTGCCTTGAACTGTGAAGAGGGTTGTCAGCGGAATGCTCGCGGTTTTCAGCGATAGCCGATCGCCTGATTTACAATTATTTATTCCCACCGTAAGATTTACCTTTTGCCCGCATGACGCCCGAAGTTTCTATTGTTGTACCCGCGTTTGAGGAGCAGGAGCGCCTCGGGGATTCCCTCGTAAAGATAGCGGAATATCTGCGTGCCAATTCGCCGCGAGCCGAGATCATCGTCGTGGACGACGGCTCGAAGGACCGCACGGCGGAGGTCGCTCGTGAGGCTCTTGCCAACTTCCCCGACATCGAATCGAACGTCCTCCGCTACGAGCAGAACCGCGGAAAAGGCTACGCCGTGAAAACGGGCCTTTTGGCTGCCAAAGCAGACATCGCTTTGTTTAGCGACGCGGATCTCTCGACGCCGATCGGTGAGATGCCAAAACTTGTTGACCCGCTGCGGATGGGAGAATTCGACGTTACGTTTGGCTCAAGGGCGTTGGACCGCTCGCTGATCGGCACGCACCAGCCGTGGCGGCGCGAGCAGGGCGGGAAGGTGTTCAACCTCGTCGTCCGTACTCTGACCGGCCTTCCCTTCTGGGACACGCAGTGCGGGTTCAAAGCGTTCAACCTCACAAAGTTCCGCCCGCTGCTGGACGTGATGCAGATAGACCGGTTCGGCTTCGACGTGGAATTCCTCTACGTCGCACATCTGCATGGGCTCCGGCTTAAGGAGATCCCCGTCCGCTGGGACAACGACGACCGGAGCAAGGTGAACGTCTTTCGCGACAGCCTGAGGATGTTCAACGAGGTGCGGGAGATCAGAAAGAATGCAAGGCGAGGAGTCTACAAAGCAAGTACCTAAAAGCGGTATAATAGTCGTATGGATTGGACTGAAAGAATCATTTCGGATCCGGACGTTTTGATCGGAAAGCCGACAATTAAAGGCACCCGCCTGTCTGTCGAATTTATTCTTGAACAACTCGCAAACGGTTGGACTGAACAGATGCTGTTGGATAACTATCCACGTTTAAAGCGCGAAGACCTGCAGGCAGTCTTTGCTTATGCGTCTGAAAGCCTCAAGGATGGATTATTCTTTCCGGCCCCAAGCCCTCATAAATGACCGCTTTCCTGGCAAACGAGAACATTTCCAGAACAAGCGTGAACCTTCTTCGTGAAAGTGGCCATGATGTTCGTTGGGTAAGTGAATCTCTTCCTTCGATCAAAGATGAACTCGTATTACACCTGGCCGCCGCAGAGGGACGAATTGTAGTAACCTTCGACTCAGATTATGGTGAATTGATCTACTACAAGAAACTGCCGGCTCCCATAGGTGTCATCTATTTTCGGTTGGATTCAAATGATCCCGCTTTGCCAGCACGATTGATCCTGAAGTACCTTTCAGTTTCTGCCGATTTTTTTAGTGGCCGTTTTTCGGTGATGACCGAGAGCGGGATACGATACAGGATGCTATGACCGCCAGACTGAACGTTAACATCGACCACGTCGCCACCATCCGCGAAGCGCGGAAGACCATCGAGCCGAGCATCATCACGGCCGCGGTGATCTGTGAGCAGGCGGGGGCGAACGGGATAACGGTTCACCTGCGCCAGGATCGTCGACACATACAGGACCGCGACATCGAACTGCTTCGCGATGTAGTGACCACATACCTGAATGTGGAAATGGCAGCGACCGATGAGATGATCGCGATCGCCGAGCGGACGCGGCCGGATGCAGTTTCACTCGTGCCGGAGAACCCGAACGAAGTCACGACCGAGGGCGGGCTCGATGTGGTGAAGAATTTCGACGCGGTGAAGTCGGCGATCGACAAACTGCGGGCGGCCGAGATCTTCGTCAGCATCTTCATCGACCCGGTGAACGAGCAGCTCGATGCCGCGGCCAAGGCCGGAGCTCAGCAGATCGAGATCTGCACGGCAGAGTATGCGGAGCTGACGCTCTCATCACGTGCGGCCCACGGCGACGGGCTGCGAAAGGCGGCCGCGGAAGTGGACAGGATCCGCTCGGCCGCCGAACACGCCAGCCGGCTCGGAATGATGGTTGCGGCCGGGCACGGTCTCACCTACCGGAACATCGGCGCACTCGCAGCGATCCCCGAGATCACGGAATTCAACATCGGCCACAACATCATATCGCGATCGGTCTTCGTCGGACTGAACCAGGCCGTCAGGGAGATGATCGAGGCGATCGCAACAGCGAAATAATCCCACCAAGCCCCCACCTTCAGTACCGTTTCCCGAAAACCATCCCGAATTTTAGTTTCGCGAACCCATCCCAAAACTTTACGTGTTTTTCGCGGCCCCATTCTCCTAATCTTCTTGTTCTTCCTATTCATCTTGTTCTGTGGTTAAAGGTGGCCGACCACAGAACAAGATGAATAGGAAGAAGTGGATGAATCAAGAAAAAGAAAAACGGAAAACATGTAATGCACGGAAGAAAGCCAAATATCGATGGGTAGCCCGCAAACGAGGCCCTGGCCGGACCTAGCTTTGGCTATGCGGCCTTTTGGGGACGGCTCCAAGAAACTTACCTCATCGCCAGTTCGGACGCTGAATCAGAATTAAAAAAGGCCGGGATGTCGAAGGTTCCCGGCCTTGCTACGAGCGATCCACGCAGGGATCGTCTACGAATCTTCGTTGCCGCGTCTTTCCGGATCTTCCACGCCCTCAGCCTTGCCCGGAGTGCGGCCTGGATCTTTTGTTCCGCTATGCGTTTCGGACTCGCGGACCGAGACCGCACCGGCCGATACGCCCTTGTCTGAATTCGCGAAATTATCGTCGCGCCATCCCTTCGCGTCGTCAACCCCCTCCGCGATCACGCTGTCCTCCGTAACGGGCGAATTCGTCGCTGGGTTCAGTTCGCTGTTGCTCGTCCAGTCGCCGACATCCTTCGCGGCGGACTTCCCAAAAGTACCGTTCATACTTCCCTCCTTTCGTCTGGGTTCGATAATGAACGGCTTTCGGATGGCCGTCAGTAATTGAGAATACGTTCGGGAATTTGGAATTTAGCCGAGCACGGCCTTGAGCGCCTGGCCGGTGTATGACTTCTTGACACGCGCGACCTCTTCCGGCGTACCGCACGCCACAATGCGTCCTCCGCCGGAACCGCCCTCAGGGCCGAGATCGACGATAAAGTCGGCGGATTTGATCACATCGAGGTTGTGCTCGATGACGATGACCGTGTTGCCGGTGTCGACGAGACGCTGCAGCACTTCGAGAAGCTTATGCACGTCGGCGAAGTGGAGGCCGGTCGTAGGCTCATCGAGGATGTAGATGGTCTTGCCGGTCGCGCGTTTCGACAATTCTTTTGCAAGTTTGATCCGCTGTGCCTCGCCGCCGGAAAGCGTGGTGGACGATTGCCCGATCTGGATATATCCGAGCCCGACGTCGAGAAGCGTTTCGAGCTTCTGCTTGATCTGCGGGATGTTCTCGAGCAGCGGATAGGCGTCCTCGATGGTGGTCTCCAGCAGGTCGGCGATCGAGAGGCCTTTGTATTTCACCGCGAGCGTTTCGCGGTTGTAACGCTTGCCCCGGCAGACGTCGCAAGTGACGTAAACGTCCGGGAGGAAGTTCATCTCGATCCGCTTCATCCCGTCGCCCTCGCAGCCCTCGCAGCGGCCGCCCTTAACGTTGAACGAGAACCGGCCCGCTTTGTAACCGCGCGTGCGCGATTCCGGGAGCATCGCGTAGAGCTCGCGGATCGGCGTGAAGAGGCCGGTGTAGGTCGCGGGGTTCGATCGCGGGGTGCGGCCGATCGGCGATTGGTCGATCTCGATGATCTTGTCGACAAGTTCGAGCCCCTCGATCGTGTCGTGCTCGAGCGGCTCCAAGTTCGACTTGTAAACATGCCGGTAGAGCGCCGGGTAAAGGATCTCTTCGACGAGCGTGGACTTGCCCGAACCTGATACGCCCGTAACGACCGTGAACACACCGAGCGGAAATTCCACGTCGATGTTCTTGAGATTGTGAGCGCGGGCCCCTTTCACCTTGATGCGGTTGCCGTTCGGGAGGCGGCGGAGCTCGGGAACCTCGATCTTTAGTTCGCCGCTGAGATATTTGCCGGTGAGCGAATCGGGCTGTCCTTCTATCTCGTCCGGAGTGCCGGTCGCGACGATCTCTCCGCCATGAGTGCCGGCGAGCGGGCCGAGATCGACCACGAAATCGGCGTGCTCGATGGTCTCTTCGTCGTGCTCGACGACGAGCACCGTATTGCCGAGATCGCGCAATTCGTGAAGCGTATCGAGCAGCTTGCGGTTGTCGCGCGGGTGCAGGCCGATGCTCGGTTCGTCCAAGACGTAAAGCACGCCGCGGAGCTGAGAGCCGATCTGCGTGGCGAGCCTGATGCGCTGCCCCTCCCCACCCGAAAGCGTCGCGGACGCTCGATCCAGCGTCAGGTAACCGAGGCCCACTGCGGAGAGGAATTTGAGACGTTCGCGGATCTCCTTCAACACAAGCCCCGCGATCTTTTCCTCACGTGGGGTGAGCGTAACCTCGTCGAATCTGGCGATGGTCTCGTCGATCGGCAGGCGAGTGTAATCCGCGATGCCGAGGCCGTTTATCTTGACGGCGAGGCTCTCCGGCTGAAGACGGGCCCCATCACAAACGGGGCACGGCACCGGGCCGACCATTTCGTACAGCGCCTCGCGGACCTTTTCGGACGGCGGATCCTCGAGCCGCTCACGCATCGCCCGGAGAGCTCCCTTCCAATCGCTTTCGTACTTGTAGTCACCCTGCCGGAAGGTCAGGCGTTTCTTGGTGCCGAAGAGGAACGCATTCCTGATCTCTTCCGGAAGATCGGCGAACGGCGTCTGGGTCAGAGCTTTGCCGGCATCGGTCGAATTATCCTCTCCGGCTTTTTTGCGCTTCCCTTTCTTACGTTCTTTGGCATTTTCCGCGGGCGGTTCGAGTTTGTCGCCGTCGACGTAGCGTTCGATGATCGCGAGCAAGGCGGATCTCAGGAACGACGCACCGGAGCGGTCGGCTCCGCCAAGGAATTCGATCTTTGACGGCGGCTGGCTCGGGTCCGGAACGATCTTGTTCGCGTCGATCTCCATCACTGTTCCGATCCCCTGACACCGCTTGCACGCGCCATACGCGGAGTTGAAGGAGAACGAACGCGGCTCCAGCGGGGCGATGTTTATCCCGCAATTCACGCAGGCCATCCGCTCCGAGTAAAGCTTCTCTTCGCCATCGACGATCGAAACCAGCACCGCTCCGCCGGTGAGCTTCAGGGCGGTCTTCACCGATTCGGTAAGGCGGTCCTTCACGCCCTCCTTGATGAGCAGGCGGTCGACGACCACCTCGATCGTGTGGTTGCGGCGTTTGTCGAGCGCGATCTCTTCGTCGAGCTGCCGCATCTCGCCATCGATGCGCGCGCGGATGAAGCCGTCCTTGTGGAGCTTTTCGAGTTCCTTCTTGAATTCGCCCTTGCGGCCGCGCACTATCGGGGCGAGGATCATCACGCGTTCGCCTTCGGGGAGGGCGAGGATGCCGGCGACGATGTTCTCGATAGATTGCCGCGTGATCGGGGCTCCGCAATTATGGCAATGCGGCTGGCCGATCGACGAGAAAAGCAGGCGGAGGTAATCGTAGATCTCCGTGACTGTGCCGACGGTCGAACGCGGCGAGCGCGAGACAGTCTTTTGCTCGATCGAGATCGCGGGGCTCAGTCCCTCGATCGAATCGACGTCGGGCTTTTCGAGCTGGTCGAGGAATTGCCGGGCGTAAGCCGAGAGCGACTCCACGTAGCGGCGCTGACCCTCGGCGTAGATGGTGTCGAAAGCCAGCGAGGACTTGCCCGAACCGGAAAGCCCGGTTATCACCGTGAACTTGTTCCGCGGTATCTCAACGCTGACGTTTTTGAGGTTGTGCTGCCGTGCCCCCCTGACCGTTATCTGCTCGATGCTCATTACTGTTTAAAACTTCACCAGTAGCCGAAACGAGTATTTTAACAAATCCCGAAGCGGCGACAAATGCCGTTTCACCGATAATACTATATCGCATACACAGTTGCATCTGTGAAACAGATTTGAGAAAATGTAAGGAATCGGCACGAGCACACAGGCTCCCTTCGAAGCCTCCCGCACCTACCGGAAGTTCTTTGCAGTATCAACCCAACTTTTCGTTGACGAAGGTGAAGATCGCCGTCGCGATGCTGACCACGATGAACGTGGCGATCGCGCGCCATACTGCGTCGGATTCGACGAATTTCCAGATCGCGAGGATGCACAGGACGGTGCAGGCCACGAGCGAGAGGGTGATGACGATGAAGGAGATGATGCGGACGAGCTTCGGCTCGACGACGCCGCGCAGCTCTTTCCGGCTCACCTCGGTCTTTGACTTGATAGTGATCTCGGGGATTTCTTCCCGTTCCATACGTGGAGTTTAGCAGATGTTACACGCGATTCTGCCCCGTACGGTATTTGAAGTTACACATCCACTGGCGAACCTGTAATGAACTAACACGCTATGGATCGGAAACTTTTGAACGCTTTGGTGCTGGGTGCGGCTGCGGGGGCCGCGGTGGGATTGTATAGGTCGAGCCGGCGTCGCTACGAATTCGCGGGACGGACGGTGGCGATCACCGGCGGTGCTCGCGGGCTCGGGCTCGTGATGGCCAGGCGGTTCGTCGACCTCGGGGCACGGGTCGCGATCTGTGCCCGTGACGAGGGCGAGCTTCACCGTGCGGAGCAGGAGCTGGTCGATCGCGGCGGCGACGTGCTGGCCGTGCAGTGCGACCTGATGGTGCCCGAGCAGGCGCAGAAGTTCATCGACGACGTCCGTGTTCGCTTCGGCGGGATCGACGTGCTGATCAACAACGCCGGCGTGATACAGGTCGGGCCGCTCGAGGAACAGACCGACAAGGATT
>JAEZJR010000056.1 GCA_023415725.1 Acidobacteriota bacterium
CCTTTGTTCTTAGTGTGATGAAACGTCACAGAGAATAAACGCGACTCCTCGGTTTCCTCGGTGTTGTCATAGGAACTTGCGTCCCCTTAGAGTTTCACCGATATAGCACTCTCCACTGTGCAGGTTCCTTTTCCCTGCACAGGCTCCTATTGAAGGCTGTTGCTCTATCCAGCTGAGCTACGGGAGCATATCAAAAAGCAAATTAGGATGTTATCGGCTAAGGGCGGGCAAGTCAACAGTTTAGGCGGCGGAGGCCTTTGACTCACCGATCTTGGCGATCATCTGGTCGAACACCTCGGTGAGGTCGAGTTCGCTGGTGTCGATGACGACGGCATCTTCGGCGATGGTGAGCGGGGAATCGGAGCGGGAGACGTCGCGTTCGTCACGCTCGTTGATCTCAGCAAGCGTTTGCTCGTAGGTGCTGTTGCGACCCTTTTCCTTGTCCTCTTCGAAGCGGCGGCGGGCGCGGGCCTCGGGTTTGGCGGTGAGGAAGAACTTGATGTCGGCGCTGGGGAAGACGACGCTGCCGATGTCGCGGCCCTCGAGGACGCAGCCTGTTGGGCTTTGCTCGCCTAGGCGGCGTTGGAGGTCGACCATGATCTTACGAACATCTGAGTTGGTCGAGACGATCGACGCGGCCTGGGCGATCTGGAGCGTGCGGATGGTTTCGGTCACGTCTTCGCCGTCGAGGATGACGCGAAGGGAATCGGGCTCGCCTTTTAACTCGATATTTGCGGCACGGGCGATCTCGGCGGCACGAGCAGGGTCGTTCAGTGCCCTTTCGTCGCGGGTGGCGGCGAGGGCGACGGCGCGGTACATTGCGCCGGTGTCGAGGTAAAGCAGCCCGAGTTTTTTGGCGAGCATCTTCCCGAGTGTCGATTTACCTGCACCCGAAGGCCCGTCGATGGCGATGATCATCTGGAATATTCTACAAGATACGGCGGTAATGTCATTTGTCGCGAACGCGGCTCGTTATTTCTCGTTCGACTTGCCGAGGCTAAGGCGCAGCCGGGCGGGGAGTTTGTCGAAGACGAGATTGTAGGAATTCGCGATAAGGGACTGGAGTTCGCCGCGGTCGAGGGCGTCGGGGTTTTCAAGCGACACCCAATGATAACGGGCTACGTAAGGCGCCGGGATGATACCTTCGCGCTCGACGAGCTCGGCGAAAATCTCGGGCGTGCATTTGAACGAGATGCGGCCGTCCGCGTCGGTCCCGACGACGCAATACATCTTCCCGCCGACCGAGAAACAAAGGTCGGCTCCCCATTTCACATCTTCGGTCGTGTGCGGGAGCGAGAGGCAGTATTTGCGGAGTTGTTCGATGTTCATGATGCCTCGGTTCGACGGCTCAACGGGGTCACGCTCTTTGACACGGCCTCTAGCGCACGGTCGATGTCCTCATTCGAGATGTGTTGGTGAGTGACGAATCGGATCACAGAATCCCAACCGAACGCGAGCGCGCCTTGTTCGCTCAAGCGATCGCATATCTCCTGTGGCGTATTGCCTGTGGCCGACACGTCGAAGATGACGATGTTGGTGGCTACCGACCCAGGGTCGATCGAGATGCCGGGGATCTCCGCCAGTCCCTCGGCGAGGCGGCGAGCGTTGGCGTGGTCGTCGTGGAGGCGATTGGGCGATTCCTCGAGCGCGATGAGGCCGGCGGCGGCGAGGATGCCGGCCTGGCGCATTCCGCCGCCGAGGCGTTTGCGCCACGAGCGGGCTTCGGCGACGAAATCGTGCGAGCCGACGAGCATTGAGCCCACGGGCGCACCCAGGCCTTTCGAAAGGCAGAACATTACGGAGTCGCAGTCGCGCGTCAGTTCAGCCACGGAGGTTTCGAGGGCGACCGCGGCGTTAAATATACGTGCGCCATCGAGGTGCACGGGGATGCCGAGGTCGTGTGCTCTGGTGCAAAGTTCGCGGCAGTGTTGGGCGGTCATCACGGTGCCGCCGGCCATGTTGTGCGAATTCTCGATGCAGAGGAGGCCGGTCTGCGAGCTGTCGTAGCCTTCGCCGACTCGAAGTGCCGATCCGATCTCCGTCCAGGTGAGATGCCCGGTGCGGTCCTCGCTGCGGATGGGGCGGACGAGCACGCCGGAGATAATACCGGCGGCTCCCATCTCGTGCTGGTAGATGTGTCCACGGTCCTCGATGATCACCTCGTCACCGGGGCGGGTATGCACCTTCACGGCTATCTGGTTTCCCATACAGCCGGAAGGAACGAAGAGTGCAGCTTCTTTTTCGAAGATCTCGGCCGCTCGTTCCTGCAGCCGGTTTACCGTGGGGTCCTCGCCGTAAACATCGTCACCGACCTCGGCCGCCGCCATTGCTGCCCGCATCGCTTCGGTCGGTTTGGTTACCGTATCGCTTCTCAGATCGATCATTTACGTGAAGATTTTGCCACGAAGGGGCACCGGGCCGCGAACCCGGCATTAGCATTTGGATTACGGGGCCTTGTGACTATAATCGAGCGAGTTCTTCGATCCTCTGACCTTTAAAGCTAAAAATTATGAGCCTACTTCGCAGATCGATCCTGTTCGCGTTTGGTCTTTTTGTCGTTTCGTCATTTGTCCATGCCCAAGGCGACGGGGCCCCGGGTGAACGGAAAGGTTCAGGAACGGTCGTGCTGAAGGCGGCACGGATCATTGACGGTACCGGCGCCACGCCCATTCGCAATGGCGTGATCGTGATACTCGACGACAAGATCATGTCGGTCGGGCCGGCCGATCGGGTAAATGTACCGACCGGGGCGAAGGTGATCGATCTGGGCGACGCGACGCTTTTGCCGGGGTTCATCGACGCACACACGCACATTATTGGGCGGGTGCTGGGCGATCCGGCGGCGGATGCGGCGAGGTTTCGCGATTTCGATTCGTTCGCGACGATCCTCGGCGTGCGGAACGCCGAGCGGACGCTGATGGCGGGGTTCACGACGATCAGGAACGTCGGGGCGGGGAACTTCGACGACCTTTCGCTGCGACGGGCGATAAACGAAGGCTGGGTCGTCGGCCCACGGATGATCGCGGCGGCACATTCGCTGGGGATAACCGGCGGGCATTGCGACGATAACGGATACAAGCCGGGCGCGGCGGACGGAGATTACAGGACCGGCATCGCTGACGGGTCGGAGCAAGTGCGCGCGGCTGTGCGGTATCAGGTGAAATACGGGGCTGATGTCATCAAGACGTGCGCGACGGGCGGTGTACTGAGCGAGGGTGACGCGGTCGGGGCGACGCAGTACACGTTCGAAGAAATGAAGGCGATGGTGGACGAGGCGCACAAGCTCGAGCGGAAAGTGGCCGCTCACGCTCACGGTACCGAAGGGATCAAGATCGCCACGCGTGCGGGTGTTGCGTCGATCGAGCACGGGTCGTTCCTCGATGAGGAAGGGGCGAAGTTGATGGCCCAGAACGGAACCTACCTCGTGCCGACGCTGATGGCCGGCGAGACCGTCGAGCGCCTAGCAAACAACGGAGTGCTCCGCGGCTTCCGCGCGGAAAAGGCCCTGGCCGCAGCGAAGGCGATGCGCAATTCGGTGAAGATCGCGGTCGCGAATCGCGTTCCGATCGCATTCGGCACGGACGCGGGCGTGATCCCGCACGGGACAAACGCACACGAATTCTCGCTGCTCGTCGAATGGGGCGGGATGAAGCCGATGGACGCGATCATGGCGGGCACACTCAACGCCGCGAAGCTGCTGGGCCTCGACAAAACGATCGGCACGATCGCACCGGGGAAATTCGCGGACATCGTCGCCGTGCGGGGCGACCCGCTGGCGGACATAAAGCGGATGGAATCGGTCGTTTTCGTGATGAAGAACGGCGCGGTATATAAAGAGGTGAAGTGAGTTTTGCGTTTGGTTTTAGAAATCAGCTAACAGCTGTTAGCTAATTGCTTCCAGCAGAATTTTTCCATTACGCTACGAGATCATCGGCTGGCCACTCGGCTCGCTTCGCACCGGCTTGATAGGCGGATTCGAGAAATTCAAGCACGGCGGAGTGCGGGTCACTCGTCTTGCGTGCGTCGTCGTACATGAGCAAGGCGAGGTGAGCTCCGTTGGAATCGGCCCATTTCGCAGCGGCCGGGTCGAGCGGTTCGTCGGCGAGGCCGGCTGGTTCCGGCGCGGTGTAGGAGTAAAACGCGGGAGCGGGGACCTTGTCGTCGCCGAACCAGAATCCGAAGCTGATCACTTCGTGAGAGTAAGCTTCGCGTTCGACGGTTCCCGCACCTTCGCGGACCGGGGCGCGTCGGCCCGAGAAACGCGTAAGAGCGAGGTCGAAGCTGTGCCAGAACATGTGGACCGGCGTCGATTTTCCGTAAAAGCGGCCGCGGAATTCGTTGAGGATCCCATCGACGGTTACCAGGACGCGATGGAACCGCTCGACGTATTCCTTATCGTACGAACTGTTCTCGGTGTCTTCAGGGAACCGCGTCGTTGACGGGGCCTCGTAGGGCACCGCCCAGATCTTCGGTTCGATACCGAGCTTTTTGAGATTGGCGAAGGTGCTCTTGTAGAAATCGGCCACGGTCAGGCCGTCGTAAAGAGCGAAATCCTCAACGTTTCCGTCGCTGCAGCGAATCACGAGGCGGTGGTTGCGGAAGTCAAATTCGATCTCGAAGTTGCCGCCGGAATAGGGGATCGTCCGGGTCGAAAGCCCGCGAGGCGTGACGTAAAGTGGGACGTGCCACCAATGATTGATCCACGGGTGCATCGCGAGGCGGATCTTGCCGACGATCTGGCAATAGAGGTGCAGCGTGTTCTTCGTCGGCCGCCAGGCTTCGAGGGGGATATCGGGAAATGACTCAGTGGCCATACGGTTTTTTCTGCTAAAGAGAATCGTCCACAGATGAACACAGATAAACACTGATTTTTTCGGATCAATTATCTGTGCGAATCTGTGTTCATCTGTGGATAAATCGCTTTCGCGTGCTAGCGATTATTTTGCGGGTCAATTTTTACCCACCAGCCATGCTGCCGCGTTCGCAAGGTATTGTTTCACGTCGTTGAGCTTTTCAGGCTCGCGTTTGTAGCCATCCCCCGGGGCTTCCTCGACGAAGCTCGGGCAGCCCACTTCGGGGTTCCAATTGTAATCGACCATGTGGTGGAAGCTGGATTCGGCGATGGCTCGACCGAGGTTGTTGCCGTGCGTGTCGGTCTCGTCATCGAAAGCGACGACGATGTTGAACTGGCGGCCGGTCGTAAGGCTCTTGCTTGTCGCGATCACCTTCGCGTTCGCTCCGTCGGGTGCCCCGACGGCCCCTTCATGCGGGTGAGCGGGAAAGTATTCGATCAGCGCGCCGTCGGAACGTCGGAGAAGCGGATGGTCGGAGGCGTCGATCCGCTGGAAATCCCCGTTGGCACCGGAGTGGTAATTCGGCCAGTCGATGTTCAGCGTGACGTTATCGTCGCGGCAATGGCGGGATGCGTCCGGGTCCTGCTGCTTCGAGTGGAAGTAGTGAGCCTTGCCCACGCCGCCGATCGTGCACATCGAGCAGCCCATGTCGAAGTGGTCGCGGGTGGCCAGGATGCCCCCGCCGCGCTGACGAAATTTCGTGACCGCCTCGCATTCCTCCGTGGTCAGGCCGCCTTCGGTTTCGAGGCCGAAAAGCCAGATCTGGTCAAAATCGGATTCGTTGAATGTGCTCAGCAGCGGGTCGATGCCGTCGGCGTTCGGCTCTCGGTTGCGGGCGGTGACCTCGTAAAGGGCGTCACCGTTCTCATCCTTTAGCGAACGCAAATGCTTCGCGAGCATTGAGAACCGGCCGATGTGCCAGTCGTCTTCGGTGTAAGGGATGGTGGTTTGGAGAAGTATCTTTACCTGCTTGTTCATTGGTGTTACTGGGCAGCCGGGAGCCTTTCGTAGAATTGATCGTGCGGATAGCAATAGCCCCATTCCTCGCCCGGTTCGAAGGATTTGATAATGGGGTGCTGCGTCGCGTGGTAGTGCTTAGTGGCGTGCTTGTTCAGCGAACTGTCGCAGCAGCCGACGTGGCCGCAAATCTCGCAAAGCCGCAGGTGCACCCAGCGACCCCCGATCTTCAAACAGTCCTCGCAACCGTCGGTGCTGGGGGTCACGTCGGCGATCTGGTTTACGTGTTCGCAGTACTGCATAGCTTTTAGAGTGAATAAATCTTACGCCTGTGGTCGAATCAATTCAACGGCGCCCAACAGCTGAAATTAAGACTGGAAAGCGGAACAACTATCAACTGTTGGATCAACGGTTTCCGACAGTTGATAGTTGTTTGTCGATTCGCAGAGTGCAGCTCGTTCGGATGGCTACTTGAAGTCTTCTGTTTCGATCTCTTTTATTTTTTCGACGCGGCGAGCGTGACGGCCCGCTTCGAAGTCGGCGTTGAAAAAGGCTTTGACGATCTCGGCTGCCTGGTCTTCGGGGACGAAGCGGGCGGGCAGCGAAAGGACGTTTGCGTCGTTGTGCTGGCGGGCGAGGGCGGCTATCTCGGGGCTCCAGGCTACGGCGGCCCGGACGCCTTTGACCTTATTCGCGGCTATGGCCATGCCCGTACCGGAGCCGCAGACGAGGAGCCCCTGGTCGAATTCGCCGGAGGAAACGCCCTCGGCAACTTTGCGGGCGAAATCGGGGTAATCGACACTGTCTGAAGAGGTTGTGCCGAAATCCTGGTACTCGATCCCGAGCTCGTCGAGGGTGCGTTTCACCTTTTCTTTTTCCTCAAATCCGGCGTGATCGGCCGCGAGGGCGATTTTTTTGGCCATAAACTGCATCTTAGCGTGTAAAGGACGAGCAGCAAAGCCCAGCTGGGCCGCTCCGATTTTCATTGTTGTAATGCGGAATAGCCTCTATAATCGTCAATTGCACAGGCCCGGAATGACACGCCCGATCAAAGCCATATTTCTAGTGATCACGCTCCTAGCGTCGGCGGGGTTCGCGCAGGACTTTCTGCCGGAACTGGTCAAGCGCGTGAAGCCGTCGGCGGTGGCGATCGAGACGTTCGACGCGAGGGGGAACACGGTTTCCCGCGGGTCGGGCTTTTTTATCGCGGCGGACAGGGTGATAACGAACCGCCACGTGATCGAGCGGTCGAACCGCGTTTCGGTGCAGTTGATGGACGGGAAGAAGTTCATCGCGAAGGGCGTATTGGCTGTGGACGGCGAGGGGGACCTCGCATTGCTGCAGGTCGATGTGCCTGCGGGGCTGGGGGTGCCGCTCCCGGTGGTGCCGAACGTGCCGCAGGAGGGGGAATCGATCGTGGTGATCGGGAACCCGTTCGGGCTGGAGGGCAGCGTTTCGGACGGCATCGTGTCGGCCGTGAGGGAGATATCGGGCTACGGGCGGATCATCCAGATCACGGCCCCGATCAGCCCCGGTTCGTCCGGCTCACCGGTGGTGAACATGGCTGGGCAGGTGGTCGGTGTGGCGACGCTGCAGGCCGCGGAGGGGCAGAGCCTCAATTTTGCGGTGCCGGCGGAACGGATCGCACAGCTCAAGGTCAACGAATTGCAGACCGTTTCGGCTCTTTCGGCGGATACCCAAAAGAGCAAGCGGGCGACGGCGGAGCGGGCCTATTCGCAGGGGGTGGCCCAGCTTTCCCGGGACGATTACCAGCGGGCCGTTCCGTTCTTTGAGCGGGCGACGGACCTGGACCCGAACTACGCCGAGGCGTGGTACCAGGCTGGGTTCGCCTACGGGGTGATGGGGCGGCATCAGGACGCGCTGAAGGCCTCGAAGCAGGCTGCGAAGCTGCGGCCGGAGTGGCCGGAGACCTATGTGAATATCGGGGCTTCGAGCTACGCTCTCGGGCAGTATAAGGATGCGGCGGAGGCCTATAAAACGGCCATCCGGCTGGATGATGATAACGCTGATACGCAATACGCCTACGGGCTGACGCTGAATAAGCTCAACAAAGGGGACGAGGAGATCCTCGCCTATAAACGGGCCCTCAACATCAAGCCGGACCACGCGAATGCCCTCGATAAGCTCGGTCAGGCCTACTTAAAGAAAAAGCGTTGGGCGGATGCGGCGGCGGCGTTCAATCAACTTCAGATCTACCGGCCGGACGCCAAAACATTCAATTCGCTGGGGGAGGCGTATTTCGAACTGGAGAAGTACGAAGACGCCCAAACGGCCTTCAATAACGCGTTGGGTTACGACGCGGACCTCGAGCAGGCTCGGTTCAATCTGGGGCGTACCTACCTGAAGATGAAGAGCCCTGAGATGGCCCAGGTGCAGTACGAGATCCTGCGCAACGCGAAATCGGACTGGGCCGATCGGCTTCTGGTCCTTATCAATCCGTAACAGTTCAAAGGCGGAAGGCCTCGGTCAACCGCATCCCTCAGTTGCAGTACTTATCGGTGACCTGGCGGAAATGGTAGCCCATCGCCGCGAGCGTCAGGCCGTGCGTGAAGTCGCGCCGATGGTGCCGAACCAATTGGAAGCAGTAGCTCCAGAAATCGCGGCGTGACCGGTCGCGGACGCCGAGGGTGAATACAAGCCTGAAGAAGGCGGTGAGGTCGTGTTGCAGATCGGCGCTGCGCGGTTCGATACGGTCCGCATGAAACCGCGAGAGGCAATCCAACGCCCGGGCGTAGTATTCTCGGGGGCTGTAAATGTTCTTCAAAACGTTCTTGTAACCTTCGACCAGGCGGTTCTTGTCCATGCGGGGGACAAAATTCACCGAACAGTCGGTATTGTTTCCGCTGCTCACGTCCAAAAGCCTGCCCTCTTTTTCGAGGCGTCGCCATAGCTGCGTATCGGGCAGTGCCGTGAGCAGGCCGACCATGGCCAGCGGGATGCCGCTTTCCCGAATGAATTGGACCTGGCGGTCGAAGATATCTTCTGGGTCGCTATCGAAACCCACTATAAAGCCGGCCATCACTTCCATTCCGTATTGCTGGATCTTTCGGATGGATTCGAGCAGGTTTCGGCGGGTGTTTTGCCCCTTTTGCGCTTCCTTCAGACTTTCCTCAACGGGCGTTTCGATCCCCAAGAATACCCGCCGGAACCCGGCATCTTCCATTTGCTGCAGCAGGGCAGTGTCTTCCGCGAGATTGACGCTGGCTTCCGTAATGAATGAAAAGGGATTCCCGTTGGTGCGCGACCATTCGATCAGGTCGGGCATGAACGCACGGACGTTCTTCTTGTTTCCGATGAAGTTGTCATCGACGATGAAGACAAGTCCGCGCCACCCGGTCGCCTTGAGAGCTTCGAGTTCGGAGATCATCTGTGCGTTGGATTTCGTCCGCGGCACGCGGCCGTAGATCTCGATGATGTCGCAGAATTCACAGTTGAACGGGCACCCGCGGGAATATTGCACGCTCATCGCGCTGTACCTGGCGGGATCGATCAGGGAAAAATCCGGGGTCGGCGTGGCGGCGAGCGATGGCCGTTCGTCGGCCTGGTATATGCGGCGTGCGATGCCGAGACGCAGGTCGCTTATGAATTCGGGCAGTGTCGTTTCCGCTTCGCCGATGAAAATGTGGTCGGCGTCGGGCAATCGTTGGGAACTGGTCGAGACGTAAGGGCCGCCGACTACCACCTTCTTCCCCCTCTCGCGGCATAGTGAGACGACCTTTTCGAGCGATTCGCTCTGGACGATCATGGCGCTGACCATTACGATGTCGGCCCAATCGATGTGGCGGGGCGAGAGCGGCTCGACATTCATATCGATCAGGCGCCGCTGCCAGTCGCCCGGCAGCATGGGGGAGATGGTGAGCAGGCCCAGCGGGGGGAATGCCGCCTGCTTGCCCTCGAACTTCAACGCGTGCCGGAAGCTCCAATAGGTATCCGGGAACTCCGGGTAAACAAGCAGTACTTTCATATGCTCTCGACAATATTCCTATAGGCGAGGCGGGGCAAGACTTTTCTCGGTTTCTTACAAAACAAATACAAAAATGCCGCTGGTTGAGCCCTGAAACCGGGGTGATCGGGCAATTTGTGACGCCAGGCGCGGAAAAGCCCCGCGGGTAGCATCGGGGCTTTTCCTGTGGACAGCGCGGGTTTTGGGGACCTGCGCGTGCGGGGAGAGTGAGATCTATCGGGCCACGGGGGCCGTTTGGTGGATGAGCAGTTCGTTGATCTGCTCGAGGATCGATTCGAGGTTGAACGGCTTGGCGATGTAATCGATGAAGCCGCCGCCGATCTGGTCGATGTTGAGGAAAAGCTCCATCCCGACCAGCCCGTCGCCGGACATGGCAAGGATCGGGACGTCGTGCAGCGCGGGGATCTCGCGGATGCGGCGGATCGCCTCGACGCCGTTCAGGCCCGGCATGTGCAGGTCGGTCAGGATGAGGTCGGGGTGCTCGCGTTCGGCGAGCCGGACGGCTTGGAGCCCGTCCTCCGCCTGTAGGACCCGGTATCCGGAACTCTCCAGCAAAACCCGCAGCAGCTCCCGCGATTCGGCGTGGTCCTCCGCGATGAGGATGGCCGCACCCTCACGAGCATCTCTATCTTCTTTGATCATTCGTTCTTGCTTCGGCATCTGCTTCCTACCTTGGGAGAGGCCGTGATCGAACATGTTCGGTGAGAGCTATCCGGGGTCGAACCCTCTTCGAAAACGGGGCCTAAGCCCTTTTTCAAATCGGGGGTTGAACTGTTTTCGTCGGAGCCCGGGAGAGGACCAAAGCCCCCTCCCGTCTCCAACAGATCCGCCTACAGAACCCTTATTTTCTTTTCAACGGATCATCAAATCGCCCCACCCGCCGGTGGTTGGATGGGGCGAACCTTGTTACTACTTGAACTTGAAGTAAGTAACGGGGCTCTTACTTCCGTCGAGGAACTGAACGTACATTGCACGGCACTGTTTCGCATAGTTCTTCGGCGTTTTCCAGTTGTACTGCCAATTACCGTCGTTGTTGTAGATCAGCCCGGAGTTGCCGGATGCCAACTCTTCAACAATGGTTTCGACGTCGGTGGTGCCTGTCGAGCAACTAACCTCATAGGAGTACAGGTTAACGAAACTGTTCGTTGCGGAAACCGGTATCCCGTTCAAAGTGAGCCGCCACTTGGAGGGAATGGCCTGCCCCGCTTGTACGTTGTTCCAGACCTTAGTCGTGAGCGTAGACATATCGATCGGGGTTTTGAAGCCATCGAATCCGTATCCCGTAACGGTCAAGGTGCCTGTCACGTAGCTGAATGAGTAATTACCCGACGTAGCACCCGAACAAGTTGTCTCATACGGGCTACCCACGATTCCCGCCCCGACCATATAAGTGGTGGTACAGGTCGGCTGCGTAGTCAGATTTGAGGGACCTTCGCTAAGGACGAATCCTGAATAGCTAGGCGTGATTTGCGGCACGGGAGCCAGGAAGAATACGTTATGACTAGATGCGGTGATCGTTAGCAAAGCCTTGGTGATCTCGGCTGTGTCTGTAGCGGTTGAGTTTACAGTGTAGTTAGAGGCACCAGCGCCGCTGATCCCTAGCCCGGTCGCCGTCACCGTCCAAATGCCGGCATTCGAATTGGCGAAATTCGCCGTACCACCGGTGCAGTTAACTACATCGGGGCTCACAACCCCTTCAAGCGAACAAGTAAAAGTCGCAGTTGTCGTACCGTCGTAGACCTTATTCACTGCATCGATACTTGCCGCCAACGGTTTGGCCGAAATTGAACCCGAGGCGGTTTCAAACGATAACGTGTAGTTGTTACCGTCGTTGCCATCGTTGATAGAGACGCTGGAGTGAACAACACTCAACGTTCTCGATCCGACGTTCTTCGAGTCGAACACTTGAGTCGAAGTGCCGCTGTCACCGCCGACGAGCGATACGAATTCAGGTAATTCGTCGGAGCTAGTATTTCCGTCGTACACTTTCGTATCCGCTTTTGCCTTCACGACAATTGCGAGCGAGTCGATACTCCCGGAGGCTGTAGTGAACGTGACTGAGTAGTTCCTCCCGTCGTTTTCGTCGTTGATCACGACCGATTCAGGAATCACGCTCAGCGTGCGGGTACCCGCATGTTTCGCGTCGAACTTCTGATCACTTGCTCCAGTGTCGTTGCCCTTAAGCGACATGAAGTTAGGTTCCTTAGTCGAGGAATCGTTTCCGTCGTAGGTCTTTTTGTCGGTGACCGCCTTTACTTGGATTGCCAGTGGCGTGATGGTAGCCGCGCCGGACCCAGTCCCGTTGAATGAGTAGTTGCCTTTATCCACACCGTCGATACCAAGGCCGGTAACGATTACAGGCTTGTCAATACCGACGTGTTGGTCTGCAAAGAGGGCAGTAAAGCCTTCAGCGACACATACAACCGCATCGTCCCCAACAATTCCGGGGAATGTACAGCCGTTAATCATGGCGATGTTTGTATCGTCATAATCGCGGTCGACCGCATCCACCGTGGCCGTCAACGATTTGGGCGCGATTGTGATCTCGACATCACCTTCCTCATCCTTATAATTTGTACCGCCGTCGAATGTCCAGTGAGCGGTGCCGCCCGGTACATTGGTAAACGTTTGCCCAAGATTTAGGCCAGCACTGAGGTCAACATTCCCGACGCCAGTTGCTGTTCCTGTTGCGCCGTGTGTTGTACCATCGTACACTCCGTTGAACCCGTTTACGACAACGTTCGCATCCGCCTGTTCAATTTTGTAGGAACCTTGAACGGATGTGATATTGAAATTATTCAGGTTATCGCCTCCGGGGGCGGGATCGATAGTGTAGGTGCCTGCATCCGGACCAACTGTGTTCGGGCTGTTCGAACAATTCAGCGAACCGGTGAACGTACCTGTGACGATACATGCCGACGGTGATTTTGCCGAACCGTCGTATGTAGACGTACCGCCACCCGCGGTCGCCGAAACGGCGGCCTTGTCAATCTGGTTGTTGACCGTACCGCTATCCGAATTATGGTTAGAATCACCCGCGAAGGACCACCCGTCGCTCGAATAGGTCCCGGCATTCGTATGGGTAGTCAGTGACAAATCCAGCAGCGAGGTTAGATTTTCGCCACCGGCTCCGACCGCTGACCCGGTCGCCGTATGCGGCTGGCCGTCATAAGTTACGCTGTATGGCGTAACTGTGATAACTGCGTTCGCTTTGTTGACGGTGACAGTGCCGGCGACGTAGTTGAACGAGTATTTGTCAGATGCTGCGTCTTTACAGCTTGTGGTGTAGGTGCCGGAAACAGGTGATCCGGCAGTGTAAGTCGTCGAGCACACAGGTTGCGCTGTGAAGGTGTTCGCCGCCGTGTCGCCAGAAACGAAAGTGGCGAAGCTCGGGGAAACGGT